>NC_008269.1:0-374358 GCF_000014565.1 Rhodococcus jostii RHA1 | reverse complement strand
CGCCATTTGCGCGGCCACGGGTCACCACCGGAAGGAGGATACGAACATGAGCACACCGGAGGACGACGAGGCGGCCGAATACCGGAAGGATTTGTCGGAGGTGGTCGACGATATCGAGGAGCGAGTCGCCGAAAAGCACCGACCTGAGTCAGCGCCCGACACCGCCGCCGAGCGGACGGACACCATCCCGGACGACGCCGGCGACGAAGCACCCGATTGACCCGGAGTCGCGTGTGCCGGCGCGCGTCCGCGGGCACCCGACCACTGGAAAGTGGCGGAACGCGACCGGGGTCAGTCTGCGCGCTAGCTGACAGGGTGCGGGATACGGCTTCGGCGCGGTCGGCGGCGGTCGGGGCGGTCGGCGGCGCCATGAGTGAGGGAGGGGGTGGGGGAGACCATGACCAGGTGTGAGACCTGCGGAAATGAGTGCGACCTGGCGTTCACTGTCACGCGTGGTGACCGCTCCGCGACCCTCGACAGCTGAAAGGGGCGGACGGATGTGACGCGCATGTGGAGAAACGCTGGTCGGACCGGTCCGCTTTCCGTAGTGCCGCCATCTATGCAGGTGTGGTGATCGCGGTGGCGCTGGCGGCGATGGGGCTGACCGTGGGGTGGGCGGCCACCGGTCGGCGCGAGTGTGCCGACGACGGACACACCCTGCTCTGTTCCGGCCCGGCCCGGATGGTGCTGGCGTTCGTGGCGACAGCAATCTTGCTGCTCGGCGGCCTCGGGGCGTTCGTGGTCGCGTACCGGGTCTGGCGGCGGGTGGCAGCTGGCCAATCTGGCAGGGGCGCCGGGTGGGTGGTGTTGGTGTTGATCTACCTCGGCGTGTCCGCCCGCGCGGCCACCTCCTAGAACGCACTGGCCAGCACCTCCTGGAATGGGTGCGCCCCGAGAATCTTCTCGAACTTATGTCGGGTATCCGGCCGGACTGGGGTGGCGTGAATCCTTTTGCGGTGTCGGCTCATGCGCTCGCCCGTTGATTCCCGTTGATTTGGGGTTGCCGGGTCGGGGTAATTGCCGAAGGTATGAATACTCGAGGCGCGATCGTGATGTCAGGAATGTTCGTGGTTGCTCTCGTCGCCGCCGGATGCGGTAGCGACGCGACGGATGAGCAGGCCACCGTCGAGACCCCGCCGTCACCGTCCGAGGCGACGACCGGTGTGGTGGTTCCCGGAGCGGAGGGGGCGTTCCAGCTCCCTGGTGAGGTCGGCGAGGACGACGCGTTCACCTACGATCAGGTCGCCGTTCCGGTGGGCTCGTCGGTGGACGTCGAAGCCGAGAAGGGAGACGGCCGCACGACGGTCACGTTCTCCGCGACCGGGTTGGCACCGAACCGCGACTTCGGTGTGCACGTGCACACCCGGCGGTGCGGACCGCAACCGGCGGATTCGGGGCCGCACTACCAGAACGACGTCGACCCCGCGGCCACCCCGGACAAGCCGTCGTCGGATCCCGCCTACGCGAACCCGCAGAACGAGATCTGGCTCGACGTCACCACCGACCAGAGCGGTAGCGCTCAGTCGTCGACGACCGTGGACTGGGAATTCCGTCCCGATGAGGCCAAATCCGTGGTGCTGCACGCACAACGAACGATGACCGGTCCCGGCCAGGCGGGGATGGCGGGTGACCGTCTGGCGTGCATCGACGAAGACTTCTGAGCAAATGACGAGATCCGGCGGGGGATCCCACCGCCACCATGGTGGACCCCGGTGCCGGGGTTCGGCAGGACCGACGGGGACGAGCGGCCGCGCCGTACCTGAACGTTTGTGTAGATGGCAGGTGCGGCAGCCGTGTGCTAGAACTGGTCGGGCATTCGGCAGTGACGTGACTCACATTCACGTCGGCTCCGGGATCATCCGCCGGTACACCGGCGCGTCCCGGCCGATGCACGAGAGCGAAGGACAACGCATGATCGAGGCCACTGCAGAATCACCACTGAGCCCGCTTCCCGCCCCGACCCGTCTGACACCCCGCCGGCGCCTTGATGGTCGCGAACTTCTCGCCACCGCGAAGGGCATCCTGATCGCTGCCCGCCGCTGCAGTGACGCCCGGGCCTTCGACGAACTTCTCGACGTGTCCCGCCGTCATCACCTGACCGTGGTCGGTGCTGCCCGGAACCTGGTCGACCTCGCTGCCGGATCCCCGTCCTCTCGGTGTGCACCGGACGCCGTCCGGTTCGACGAATGGGAGCAGCTCCTCGCCCAGCTTCCCCCGCGCCCGCACGCACACGCGAGCTGACGCGACGACACTCTCCCAATGCGGTGGCGAAGTCGAATCCCCATCAGCACCACATCGAAACCGACCACGCCTATGGCGTGCAGATCCACTCCCACACCTTCCGCCGTGCTGCTGATGATGTCCCAGCTCCCGAGAGTCACCATGTCGCGTTTAGCCTCGCGTGCCGAGCGTCGTGAGTTATGGTCCGCCCCAGACCGGTATCTGGATGCTGCCGAACGCTGCTGAATCGGTGCTCAACGTCAAGGAGTAGAGATGCCCGAGCGCGGCCCTACCTCGTCCGCTGTCCCTCCGCCGAACGACGCCTCCAAAACGCACCTCGTCCGGTGGGCGATCGACCGCATCAACGCCCACGACGTCGACAGCCTCCGCAACTACTTCTGGGCCGCCGACTCCCTCGTGCACTTTCCTACCGGGACATGCCGTGGAAGCACCGAGGTCGCCACCTATTTCAACCAGGTCTTCGACGCCGTCGCCGACTTCGCCTTCGAGATCGTCTCGATCGCCGAGTCCGGCGATGACGTCTTGCTCCACTGGCACGTGTCCGGCCAGCACGTTGGCACTTTCGTGGGCATCGCCGCCACGGGGCAGCGAATCGAGTTCGACGGATTCGACCATTTCGTCATCGTCGACGGGAAGGTCGTCACCAACACGGTGCGCTACGACCAAATGGAGTTCGCCCGCCAGATCAAACTTCTACCGCCCGACGGATCGATTGCGGACCGCGCATTGAAGGCCGCCTTCAATGCCAAAACGCGTGTAGTGAGCATGACCCGCCGACGCTAGCTCTGTATAACCAGGGGCCCAGGCGTCTCGGGTGCAGGTCATGCCGCAGGCCCGACCTACACCGAACCCAAACCGGGCTCCGTACCTGCGGGCGAGAGGGGTTCACCGACCAGTGGTCGCCACGACGACGTTCCCGCCGTGACGGGCGAGTCGGCGGACATCGCGTCGTCGCGCTACGGCATCGACGGTCTCGACGGGTTCGGCGGTCCCGCCCGCCCGCGCGCCGTGAAGTGATGTCCCCGGTGCCCGTTACCTCATGATCGACATTGGACGTCTGAGCGGCCACCGTGCCCCAGCAGCGTAGTCCAGGTAAATCTTGGTTGCGGCGTCGTCGCTGGTCTCCCGCAACCACCAGCCGTCTCGGCGAGTCGATGGCGCACCAGCCCTCGTCACAAACCAGGTCCGTATCGTGCCGGTGGTCGGAGACCAGCTGATCGGGGCGGTTGTGCTCTGCTGGCCACCGCTGTCGAGGAGGGCCGGGGCCCGTCCTCGATCAGCGGCATACCGGCCGACGGCTCCTCTCTGTCTGCTGCCGGGCCCTGACCGGCCGACCTCACTTCAGGTGCCGGGCGAAGAACCGATTCCCGGCGTCCCCCTCGAACTGCGGGACGCCGGTATGCCCGCCCATATTGGCGTGCAGCGTCTTCTCCTTGGAGCCGAAGGCGTCGAATAGGTCCAGGGCCGATTGCCGGTCGTTTCCTGCGTCATCCCACTGCAACAGGACCTGCAGTGGAATGGTGACCTGCCGGGCCTCCTCGAACATGGTGCGGGGCACGACACTTCCGGCGAACAGGAGGGCGGCCGAGATGCGTGGCTCGACTACCGCCAGCCGGATGCCGATGGAGATCACCCCTCCCGAGTACCCGACCGGGCCGTCGATCTCGGGCAGCGAAAGGACGGCATCCAAGGTGGCCCGCCATTCCGGGACCGCCCTTTCGACCAGCGGGAGGACGAGCCGGTCGACGACCTCGTCGTCGACCGGCTCGCCGGCCGCCAGTGCCCGGCGCAGGTCGGCGCGGGCCTGCTCGGCGGCGGCGGAACGGGGCCGGTCACCGCTGCCGGGAAGCTCGATGGTGGCCGCGGCGAAGCCCTCCGTCGCGGCGTGCATGGCCCGCGCCGCCAGGCGGGGATACATCATGTGCAGTCCGCCGGGGTGGCCGGCCAGGATCACCGGCACCGGCGTCGGCGCGGATGCGGATTCGGGCGTCCACAGGATGCCGGGGATGTCGCCGAGGGTGAATGTGCGTTCGAGGACGCCGTCGTCGAGGCGTTGTTCGGAAGTGAAGTGCATTGTTGTGCCTTTCGGGAGTGCTCGAAAACGGCGCTCCCGGGCGGCCTATCGCCCGGCCGTGACCCTGGAGGGGAGCACCCATGTCGATACTGCGTTCACGGGTACCACCTCCTCGTTCTCTTGCACGGCCTCCGGAAAAGTAGCAGTGGTCGCCGTGATCCGCCAACAGGTTTTTGGGAGGCTGCGAGATTGGATGCCACGGAGCCAGTACCGTGCCTGTCCGGATAGACCGAGTTCTTCATCGAACCCACACCGGGGACGAAGTGGCGTCCCCCGAGCATGCCGACGGGCCGGTCCGCCTGCGTTTCGTAAGCGGATGCCCAAACGGAACCGAGTCGGTGCGGGCCGGCGCATTGTTGCGCCAGCGACGCCTAGACGATATGGAGTGACGCACGACTTGTCGTGAGCTCGCTCCCGTTGCGGCGGGACGTCCCCTCGGTCCGATGAAAGGGTGCGCCCGGCGCGGGGGACGATCTCAACGTCGTTCATGCTCGCTGCGCTGCGCGTGCTCCACGTTGACATCGCCGGCCTGCGCCGGGCGGGTCAGCAGTAACCGAGGGACGCCCCCCCGAAAGGAGCCGGTAGAGCGCTCTTGCGGGCCGAGGCCTCACGCACAAGATTCGTGGGTTACCGAGCAGACGAACCTGCCTGCCCGGCCTATCCGACAATTGTGGGAGGCCCCGGTGTTTACCGAGCGTACGAGCATTGGACTGGACGTGCACGCACGTTCGGTCGCGGCAGCGGCCATCGACAGTCTCACCGGTCAGGTGGTCCAGGGACGATTGACCCCGTCCTATGAGCACATCCGATCCTGGATATCGAGCCTGCCGGGGCCGGTAGCAGTTGCGTACGAGGCCGGCCCGACCGGTTTCGGACTGTATCGGGATCTGGCCGCCGCCGGCGTCCGGTGTGAGGTTGTCGCGCCGTCCAAGCTGCAGAAACCATCCGGGGACCGGGTCAAGACCGACGCCCGCGACGCTCTGCACCTGGCCCGGTTGCTGCGCCTGGACGAGGTCATCTCGGTGGCGATCCCCAGCGTCGATCAGGAAGCGGCCCGGGATCTGGTGCGGGCCCGGGAGGATTGCCGCGGGGATCTGATGCGGGCGCGTCACCGCCTGTCGAAGCTGCTGCTTCGGCACGGCATCGTCTACTACGGCGGCCGAGCATGGACCGGAGCGCACGACCGGTGGTTGCGCACCGAAGCGGCGCCGCAGTTGATCTTGCCTGCGACACGGATGGCGTTCGACGCCGACTACGACCATGTGCTCACGATGCAGGCCCGACGTCGGCGACTCGATGCCGCGATCGAGGAGATGGCCGCGGCGAGTGAGTTCACCCCGATTGTCCGCCGGATGTGTTGCCTGCGCGGGGTCAGCACCTTGACCGGTTTCGCGTTGGCGGTGGAAATCGGTGACTGGAATCGGTTCACCGGCAACACCATCGGTTCGTTCGTCGGATTGGTGCCCTCGGAGTACTCGTCCGGTTCGTCCCGGGTGCAGGGATCGATCACCAAGACCGGCAACACCCACGCCCGACGGCTCTTGGTGGAAGCTGCCTGGCATCACCGGCCGCGCTATCACATCGGGGCAGTGATGCGGTCCCGGTGGGAGCAGGCACCGGCCGCGGCCCGCACCCGAGGCGACGACGGCAACCGTCGCCTGCACCAGCGGTGGGTGGGGTTTCTCGAACGCAGCAAACGACCCGTGACAGCGAATGTGGCCATTGCGCGGGAACTGGCGGGCTGGTGCTGGTCTCTGGCGGTGATGGACTGCTGACGGTCACCCCCCCTGATCTGCTTCGCCGACGAGCTCCAGTGGTGACGGCGCGTGGATCGACCCGCGACACAACTATGAGCAGGCCGTCGAGGCCGACGCTCGACCCTAGACACGCGGATGCGATCCAGCCGAAAAACCGTCCTGCGGTAACCAACCCGCGTATATCAGTCTGACCGCGCGTCGCATATCGACACGCTCACCACTGGGACCTGTCGATGAAGTGCAGAGGCGCCTCCAGGGTCGCTCCCCGGAGGCGCCTCACTCTGCCCTCTTGACAGACTCCTCTACATATCAGTTGTACTGACCACGGACGTTGGTGACGGCGTGGCGAGGTGACATAGAGAAGACCTCCGAGTGAAGTGCGAGCTGTCTAGGAACGCATCACTCACTCAGGAGGTCTTCGTGGTCCACCGTAATGCCCCGTTGTCCGAAACGGGTCGCCTGCGCCTTGCTCAATATGTCGTTGATGATGGGTGGCCGCTGCGGCGGGCTGCTGAACGGTTCCAGGTCGCGGTCACCACCGCAGCACGCTGGAGCGCTCGTTACCGCGCCGAGGGGCCGGCCGGGATGGCCGATCGCAGCTCACGGCCACATCGCAGCCCGAACCAGACCCCGACGCGCACCGAGCGGCGCATCATCAAGGTCCGCGTCATCCGCCGCTGGGGTCCGGCCCGGATCGCGTATCTGCTGGGTCTGAATGTTTCGACAGTGCACAAGGTCCTGAGCCGGTACGGGTTGGCTCGACTGCGGTGGCTCGACCGCCCGACCGGACGGGTGATCCGTCGCATGCACTCACCGCACTGCGGCGATCTCGTTCATGTCGATGTCAAGAAACTGGGCAAGATCCCCGCCGGCGGCGGATGGCGGAAGGTCGGTCGCTCGGCAGGCAGCCGCAATGCCCGGGCCGACAAAAGCAGCGGCGAGGTCGACAAGTACTACCGTCCGGTCCGCGGCTACCACTTCCTGCACACCGCGATCGACGCACACTCACGGTTGGCCTACTCCGAACTGTTGGGCGACGAACGCAAAGCCACCGCCGCCGCGTTCTGGCTACGCGCCAACGCGTGGTTCACCGAGCACGGCATCACGGTCGAAAAGGTGTTGACCGACAACGGTTCCTGCTACCGATCACACGCGTTCCGAGACGCACTCGGTGAGATCAAGCATCGCCGAACCCGCCCCTACCGACCCCAAACCAACGGCAAAGTCGAACGCTTCCACCGCACTCTGGCCGACGAATGGGCCTACGCCCGCCTCTACACCAGCGACCGCGAACGCTGCGACGAGTTCCCGCGATGGCTGCACACCTACAATTACCACCGAGGCCACACCGCACTCGGCGGCCAACCACCCGCCACCCGCGTACCCAACCTCCCAGGTCAGTACACCTAGTAGCCGATCGAGGGCAGCCACGAGCCCTGCGGCTGGTTGTAGAGCCCGGTCGTCATCAGGGTCGATTGCTGGACGAGCTGCAGCCCGGCGCCGAAGCACCAGGCCATGAGTCGGGTATTGCGTGAGGGTACGAGGAATCCGAGTCCGGTGTACTCGTCGGCGCCGGCCAGCAGTGCGATGATGTCGTCGTCGGCGTTGCCGACGGCATGCCAGGTGTAGCCGAAACCCGTCGCGTAGCCGGTGATCCGGCCGCCGCGCTCGACGACGCGGGCGGTACCGATATTGACCCAGTGCTGTAGCTCGCCGTGGCGGTCGTGGCCGTGCACGTGCCGGCAGATCTCGTCGCAGGCGGCGATGTCGTCCGGTGTCGCCGGGCGCACGACTGTGCCGGGAATCCCGGACCTGGGTGGTGGTCCCTGGAAGACGGACAACAGCTCACGGACGGCGAAGCCGAGTTTGGCGTACAGGGAGAAGGACCGGTAGTTGTACGCCGTCTGTACCAGCCGGACGCCCGCGACCTCGCGGTCTCGTGATCGCTCGAGCAGCGCGGTCATCATCGCACAGCCGGCCCCGGCGTCCGGTGCTGTCGGGTCGACACTGACGGGTCCGATGCCGACGATCTGGCCGCGTTCGTCCTGGAGGGCGCTGCCGACGATGTGGCCGTCGCGCTCGGCCACCAGGCCGTAGATGCCGTCGGTGTTCAGCATCGCCTGGATCTGGAAGTCGGCGAATTCGGGGGTGCCCGCCTCGATCGGAAAATGGTGGCGCGTGGCGAGCGTTTCGAAGGCGTCGAACATGAGGCGCCCACACACCTGGGCGTCGTCCGGCGACGCCTCGCGGATATGCAGCTCGGTCATTCCCCTCTCGGCCACTCCTCTATTGTCGCGCTTGCGCTGCCGTCGGGTGTCCCAATGCCCAATCGGTGACTGCTGGATCAGCGCCTCCCACGTCTAGGCGCAATTCCTCGTCCAAATGACGCAAGTTGCTCATACGATCGAGGCAGGGTACGGGAGGAATCATGAATCAGAACCAACCATTCGTGCTGGAACTAGCGATGCGCGTCGCACAGTTGCATCGCGCTGGCGAGAGCAGCAAGGCGCTGTGGCTGCGGAAGCAGCGCCAGGCAATGGCAATCGACGACGATCAGCTCAAACGGGCACTCGCTGTGCTCTACGGTCTGCCTGACCAGTCACCCGAGAGGCCCACACTCACTACGGCGACCTGAAGCAGCAAGCGAGCTGACCTCCAAAGAATCGACCCGATCGAGAGCGCGCAACGTGCCGCAAGCGGATCGCCTTATGGCATGCAGTCCGCACCGATCGGTTACATCGCCGGATTCCACGCCAGCTGTTCCTCTACGATGTACGGACTGCTGACTATCCATCCGGGGTCTCAGGGCACGGTCTGGAGGGCCCTGAGCATCTGAATATCCCTTGGGCGCACAGGATGACGAACCGAGGAGCACGTTGTTGCCGTTCGCGACAGAATCGACGAAGACCTACGAACCCACCCGGCGGTGAGGCTTGCGAGCGAAGCGGTCCCATTGATGCACCGCACCACGGCCGGAGAGCGATTCGGTCCAGTCCGGCTCATCGAGCGCGACTCCGATGTCGTCGTCGTGTTCGCCGCAGGTACGACGCATTGGGCGGTTCTTGTTCAGCCAGGGAGCGATTCACCGAAGGCATCCCTCATCCTCGGGATACCCAATCCCCGCGTTGGATTCGGTCGCTCGTTTCGAGCGTCGTACCTGGAGCGGTTGAACGTCCATCAATGGGGCAGAAACCGAATACGCCGGAATGGGGCCACGGCCGGGTGAAGTTACTGGTCGAGTGCAGTCTGCTGTGGGCCGGTGCCTGGTGTCCGGTGTCCGGTGTCCGGTGTCCGGTGTCTGGTGCCTGGTGCGACAGAGTTCACGGTGTTCGCGTGCTGTTCGTGAGTAGTTTCTAGAGTATGGACAATGAGGGACCCAGCCGAACAGCGCTCGTGACTGCTTACGCCCGTGCCTATCATCAAATTGTTGACCGGCCACGGATTCTCACCGATCCACTGGCGGCACGTCTGCTGGGTGTCACTGTCGATGAGCTGACCGAATTGGTCCGGTCCGCAGAGGATCATCCCGGCAGCGGTGTGGACTCGGAAATCTTGCGGCTGGGTGTCAGTGATCGATCGCGCCGCCTGTTCTTTGCTGCTCGTGCCCGTTTCGCCGAGGATCGCGTGGCCGAAGCCGTCGCTGCCTGCGTGCGACAGGTCGTGATCCTCGGCGCGGGCCTGGACACCTTCGCCTACCGCAACCCGCATCCGGACCTGCGTGTATTCGAGGTCGACCATCCCGCTACCCAAGCATGGAAACACCAACGCCTCGCCGCCTCCGGCATCGACCAGCCCGAACGGTTGACCTTCGTGCCGGTCGACTTCGAAACCGACACACTGGGAACACGATTGGAGGCCGCCGGATTCATCCGGACCGATCCGGCCGTATTCGTGTGGCTCGGTGTCGTCTTCTATCTGACCCCCGACGCCTCCCGCAGCACCCTCGAATACATTGCTCGCCAAACCGAGCCGGTCGAGGTGATCTTCGACTATCTGCAGTCCGCAGACACCGATGAGGAACGTGCACAGCTGCAAGCGCGCGCACGTCGAGCAGCAGCTGTCGGCGAACCCTGGTTCAGCTACTTCACTCCTGACGACATGGCCGCAGAATTGCGGGCGCTCGGCTTCACCGACATCGAAGACTACTCCGCTGCGGACCTCATCGCTGGGTACCTCGATGGATCAGCGGAATTCGAGGGCGAACCACCCCAGGCGCTGCGCTCGGTCCGCATACTACGGGCGAGCCGCTGAGGGTTCCCCCTCAGTGGGGCATCGTCAACTTGGCTGATCGACGCGGACGCTGGGAGAATCGCTGGCCGTGGCCATGGAAGCGTCGTTGTACAAGGGGCACCGGTATCCGGTGGAGATCATCAGCCATTGTGTCTGGCTCTACCACCGCTTCGCATTGAGCCTGCGGGACATCTCGGAGATGATGCTCGAACGCGGCGTCGTGGTCTCCCACGAGACGATCCGCCGATGGTGCGCCAAGTTCGGACAGGATTTCGCCAACCAGCTGCGCCGGCGGCGACCCCGGCCCGGAGACAAGTGGCATCTGGACGAGGTGGTCATCCGGATGAACGGCACGCAACACTACCTGTGGCGCGCCGTGGACCAGGACGGCAACGTCCTCGACGTGCTGGTCCAGTCCCGCCGAAACGCCGTGGCCGCGAAGAAGTTCTTCCGCAAGCTCCTCAAGAGGCAGTGCGCGGTGCCGCGGGTGCTGGTCACCGACAAGCTCGGTAGTTACCAGGTGGCGCATCGGGAGGTGATGCCGTCGGTCGAGCACCGGCGGTCGAGGTACCTGAATAATCGGGCGGAGAACTCCCATCAGCCCGCGGCGACGCGAGCGGGCGATGAAACGGTTCGCCTCGCCCGGTCAGGCGCAGCGGTTCCTCTCGGCGTTCGGCGGCATCGCAGGACACTTTCAGGCTCGGCGACACCTGCTCACCGCGTCCGAATGGCGACGCGAGATGACCGACCGATTGGCCGTGTGGAACGAGGTCACCGGTGTCTCTGCCGCAGCCTGAACGATGCGACTCCGACAGGACCCTCACTCGGCCTCATACTCCCGGATCCAGCCCTGGGCCCAGCCAAGTTGACGATGCCGTCTGCCCGGTGGGGCGCACTCTCAAGAAGGCGGGCGGGCCACATGCGCCGGTCCAGTGATCCGGTGATCCGACATTCCGTGCGCGATCAGCCATGCTACCAATCCGGTACCACGGTGGTAGCATTTGGGTATGAGTACACAGATTGCGGTGCGGTTGCCGGATGAGATTGTGGCCTTCGTCGACGGTGAGGTGCGCGACCATCGGGCGCCCAGCCGGGCCGCCCTGGTGTTGCGGGCGCTCGAGCGGGAGCGGCGTCGACAGGTCGCCGCCCGGGATGCCGAGATTCTGTCCCGGGCGCGCGGCGGGGACGACCCGGACGGCCTCGATGACCTCGCCCGGCATGCCGCGGGTCTGTTCAGCGATCTCGACTGATGCGGCCGATTCACGCCGCGAAGCTGGACAAGACGCGGCCGGTGCTGGTGTTGACCCGGGAGTTGGTGCGCCCGCACCTGAGCCGGGTGACGGTGGCGCCGATCACCGGCACCGTGCGGGGACTGTCCACCGAGGTGCCGGTGGGGCCGGCCAACGGGCTGGAGAAGGAGTCGGTGGTCAGTTGCGACAACATCGTCACGATTCCGGTGTCGGCGTTGGGGCGCGGTCTCGGGTTCTTCTTTCCGTCGCAGGAGGCTGCCCTGACCACAGCGATCCGGGCCGCGTTCGACCTGGAATGACCAACCCCCTGGTGGGACAGCTGACGCACAGGCAGGTTCGGTGTCACCGCCAGGAGGTGTGGTGGTGACTCAGGGGTGAACAGTTCGCGCTGTTCGCAGCGGGGGTCGAGGTGATCGGGAGGTCGATTCACCCGTGGGATACATGCCAACATGTCCCCGTATCAAGATCCGGTTCGCAGGGTGCTCGACCGCAGCCTTCCGCCGTCGATGATCCCGCCGCCCCCGACGGGATGGGGCACCCGCTAGTGTCGGGCCGGTGCCGGTTCATGACGTCGACGCGTTGCTCACCCATGTGAGGTCACTCGACGAGGAGCGGCTTGCCGCCCTCTTGCGCCGGCGGCCGGGGGCGTTGTCGTTGCCGTGGCCCGCGGACCTGACGGAGCTGGCCGTCCGCCTGGGCAGCCAGGAGTCGATCGTGCTCGCCTACACCCGCCTGCCGCGGCCGCACACCGAGGTGCTCGGCGCCCTCACCCTGGTCGAGCAGCTGGGGCTGCCGGTCACGGCGGCCGGGGCGTCGACGTGGCTGGGCAGCGACCCGGACACGGTCCAGGCATTCCTCGACGACCTGCACGAGCGCGCCCTGACACTGGTCACCGCCGACGGCGAAATCAGCACACCCGCCCAGTTCCCGTCGGTGGGGGTCGGTCTGGGCCCGCCGGTGCGGGTGCTGCTCGAGGAGACCACCCTTGCGGCGCTGCGCGGAGTGGCCGCGGCACTGCAGCTGCGCGGGGACGGGGCCAAGACGGTGCTGGTCGATCGCCTCGCCACCTTCTTCCGTGACCCTGCTGCGGTGCGCACCCTCGTCGACGGGGCGCCGCCGCGGGAGCGGGAGCTGCTCCTCGCCTGCGCCGAGCAGGATGCCGCGATCGAATACTTCCCGCCGTACCTCGGGTCGCACCGAGCGGGCGCGCGAGACCAACCCGGGGACTGGGCGGTCGCGCGCGGGGTGCTGTGGCCGAGCTACGACGGCGCCGCCTACCTGCCGTTGGAGGTGTCGCTGGCGCTGCGCGCGAAGGAGTGGCGGCTGCCGTTCCATCCGGAACCGCCGCTGCTCGCGGATCATCCGGTGCCGGCCGAGCACGTGGACGCCGAGGCCGCCGCGCGTGCGCTGCGGATGATCGAGCGGGTCACCGCGCTGGTGGATACCGCGACGACCGACCCGATTCCACTCATCAAGTCCGGAGCGGTGGGACTGCGGACGCTGCGCACCGTCGCGAAGAACTGGGACGTCGAGGTCGACGAGGTGCGGCTCGCCGTGGAGCTGGCCCAGTCGACCGGGGTGCTCGCCCCGGCACCACCACCGCCGCCGGCGAAGAGCCGGGGGCGTAAACGGCCGCCGCCACCCTCGCCCGGCCTGATCCCCGGTCCCGCAGCACCCGGCTGGCGAGCCGCCGACGCCGCGACCCGGGGACGCGCCCTGATCGACACCTGGTGGCAGTCGGACCGTTCGGTGCTGATGGAGGCGAGTGCGGCCGCCGAGCTGGGCGAGACGGCCGTGTACCGGCACCTGCGTCACGAACTGATCGACGTGTACGCCACGGTGGTGGCGCCCGGCCGGGGAGTGTCGGATATCAAGGACCTGGTTCCCGTGCTGGGCTGGCGCGCCCCGCTGATCGGGGACGACATTATCGGCGACGTTCTGACCGCGGCGGTGCGCGAGGGAGAGCTGCTCGGTCTGCTGGCGCTGGGCGCCGCCACCGCGCTGGGCCGCGCCCTGCCCGCCGGCACCCTCACCTCTGTCATGGCGGAGCTGTTGTCCGGCGCCCACACGTCCGCGGTGATCGGTGCCGATCTCACCGCGGTGGTCCTCGGCCCGCCGGCGACCGCCCTGTCGCGCCTGCTGGACGGTGTCGCGGACCGGGAGTCCCGCGGGGCGGCCACGACGTGGCGGTTCACCCCCGGCAGCATCCGGGCGGCGTTCGATCGGGGCGCCGCCGCCCAGGATCTGATCGGGGAGCTGGAGTCGATCGCGCCGGCGGGCCTGCCGCAGGCGTTGGAGTACCTGATCGGTGATGTGGCCCGCACCCACGGGCAGCTGGGGGTGATCGAACTCGGGTGCGCGATCGTCGCCGAGGACCCGACGCTGCTGCGCGAGCTGGTCGGCAACCGGAAACTCGGCAAGCTGGGACTGGCCACCCTCGCCCCGACGGTGCTGGCCTCCCGCACAGGCGCCGACACGACGCTGTCCGCGCTGCGGGCGGCCGGCTATGCGCCGGTGGTGCGCGAGGTGGACGGCAGCGTGCTGATCTCTGCGCCGCCGAACCCGGACCCCGCCGACGTCGACGGCCCCGACCTCGACCTGGCCGCCATCGGGGTCCCCGCCGCCGATCCCGACCGGCATGCCCGCCACCTCACCGCCACCGCCGCCGCACCATCCGAACCCGCCGGGCAGTTCCCGTCCTTCGCCGCGCTGCGCGGCCGCGGAGACGCCGAGGCGATCTGGGAACTGGTGGCCGGCGGGCCCGCACACCTCACCCATGACGGGTACACGCACCTGGTCCACAGCGCCAGGCTGCACGGGAACACGCTGACCGCCTGGAGCGCCACGACGGAACGGTACGAGGACTTCCCGGTGGCGCACATCGCAATTTCCGGACCACCCGGGGCCGGCCGCTGAGCGCACCCCTGTCGCAGAAGAAGCCAGGGCTGCCCCACTCAGCTCCACGGACAGCACAATGAGAGTCGGGTTGGAGTTGGATCGGCTGTGGCTGGCCGATTTTCGACGTCGACGTTGTCCGGATCGCGGCGCAGCCGATGTGGCTGTGTGGTTCAGATGGGCAGCGCACGCACAGGCATGTCCCGGACCTGCTCCTCGCACATGCTGATGGTTCACCGTCGTGGACGTCAAGCCGGAAGGGTTCGTTCGCCGCGACGAGGTACGGCGGGTGTTTGCCTGGACGGAGCGGCTATGTGTTTCGCGGGGGTGGTCGTACGAAGTGTGGACCGGAGCGGATTCGGTGGTCCTGGCGAATCTCCGCACTATCGGTGCTGCCCGCCGGAAATGGTTGATCGATCCCGCGACGGTGGCGGCCGTGGAACCGATCGCGGTGTCCGGAATAAACGCGCGCCAGTCCACACGTTCTCCTGACGGAGGGCGTTGTTGTCGATTGCGAGGGCCGTTTGTCTCTGGGTTGGCAAATACGCCGGCTCCGCGGTGGGGGGCTACGGGCTGATTGCGTCTGCGACGTTGGTGGCCGGGAGTTGCGGGTATCGGTCGTGCAGCGGCGACGAGTCGAATGTCATGTCGGCCGTGTCCATGTAGAGGGCGAGTTCGGCGAGTCGCGCCGGTGCGGTCGGACAGAGGTGGCCGGTCGCAGCGAGCGCGCGCAACACGAGTCGGGGAACATGCCGGGCGCGGACAGCATTGTCGCCGATCCGATTTCCGAGGATTTTCGTAAGTTCGACGAATGTGAGGTTTCGGGGCCCGCCGATCTCGAACAGTTGGCCACGGGTGCTGGCGTCGAGTGCGGCCAGTTCGATCAGCGCGGCGACGTCGTCCGTGGCAACGAAGTTGATCGGGTTGTCGCCGCGACCGAAGATGACCGGCCGACCGGATCGACCGGTGGACTGCGCGAGAAGGTCGAGGTATAGCTCGGCGAAGGCGGTCGACCGGACGATCGTCCACGGGACGCCGCTGGTGTGCAGGTAGTGCTCGGCGACCGCCTTCATCCGGAACAAGCCGATCGGATGGTTGGCAGTCGTGCCGATAGCGGAGACGAGAACAAACTCGGCACCTGCGGCGCGTGCGGCGTCGACAAGGTTGATGATGCCGTCGCGGTCCACCGACGCCGGGGTCACCCGGCCCGGGCCGGTCAGTCCGTGCACCGCCGAGATGACGAGGTCCACGCCGTCCGCAGCCGGTTGCAGTGATGTGGCATCACGGACGTCACCGGTCACGGTCTGTACACGTTCGGCGGCGAGGCCGGTCGCGGCGGCGCTTGCGGGATCGCGGGTCAGGACGCGGACCTGGTGTCCGCGCGCGGCGAGCCGGTGCACGACCAGCGAGCCGAGGCGGCCGGTGCCGCCGGCGACGAGGATGATCATCGGGCACCGACTTGCGTGTGGACGGTGGGCTCGACTCCGTCGGGCGAGTCGTCGACCGGTTCGAGGTAGAAGCGACTCCATTTCGCGCGACCGTCGCGGACACCGAACACGATCACTCCGCGCATCAGATGCGGGCGCCCATCGCGGCGGGTGCCGGCCATCTCCCACTCACCCCAGATGGTGTCGCCGTCGACCACCCAGCGCAGCACCCTGGCCCGTACATCGGGCACGCCGCCGAAAATCTCCGTCCAGTTACGTCGCACCTGCTCGCTGCCGGTGAATCCGCGCGCCGGATGCGCCGGCGTCTCGTTGAGATAGTCCGACGCGAAGCAGTCCACTACTGCGTCGAGATCATGTGCGTTGACCGCGTTTTCGAGTCGGCGGAGCATCGCCAGGGTGGGGTCGGGCTCAGGTGTCGGCATCTCGCACTCCGTCAAATTTTAGATACAGTGTGGTGTATCCAATATGAGGAGTATCCGCCCCGATGACCGACCCAGTCAAGACTCCGCGACGCTACGACGCCAGCCTCCGACGCAGCCGGGCGCGAATGCGCCAGCAGAAGGTGCTCGACGTCGCGCGGGAGATGTTCCTGCGTGATGGCTACGCCGCCACGACCGTGGCGGCGATCGCCACCACAGCGGACGTCTCGGTCGAGACGATCTACAAGACGTTCGGTGGCAAACCCGGCCTGATCCGCGAGATCCAGGCCGCGGCACTGACCGGGACCGGCCCCGTGCCGGCTCCGCAGCGTTCCGACCATATGTCGGCCTCCGAGCCCGACCCCGAGGTCGTGCTTCGGAATTGGGCAACCCTGGCCACCGAGGTTGCACCTGCGGTGACGCCGATCATCGGGCTCGTCCGCGACGCCGCAGCGACCGATCCGGATATGGCCTCACTGCTCGACGACATCAATACCCAACGCCTCGCCCGGATGACGCACAACGCGCGACGTCTCCGCAGCCACCTGCCACCGACGATCTCGCTCGAACATGCCCGCGACGTGCTGTTCACCTACACCGCGCCCGAAATCTACGAGCTGCTCGTCCTCGCCCGACATTGGAGCGTGGAACAGTACGCCGAGTTCATCTATCGCGGCATGGCCACACAGTTGCTGCCCCCGTCCGACTGACGGACATCCATTCCCGCCATTGACACCGAACCCAAACCGGGCTCCGCAGCTGCAGGCGACAGGGGGTCACCGACCCAGTGGTCCGCCGGGGGCTCGGGTTCGGGCTCCAAGAATCCGCCCGGACATGGATCCGCTAGCGGTGAAGCGCGGTGCGCGGTTTGCGGCTGTGAGCAGGCGGCGCCGCGGCCCGCATGGCATCCTCGAGGAATGGCACGAACGTGGTGGTCGGTGACGGTGGAGCTGCTCGGCGGGCGCGGCGAGGAATTGTGGCCATGGCCCGGCCGCGTCTTCGCGGTCGGACCGTCGCATACCTTCCTGGATCTCGCGAATGCGATCAACGACGCCTTCGCCCGGTGGGACCGCTCGCACCTGTCGATGTTCACCCTTGCCGATGGACGAATGGTCACCGACACGGAGACCGGGGCCGAGATGGTGGAGTCGCTCGGCGGGCCCATCACCGAGGCGGTGAACATCGAGTCGGCCAAAGTCGCCCGGCTCCTGAAGCCCGGGGCGGAGTTTCAGTTCACCTTCGACCTGGGTGATGACTGGACCCACCGCTGTCTGATCGGCGGCGACAAGGTCGACCCCCTGGAAGTGCTGGGGATCACGCCAGGGAAGCCTCTGCCGTACTGGGGGTGGGGCGCCATCCCGGATCAGTACGGGCGCCGGTGGTCCGACGACGACGGGCAGAGCCGAGCACCGCGCAGACCGAGCCATCCGCACCCGATGCTGCTGCACGCGTGGCCCGCACAGGACCGGGTGCCCGCACTCGATGTGTCCGAGCTGCGCGCCGCTATCGCGGCAGCAGATGCCGCCCGGTTCCTCGCCGCGGTGCGGGGACATGACGTCGACGACGCGCTGCAACAGGTAGGGGCCGGAATACCGATGGCACTGAAGCAGCGACGGGAGCAGGCCGAGCCGGTGGCGGTGTCGGTCATCAACCGGCTGACCTGGCGCGCCGGCGCGGGTGACGGGGTGCTGGCGCAGGACCTGCTCGCGTGTCTGCGCGGCGAGCCGCTGGCCGGGCGGGTGGTGCCGGTCGACCTCGAGATGCTCGGTGCCGAATTGGAGGGGGGTCTGGGCATGTCCACCGGTGGCTACGTCGACCTGCGCACCGGACAGGTGTACGACGCCAGCAGTACTGATCCGATGATGGTCGGCGAGGACGCCGCCGTCGACGTGGAGACCGAGCCCGACCGGTGGCTCCGGTTCGACCGCACCGGCTCGCGGGACGGGTGGCGGGACATGGCGGCCTTCGCCGAGCGGCAACACGATTCGGCGCTGCGGGAGCGGCTGGAGCAAGCGATCGAGGGCAAGGGCGCGTTCGGCCGATTCCGGGACCTCGTCCACCAGGAGAGCCTCGCCGAACAGTGGTACACCTTCGCCACCGATCGCCAACTGGGTCGTGCCCGCGAGTTCCTCGCCGACAACGGGATCCGCGTGGGCTGACGGGCATCCCACGCCGTGCCACCTGTCTCCCTCTCACGCGACAGCGACCGGTGAGCCGCGGATGTTCCCGCGGAACCGCAACTGGCGGGCGTACCAGTTCGCCGACGACCCGGAGTCGGCGGTGACGATCGCATCGTCGGGCAGCCGGGGGGACAGTTCGGCGAACAGCCGCAGGGGGTTGACCGGGTCCGCGTCCACCTGGGCTTGCAATCCCTCGTTTCCCACCAGCGGGCCACGTTCGCTTCGATCTCTTCCCGCCAGGACCGATCGTCCTCACGGGTCAGGTGGGGGATCAGGGCGCGCAGCGCGGTTTTCGCGTCGGCGACCAGGTTGACCGCGTTGGGGTAGCGCGTCGCGATCATGCGGCCGTCGATGTCGATCTGCACGCCGCGGGCCTGCCCGTACGCGGGCAGGAACTGGGTGCAGGGGAAGGACGAGCCGATGGTCAGCAGGGTGTCGCAGCCGGTCATCATCTCGTAGGACGAGCGGGTACCCAGCAGGCCGATGGATCCGGTGACCCAGGGCGCTCAACGCTTCACGTATACGACCTCCCACCTGGGAATGCCGATGCCCACTGAATCGAGGCGTGGACGGTCAGAGCGGCAGCGCATCGTCCGGTTCGGTAAGGCATCCTTCGAAGGTACGGCGTGCACATTCGGCGATCACGTCGGCGACCCTGCCGTGACGGGCCAGGGTTCGGCGTTGCCGGATGGCGCCGTTGCCGTGCTCGAGGACCGCCGCCAACGACCCGGTGACCTGCCCGCACTCACCCAGTTCCACGAGAACGGGCTTGACGTGGGTCAGCAGTTGGTAGATCAGCCGGGGTGCGGGTATTAGACCCATCGTGGTCAGATCGAAACCGTGCCCGCTCAGCCCGTCGCGGGCCGCCCGCCAGCACGCCCCGCGCAGCGCCTCGTGATCAACCGTCGGTGCCGGTGTGCCGCGCTCGATCGCGTCCGCGGCGGTGATGACCAACGCGTGCACCAGGGTGGTCAGGGTCATGGTTTCTTCGACGGTGGCGGGGACGTCGCTGATGCGGACCTCCACGGTCGGCGGATGATCCGCGGCCCGCACGTCCCAAAAAACCATGCGGTTGTCGAGGATCGCGCCGCTCTCGAGCATCTTCGCGAGCGCAGCATCGTAGTGTGCCGCGGAGTCGAAATACGGGGGCGGCCCTGCACTGGGCCAATGCCCGAACAGGATGTATCGCCAGCTGGCGTAGCCGGTGTCGCAGCCGTCGGCGATGGGGGAGTTCGCGGTGAGCGCCAGCAGCGTGGGCAACCACGGTCGTAGATGGTTGATTATCTGTATCGCCTGCTCACGACCTGGCACCCCGACGTGTACGTGGCATCCGCACATCACGCCGGTCGCGAGCGCTCCGAATTGTTCGGCGATCCGCCGATGTCGGGGTGTGTCGGTGATCGAGTCGTGGGGCGGGCTGTACATCGGGGTGCCGACGGCGAGGAGTTGACACCCGGTGCGGGCGGCCGCGTCGGCGGTCACGGCACGGGACTCGCACAATTGGTCACGCAGATCCCGGATGTGCGTGCCGATCGAGGTGGCGGTTTCGATCTGACAGCGTGACAGCTCCGGTTGAAGGGTGATGCCGAGCTCGCGACCGGAAGCGATGACGTCGGTGTTGCTCAGGCTGGGTCGGCCGGTATGTGGATCGACGAGGACGAATTCCTCCTCCACGCCGAGGGTGGGTATTTCATCGCGGCGTGGCTTCGTCGGCACGGTGGTGGTTGCCATCGTGAGCCTCTCGTCCGAGACCCGACTCCATCCGCATCCGACCTGGCGCCAAGCGGTGGTACCGCCCACGTTCCTCGTAGTGAGACCGAGGATCGAATGTGTTCGGGCAACGATGAAATCTGCTGGATGGCCGGACCCGCCGACTCTCCTTAAGGGGTCAGACGGTTCCACGACGATGAGAATTTCCCCACGTAGACACCGGACGCCGCAGTTTGGGCGTTTCCTCGAGCCCGACGCAGATGGGACGTACTGTTGCGGTCGTCGTCCGGCGGAATCAGTGGTTGCGTAGTGCGTCGATCAACTCGTTCTTCCGTTTGGATGAATACCCCGACAAGCCGACCTCTTTCGCCTTCTTCTTCAGCTCCTCAACGGTCCAGTCCTCATACGATGACGACTTTCCGCCCCGACGGCCGGCGTCGGAGCGGCCGCGGTTGGCGGCCGCATTCGCGATCCGCGCGGCCTTCTCCTTCGACGCGCCGTCCTTCCGTACCTCCTGGTACACCTTCTCGTCCTTGATCGATGACCGCGGCATCGTGTTTCCTCCTCGAATCGCTTGCCCCTCACCGGGTACCCGAATCGCGATACCTGTACCGATTGGGCACAGGATTCGGTGGTCGACCACAGCAGGGGCGAGTCACCTTGTGTGCTCTGCTGCAGGTACTGATCGATGTGGTCGACGGACCTTGCCGGTTTGCGGCGTCCAGATTGTTTCGGTGCCGCGCCGTGGGTACGGGCCGGACTCAGTGCAGGCGCGGGTTGGACAAACGTGATGGCGTGGGCGAATCGATTCACCCGGGGCGGACGGGCGAACGCATGAGTCACCGGCCCGGATCGATCCACTCTACGCAGCCCAATCGTCCGTCTCGCTGCCTCAGAGGCAGCGAGACAGAACTCAACTGTGTGGCGGCACGCGGGTCCGGGCACTCATCTGAGGGCGGTCTCGGTGTCGAATCTGTCTCCTGCTGGCGGACCCGGTCCCGCCGCATTCACCAGTCAGGGATCCGGCGCGCCGCACTTCAGCCGGATCGGGGTCATCCGTCCGCTGACCTCGACGATTTGAAGCGATCTCGCCTCGACCCGCGGCCACCAACGCGATCGGGTGTCACGGGCCAGGTGAGGTGCGGCTGTTCGATTCCCGTGGTCGGTCCGGGATGACGGTGAGGGCCACCAGAACGAGGGTGGCAAGAAATGCGAGGACGGCCGTGACGATGAATGTCTCCGACAGGGGTGATCGGGTCGTTTCCCAGATCACGACGACGAAGGTCAGTGCGGCGGCCGAGTAGAGGATCCCCGCGGCCGGGGCCCGACCGCTGAGCCGGGCAACGCAACCGCCCGTCACCAACAAGGCGCCGATCCAGAGTATCCAGGTCAAATGGGGGTACCACCTTCCTTGAAATGCCATGTGGTGCAAGTACAGCGGGCGCGAGCAGGTCATCGGCTGCTGGCGTGCACCGCGGGGACCAGCCGAGCCGTGAGCACCGGTCATCGTTGCCGAGGTGCCACCCACAGCCGCTGGCTTCCGGGGTCGGCAACTTGGGATACCCGATTCGCACCGGGCGAGCGAGCTGCGATCTTCCACCGTGCGGGCATCAGGGTGCGGTTTCGGCGGTGTCCCCGGTCGCCCGGCTCGGGTGCGGTGCCGGGTGCGTCTGGGGTGGTCGGCGGGACATGACGCGTCGCCACCATCCGTCCAGCGGACTCGGGTCGGGCCATCGGATCGTCTCGTCCGCGCTGAGGCGCGGGTCGGGTTCGTCCCGGATCGGATGCCGTTGCCGATCACCGCGGTCGACGGCCCCGCCGTCCGGCACGATTGTCATCTCACGCCCCGCCCCGCCCCGCCCCGCCCCGCCCCGCCCCGCCCGGTCCGCGGCCGCGGACCGCGGACCGCGGACCGAGCGGTGGGGAGTCGACGCTGCCCAGGACGTCGAGGACGACCTCCCCGGGCCGGATACGGTCGCCCACGACCATCGCCGCTATCCGGGCCTTGATCACCGCACCAACGGAGACCGGCGGCGCCGCCGGGAGGGTTCTGGTCGTCGCCGCGGTGCCACCGCCGTCACCGCGAGCAGGGAAGACTCCGAGTTTCGCCGAGATGAGCATGCGCATTCCCTTCTCCCTTGGCACTTCCGGAGACCACCCACCCGAATACCGGGCGAGTGGACACCGGCCGGTCACCGGGTCACCGGCCCAGCAGCACTGTGCTTTGGGTCACAATCCGTGTCGGGTTCCGTTGTATCGCATCACCGGCATGTCGTCACCTGGGCGAACGACCAAGACCCCCACCGTGACGGTGGTCGAGTTCGGTCGAAGGCAATGTCGATGCAGGCCAGCGGGTCGCGAGCTCGGTCTGTGGGAGGAAGGGTCGTTCAGGACGTCGGCTAGGGCCAGGACGTCGACGAGCTGCTCGGTCGGCAGATGCAGGACCGGTTCGACGGGTAGGTAGTCGACAAGAACTACGAGCACTCCGTCCACGCGGTGCTGCCCACGCTCAGGCATCATGTGTCCCTCATGGTGGTGGTACCGCAATGGAACCGGGGCCTGATTACGTCGCTGCGCCTGGCCCGGTCCGTCCTACGAGTCACCAGAGTCGTCTGGGACCGGATGCCCACACCCGGGCCCTACCCCAGCGGGTCCTCCCGGCGAGCTCGCCGCCGCCACCGGCGCCGGATACCACCTGGCCGGAGGCGCGGGCGGCGCCGACCAGTTCGCGAAGGCGTCCGCGGTTCCGATCCGGCGGATCCCGATGAGCACTCCGTCGGCGGGTGCTGCGGTCGAGGGCGACAACGGGGAGCTCGGCGCGGGCGAGGCGATGGTGGAGCTGGGGGCGCTGCGATGGTTCGGCCAGCGCGTGAGAGCCCGGTGTCAACGACCGCGGTGGTCGTGAGTTCGGGCTTGATACTTCGTCCGCGGGGTCGAGAAAGGACGAGAAGCCGCCCGTCGACCCGAGTAATCGCCTTCGCAGTGGGTTTCCCGCGGGTATGCTGTCCGGCACGATCGACTTACGGCCGGAAGTCCTCCCCGGCCGGCTGACCCGTCCTGCCGGGGGCGGGCTTCGTCGCCCGTCAATCCACGCACCGACCGGCCGCTGGGCCGTCGCGTCCGCTTAGCTTAGGATTCAAACCCGTGGGAGGCGAGTGGATTCAGATCGATCAGGACTGTGTGACGTGCGGTCAGGCCGCGTTCCGGCACTACGTCTATGCCAGCCTCGGCGGCGTGCTGATCGAGACCGACCTGTACGAGTGCGCAACCCCGGGTTGCCCCGGACCTGTCGCTATCGGCGAACCGATCAACGGCTGATCCCGTCTTCCGTCGGCTTGGCCTGCCGTTGCCCGCGGCTACGCACTAGCCTGCGGTCATGAAGTCCGCCCGTGTAATCGGTCTCGCCGCGGCCACGGTCGGTGCGCTGGTGTCCTGCAGCTCCGATACCGATCCCGACGCAACCACGGCCACCTCCGAGACCACCGGTGCCGTGGAGGATATGGACCGGGCCGCGGTGATGGACCGCTACCATGCCGACCTCAACGCTTTCGTCGCGATGTTCCGTGCCCGATACCCGGACCTGGCGGTTGACCGCAACGACGCGTCGATCGAACACATCGCCATCGAACCCTGCATCGACCTCGCCAACGGCGTCGACGAGCAGACCGTCCTCGCGACGATCGCAGAGCAGGCCGAGAACCGGGGCACCGCACCCACCCCGGAGCAGACGCAGCAGATCTACACCCTGGTCGTACCCGTGTGCCCCTGACCCCTCGAGGACGGCGGCCGATCTGCGTGCTCGACACCGTCGCAGACACTGCAGTCCTCGTTCGTCCGGCCGCGGTGGTAATGGGCGACCAGCGAGGCCGGGCTTTCTGCAGACGGGGGAGAGGTGTCGGTACGTCGCTGGGTGTGCTGCTCGGTGAAGACCTGCTGCTCCCAGTACCGGCGCCCACATACCGGACGTAGAAGAACCATGGCAACCCTCTCCTCACGGCGGTCGACTATCCGCAACCGGAGTTCACACCCATAGTGCCGAAAATGTTCCGGCGTCGTCGACCGAATGCGCCGGACACCGGGTGTGGTCCGGGCGGATCACAGATGCAGGTCGGTGGTGAGGATGCGGACAGCCTCCCAGTGCGCGGGTCCGGTCCGGGGCAGGCCCGGCGCGGTCACGGTGAACGTGCGGGCCGGGGTGACGGCCAGCCCGCCGACCAGGTCAGGAAAGAGGGACTCGGTGTCCACATCTCGGGGAGAACGTCGCCCTTCGGCCGAAGCCTCGGCGTGTGTGCCCGGTCAGATGGCGGTGTGGCGGCGTCGTTGTTCGAACCGGGCCCGGTGCCTCGCCAGGACCGCGTCGGTGGCCAGGTGGGTCCGGCGGCTGCCGCGGGCGAGGGCGTAGCGGGTCGGGGCGCTGCGCCGGCGCAGCCGGTCCGCGCGGGCGGACGCGGGGGTGTCGGCGAGCCAGCGGGCGGCGGCGCGGTCACAGCCGACCAGGAGGTGCTCGCATGCCAACCGGGCCGGGGCGCCGTCGTCGAAGACGACCGGCAGCACGGACTGGTCGAGGACGGACATCGGGGCCCGGACGATCTCGTACTGCACCCGCAACAGGGTGCGGGCGGCGCCGATCACTCCCATCGGGTGTCCTCCCCCCGATCCTCAGCCGCCGGGGTGGAACGGGACCGCGCGGCCGCGGCCGCGGCGGCGACCGGCGGGACGCGTGAGGGCAGCCTGGAGGGCGGGTGTGCCGCCGATTCCGCCGGCGAGAACGAGCAGCAGCAGGGCGACGTTGGTGTTCACGAGAGCAGGTTCCTCCTCGGGCTGCGGCCGGGTCGGTGGCCGGTACGGAAATGCTTGGTTTGTCGGTCAATTCGGTGTGCCGCGCATCGTCGGGGATCCCGGATCCGGATCGTCGGTGGGTTCGTCGGCGAACATGGCGGCGAGCCGGGCCTTGATCTCGGCGGTGCTGAGGGCGGCGGTCCGGGCACCGGTGGTGGATGTTCGATGGGCGGTGACACTCATGACGGGTGTCCTACCTTCCTGGGTCCGGCGAATTGTTCTCGGTATCAGTGGTGTTCAGCTCGTGAGGGTGTTCAGATCATGAGGGCGGCGGCGGTGACCGCGGCGAGCGTGGCGGCGGCGATGACGGCGCCCGCCCCGGCCGATCCGGTGACGATCCAGGCCGGGCCGGTCACACAGGCCGCGGCGACGGCGCCGATTACCGCGCCGGCCCGCAGCCGCCCGGCCGGGCGCATTCGGTCCACGTCGGCGGTGCGGGGGCCGGTCAGGGTGGTGGTGGGGTGCATGGACGGTGTCCCTTCTCCCGGATCTGGTGCGGTGAATCGGTCGATCGGTGGTTCGTCGCCGCTGTAGTGGCGGGGTCAGAGGCCGACGACGGTGTCGAGGGTCTCGAGTTCGGTGTGCAGGTGGTCGAGCATCGGGTGCAGGTTCGGCACGGCCTTCCGGCAGCCGGTGAGCCCGAAGACGAGTTGGTCGTCGGTGCTGGTGCAGGTGATGTTCAGTGCCTGCCCGGTGACCGGGATGGACAGCGGATACAGGGCGTCGAGCCGGGCGCCGTTCCAGTACAGCGGGGTGGACGGTCCGGCGACGTTGGAGATCACCAGGTTGAACGACGGCCGCTGCGGACCGCGGCGGCCGGTGAGCAGTTCCAACCCCATCGGGGCGGCACCGAGGGCGCTGATGGCGAGTGCCTGGGTTTGGCTCATGGCCCGCAGCGACGCCTTGCCCTCGCGCATGCAGGTGCGGATGGTCTCGAGCCGGTGGGCGGGGTCGGGCAGGTGGGTGGCCAGGTTGCACATCAGCATCCCGACCCGGTTCCCGGCCCGATCCGCCCCGTCGCGGTCCGCCTCCGACGTCGGGCCGCGGAGGTTGACCGGGACCATCGCGATCAGCGGATCGGCCGGCAGCGCGCCCAGCCCGTCGAGGAAGCGGCGCAGCGCTCCGGCGCACAGGGCGAGGACGATGTCGTTGACGGTGGCGTCGGCGTGTTTGGCGAGCAGACGGACCCGTTCGAGCGGCCAGGAGCGGGCGGCGAAGTGCCGGGCCCCGCCGATCGGGACGTTGAGCACGGTGTGCGGGCGTTCAGCGCCCACGGGCCGCCCTGGGTGCGGCGGGCCCGCTCCACTGCCGCTGCCACCGCCGGTGCCAGACCGGCGATCTCGCCGACCATATCGCGTGCGGTCCGCAGCGCCTGTCCGGGCAGGGCCAGCGGATTCGGGATGGACGTCAGGGCGCCGGGCGGGTTCCCGGTGGAAGGGGTTCTCAGCCGGGCGCGGGCGTCCTCGCCGCGGGTGGGTTGCCAGGGGGCGGGCATGCCGCGGCGGTCCGGATCCTCACTCATGCTGCGTTGCAGCAGGGTCATCGCCGACGCGCCGTCGGCGAGGGCGTGGTGGATCTTGGTGTAGACCGCGTACCGGCCGTCGGCCAGGCCCTCGATCAGGTGCATCTCCCACAGCGGGCGGGACCGATCCAGCAGGGTGGCGTGCAGCCGGGAGGCCAGGGTCAACAGCTCCTCGGTGCCCCCGGGGCGGGGCAGCGCGTCCCGGCGGACGTGATGACCGAGGTCGACGTCCCCGGCGGTGTCCCATCCCCACTGGCCCAGCGAGGTCAGCGACCGGCGGGCACGTTGGCGGAACAACGGCGCGACCTGCTCGTCGTCGACGGCGGCCTCGAACATCTCCCGCACCGTCCCGGCGTCGGCGCCCTCGGGCGGGGTGAACACCGCCAGCCCACCCACGTGCATCGGATGTTCGCGGGATTCCCCCAGCAGAAACAATGAATCGGTCGGCGACATCGGCAACAGCATCGGTGCGAAACCCTTTTCTCCCCGGTGCGACCGTCGGCGGGGTCCGGGCCGGCGGTTGCACAACAAACGTCCGCGACACCACATCACAAAGATGTGTGAAATACATCACAACAAGGTGTCGTTGGCATCATTTGTACAGCAGGTCGCCCGGGTTGTGCTATATGAACGTTCGTCCAGCACTGTTTTGACACCCGGTGTCACCAGCAGGAATGTCGAACCTCCGCCGCGCCGCGGGTGCTCGCGAACCGTTCGCCTGCTCGGTTCGCCGTGCAACCCGGGCGGCGTGGTGCGTGGCATCACATGCCCGAATTCGGCTGGTTTGTCCGATTCCGGCGGCACGTCGCGTGGGCTGCCGCACCCCCGCATCGGGGCAGAGCGGGCCGGACCCGGAGGGCCCGCCATACACCACCCGATCATGAGGAGGCAGGCACGGTATCGACTACGCCGCACGCTCTACCCGGGCCTGTTCGCGGCGCCCGAGAGGAAGCAGGTACAGCATCGACTACGACGTACCCCGCACCATCGGACCGGGCACGGTTCCTCGCGTATGACGTTGGGGCGCAGGTGTTGTGGCGGCACCGGATCGCGCCGATCGGCGGCCGACCCGGTGCGGAACCGGCCCACGGATGCGACCCGGATTCGATGCGCCGATGCCCCGGGAAAGGCGTGTGTACGCGTGGGGATGGGTACACGACGCGCATGGGGTCCGATCTCGAGGGGCGTTTCCGCCCGGAGGCGGAGGTGGCCGGGCGCCTGCTCGCGCTGGCGTCCGAACACCGGTACGCGACGCTGGGCCGGGAGCTGTCCTCGCTGGCGGCGCCGCCCGACATCGTCCCGGGGCCCGGGAGCTTTTACGGCGGTGTGCTGACCTGGCTGACGGGTGCGATCGCCGACGTGGCGGTGGCCCGGCTGGGCCGCGCCGCGGAGGGGGAGGCGTTCGTCCTCGAGGTCCGCACCGGCGGCGGGCAGGTCGTCGATGCCCGGCAGCTTCCCCCGCGGCAGGCCCGGGTGGCGCGGTCGGTGCTGGCCCTGCTGGCCGGTGACCCCGCCGCCGCCCGGGTGCACCTGGGCGCCGCCGCACGTGAACCCGACTCCGAGGTGCGGGTCACCGCCCTCATCGAGGCGCTGACCTGGCTCAACTCGTTGCTCGACGCTCCCACCCCGGCGTTGCCCGACCCACCGCCGGAATAGGGTCCCTCGGCTGGATGGTCGTCCTCGGACTGCTGCTCCCACGGCTGCGCACCACCGGACGACCACGGCGACACCGTAATCGAAGACCCTCAACCTCTACCGGCGGCCGGGCCAGGTGGTGCGGGGGTCGAATCCGGCGGCCTTCTCGGCCTTCTCGTAGGCGCGCAGGGCATCGATAGCCCTCTGGTTGAGCCCGGCGGGCACCGCCACCTGCACGGTCACCCGCAGATCGCCCGGCGCCCGGCCGCGGAGGGGAACGCCGCGACCTTGTAACCGGAAGGTCCGACCGGACGGGGTGCCGGCGGGGATCTTCACGCTGACCCGACCGTCGAGGGTGGGCACCGAGATCGTGGTGCCGAGCGCGAGTTCGGCGAAGCCGACCGGCACGGTGACCGTGAGATCGTCGCCGTCGCGGCCGAAGACCGGATCCGGGTCCACCCCGACGGTGACGTACAGGTCCCCCGACGGGGCGCCGCGCAGCCCGGGCTCGCCGTGCGCGGGCAGCCGGATGCGTTGGCCGTCGGTCACTCCCGGTGGGATGCGGACGTTGATGGTGCGGGTGCGGTGCCCGACCCCGGTGCCCTGGCAGTCCGTGCAGGGGGAGTCGACGATCACCCCGGTGCCGCGGCAGTCGTCGCAGGATTCGCTGAACCCGAAGCCGCCCTGATTGCGGGTGAGGGTTCCGGCGCCGCCGCACGAGGGGCACCGCCGCGGCTGGGTTCCGGGCCGGGCGCCGCTACCGTGACAGCTGGTGCACACCGTGGGCCCGCTGACCTGCAGCGGCAACACCACCCCGGTGACGGCCTGCCGGAACGGGAGCCGGGTCTGCGCCTCGACGTCGCTGCCCCGCCGCGGGCGGGACGCGGTTGTGCGGGTGCCGCTGCGGCGGAACAGATCCCCGAACACGTCACCGAACCCGGCCTCGCCGGAGGTGAATGAGGAACTCCCGCCGCCGAACAGGTCGGAGAGGTCGAACCCGCCCATTCCGCCGGCCGGCCCGCCGCCGCCGGCGCCGGAGCGGGTGCCGGCCCGCCGGAACGCCCCGGACCGGTACAGCTGCCGGGTCCGGTCGTACTCGGCGCGGGTGGCCGGGTCCGAGAGCGCCGCGTGCGCCTCGCTGACCGCCTTGAATCGTTCCCCGGCCGCCTGGTCGTGCGGGTTGGCGTCCGGGTGCAGTTGCCGGGCCAGCTTGCGGTAGGCCCGTTTGATGTCCTCCGCCGACGCCGTCGACGGCACACCCAGGTCGGCGTAGAAGTCGCGTTCGATCCACTCCTGCTGCGTCACAGCGAATCTCCTCCCTCCCTCATCCGTGGTGCATCACCGTCCACCCCCATCCGGGCCAGGCCGGGCGGACCGATGGTGTGGAGCTGCGCCCGGTCTCGGTGGACCTCACCCGCAGCGGTAGGGGTTCGGGTCCGGACCCCGGTTCTCGGGCCCGGCGTCGCGGCCCCCATCCGCCACGGCCTCCGACCAGGGGTCGGTGCCCGCCGGCGGGTTCGGGACGACCGGCGGGGCCGAACCGGTGTCCGGCGGTGAAGCTGAACCGGTGTCCGCCGGTGGCGGATCCGGGTCGGCCGGCGGTTCAGGGTCGGCCGAACTGGGGTCGGACCGGCTCGTGCCGGGTGCCTCCTGGGGTTCTGGTGGATCGTCGGGGTCGTTGTTCTCGTACTGGTCGCGGTCGATCACGGTGACCAAGGCGGTCCGCAGCACCTTGTGCACACCGAAGGTGTAGCCGCGGCGCAGCACGGTGTCGACCACCAGGTCGGTGCCGTGGCCTTCGTGGCTGGCGGCCTCGTGCAGGGTGGGATCGAAGCGGTCCCCGGGTTCGCCGAACGCGGCCACCCCCATCCGGGCCAGGATGGTCCGGATCTTGCGGTACAGGCTGTGCAGGGGCTCGCGGGCGGTGTCGCCGTGCTCGCGGGCCCAGTCCAGGTCGTCGAGAACACCGAGGAACGCGGTGGCGACCGTCGCTTTCGCGTTCTCGGCGACCGCGGCCCGGTCCCGCTCGACCCGGTGGCGGTAGTTGGCGTACTCGGCCTGCACCCGCTGCAGATCGGCGGTCAGTTCCGCCACCCGGTCGGCGTCGGTCTGCCGGGACTCCGGCCGCGGGGCTCCCGGTACCCGGGGCGCGGTGCCCGCCTTCTCGCCCAGCGTCGGTTTCGCTCCTCGGTCCGTGTGCGGGGGCCGGGATCCGGGAGTGTCCTCGCGGACCCGGCCGGTGACCGGGTCGATACGGCGTCGGTCGGTGATCGCGATCGGTTCGCGGGGCGGCTGCCGCCCGTTGCCCCTGCCGCGACCGGCCTGTTCGGATCGTTGCTGCTCGTCGTGTGGTGTGTTCATCGGTGTCCCTCCCGGGGTTCGTCCACCACCTCGGCGTCGACGACCTCGTCGTCGGCGCCCTGCCCGTTCCCCGACGCACCCGCTCCGGCGGCCGCGCCGGCGCCGCCGTCGCCCCCGCCCGTCCCGCCTTCCGAGGCGGCCTGGGCGGCATAGATGGCCTGGCCGAGGGCCTGGGACTCGGTGCCCAGTTTCTCCACTGCGGTCTTCACCGCGCCGATGTCGGTGCCGGCCAACGCGTCCTGGACGTTCTTGATCGCGGACTGGACCTTGTCCTTGACGTCGGCGGGCACCTTGTCCTCGTTGTCCTTGATGAACTTCTCGGTCTGGTACACCAGCGACTCGGCCTGGTTGCGGGTCTCGGCCTCCTCCCGGCGGCGGCTGTCCTCGGCGGCGTGCGCCTCGGCGTCGCGGATCATCCGGTCGATATCCTCCTTCGACAGCGCCGACCCTTCCTGGATCCGGATCGTGTTCTCCTTCCCGGTGCCCTTGTCCTTCGCGGTCACGTGCACGATGCCGTTGGCGTCGATGTCGAAGGTGACCTCGATCTGCGGCACCCCCCGCGGGGCCGGCGGAATCCCGGTCAGCTCGAACGAGCCGAGCAGCTTGTTGTGCGAGGCGATTTCACGCTCACCCTGATACACCTGGATCTGCACCGAAGGCTGGTTGTCGTCCGCGGTGGTGAAGGTCTCCGACCGCTTGGTCGGGATGGTGGTGTTGCGCTCGATCAGCTTGGTCATCACCCCACCCTTGGTCTCGATACCGAGCGAGAGCGGGGTGACGTCGAGGAGCAACACGTCCTTGACCTCACCGCCGAGGACACCGGCCTGCAGGGCGGCACCGACGGCGACGACCTCGTCCGGGTTGACACCCTTGTTCGGTTCCTTCCCACCGGTCAACTCGCGCACCAGATTCGTCACCGCGGGCATCCGGGTGGAACCACCGACGAGCACCACGTGGTCGATGTCGCCCACGGAGATCTTCGCGTCCGTGATCACCGATTGGAACGGGGCCCGGGTGCGGTCCAACAGGTCGGAGGTGATCTTCTCGAACTCGCTGCGGGAGAGCTGCTCGTCGAGGAACAGCGGGTTCTTGTCCGCGTCGACGGTGATGTAGGGCAGGTTGATCGACGTGCTCTGCGAGGAGGACAGTTCGATCTTGGCCTTCTCCGCGGCCTCCCGCAGTCGCTGCATCGCCATCTTGTCCTTGGTCAGATCGAATCCGCTGCTCGCCTTGAATTTGTCGGCCAGCCACTTCACGATCCGGTCGTCCCAGTCGTCACCACCGAGGTGGTTGTCACCGGAGGTGGCCCGGACTTCGACGACGCCCTCGCCGATTTCGAGCAGCGAGACGTCGAAGGTGCCGCCACCGAGGTCGAAGACCAGAATGGTCTGTTCCTTTTCGCCCTTGTCGAGGCCGTAGGCCAGGGCGGCCGCGGTGGGCTCGTTGATGATCCGCAGCACGTTCAGCCCGGCGATCTGGCCGGCTTCTTTCGTGGCCTGACGCTGGGCGTCGTTGAAGTAGGCGGGGACGGTGATCACGGCGTCGGTGATGTCCTCACCCAGATACGATTCCGCGTCCCGCTTGAGTTTCATCAGCACCCGGGCGCTGATCTCCTGCGCGGTGTAGTTCTTGTCGTCGATCTTGACATGCCAGTCGGTGCCGATCTCCCGTTTCACCGACCGCACCGTCCGGTCCACGTTCGTCACCGCCTGGTTCTTGGCGGGCTGGCCGACCAGCACCTCACCGTTCTTCGCGAACGCCACCACCGACGGTGTCGTGCGTGAGCCCTCGGAGTTGGCGACCACCACCGGGTCGCCGCCCTCGAGCACGCACACCACCGAGTTCGTGGTGCCCAGGTCGATTCCCACCGCCCGTGCCATGACGTTCCCTCCTCACACCCCGGGCGCACCGTCGGCGCACCCGCCGAACCCTTCCGTTGACAGTTCAATTATCTCTCCGTACAACAACCTAGGTCAAGAAAATATGCCGCAAACACAGTATGTTTTCTCCAGCAAATTCAGGGACCGGGGGAGCGTCTTGCCGGCGGTACCGTGTCAGGCGATCGCGGCGGTGCGGGGGTGGCGGGCGGTGCGGGTGAGGAAGTCGTCGATCAGGGCGCCGGTGGCCTCGGGCCATTCGAACTGCGGCAGGTGCCCGCAGTCCGGCAGGGTCACCGACCGCACCTGCGGGGCGGTGGCGGTGAGGTGGTCGGCGAAGCGCGCCGGGACGAGGGGGTCGTCGGCGCCCCACACGCACAGGGTCGGCACCGCCAGCTGCGCCACACGGTTCCACAGCCCCCGGTCGCCAAACGGTTCGTCCAGGTAGAGGGCGAGGGTGGCCGACCACAGGGCCCGCCGGTGGCCGGTGTCGCGCAGGGTGAGCTCCCATTCGTCGGCGGCGGCGTCGAACCAGTGCCGGGGCACCCGGTCCGGGTCGGCGAACAGGGTCCGGCAGGCGCCTCGGGTGCCCTCGTGCAGCAGCCGGTGCGGAAACGCGATCGGCAGCCGGGCGAGATCGGCGGGGATCCGGCGGGCGAGTGCGGTGAGTTGCCGCCGCCGGAAGGCCAGCGCCGGGCACAGCAGCACCAGGGAACGGACCGTGTCGGGGTTGCGCAGGGCGAGTTCGAGGGCGACCCGGCCGCCGAGCGAGTGCCCGATCACCGCACTCGCGGGTGCGTCGACGGTGTCGAGGAACGCGCGCAGCCAGCGCTGCAACTGCACCGGGTCGTAGTCCCAGTTCGGTGCCGCCGACGACCCGAATCCGGGCAGGTCCGGGGCCAGTACCCGATGCTCGGCGGCCAGGTCGGCGAGCACCGGCAGCATTGACGCGTTGGTGGCACCCAGGCCGTGCAGCAGCACCACCGGCGGCCCGCCGGGGGGACCGGCGTCGAGGTAGCCGGTGCGCACCCCGAACACGGAGGTCTCCCGGACCCGGGCCCGGGTCGGCAGGTCCGCCGCTGGGGCCAGGACGCCGCCGAGGGCGAGCACCGTGCTCATGCTTCCCCGCACCCGCAGTGCCCCGGTCAGGAACGCGGACACCAGGCTGCACCGCCCGGCCAGCAGCGCCGTCACCGCCGCCGGGTCGGCGGTGATCGTGGCCGTCGGCCGCGCCGGAATTCTGGTGTCCACGCTGACCGTGCCGAACCGGGTGCGCACCACCCACCGGCCACGGCCGACGACGTCGAACACCACGCTCACCTGCCGGTATGCCAGCACACCGTCATGCACCGCGGTCGGCAGTGCCGCCGCCAGGGCCCGGCCCACCGCGTCATCCCACCGCTGCAGCGAACCTTGCGTCCGTGTCACCCCACCGGGTCATCTCCTCTCCTAAGTAAACGGTGATTTACTCGTACAACAACGATCGGCGCCGAAATCCTTCCCTCCCTGTGGGGCAAAAATGGGTGCGGTAAGGCACTTTCGCGCCGATCTGATATCGCAGCTTCCCGACAAATGTGATCAGTGAATCCCACTGCATAGGTGCCCGTCCGGGCCAGCCGCATCGATGTCGTGGTGCACCCGCGTTCAGACCGAGAGCCGGCTGGTGGTGCCCGGTCCTGGCGGCCCACGGCAGCCGTCGAGTGCTCACCGCATGTTGCCGCGGGGCAGGCGGGTGCAGCCGAATCCGCGGACATTCTCCCCCTACCTACTCGGAGGCAGCCCTTCGATATGGTGAGATTTTCTCCTTCATTTGCGGTAGATCTAGTGGCATAATGGAACCGCCCTGGCAGGGTCGGGCGGACGGCGCCCGCACCACACGGAGTCGGGGGTGGTGGCGATGATGACGGACGAAACCCTGGTGGCACTGAAGAACTACGAATACCTGATCCTCGCGCACGGCTGTGAGAACGTCAGCCTGGTCTGGCACACCGATTCGGTGGTGTTCGGCGACGACGGGTGGGCGGACATCGACATGCTCACCCGGCCGGGATTCACCCCGGCCACCGAATGCTTCGCCCGCCGCGACGAGGACTGACCGTCCTCGCAGCGCATCCGGAACGACACAGGAGCGCCGCGGGTGGGTGGGCATCAGCATCTCGGCCGGGTGTGGCGGTTCCCGGTGTTCGAGGAACCGCCCAGGCCCGGTGCGCCCCAGGCTTGGGCGGGCGCCCTGGGGGCGCTCGCCCGGGATTTGCGGTGCTGCCACCGCCGGGGAACGGTGCGCTGGGACGGGGTGTGCTGGGAGCTGGCGATACACCAGGACGGGGTGCTCCTCGCGTGGGATCCCGCCCCACCCGGCAGCGCCCGGCCCGGTGATCGGCTCGGCGAGATCGGCGGGGGTCGGCAGGTCCTCGGTCGCGGCCTGGCCCCGCAACTGCCGGCGGTCGAGGCGACCGTATGGGTGGCCAACACCGTGCAGGCGGCGCTGCTGCGGCAACTGCGGGTGCCTTGGCCCTGCCGCGACCAGGCCGCGGTGTGGGTGCCCCGGATCCGGGATCGCCACCCCTGCTGGGTCGATCCGCACACCGGTCGCACCGTCGCGGAAATCGGCGAACTCACCGCGGTCGGCACCGACACCCGCTGACGCCGGCGGTGTGTGCAGGCGGCAGCGGGTCTTCCTCGGCCTGTTCGCGGACCTGTCGATCACCGCGGACTCGGTCTGCACCCGGTCGCCGCGGACCCCACATCCCCGCCGCCGACACCGGACGGCCGGGGCCACCCCGGCCGTCCGAGCCTCCGCCGCCCGCCGAATTTCGCCACCGATAGGGCGGTTTCGGAGATCTGGGGTTCGGGTACCAATCATGGTGCAGGAGAACCACCCCCGGGCGGTCCATGCTCGCCGGGGGAGGAACAACACACAGCGGTAAGTGGGAGGTGTTCCGGCATGGCTGCACCTGCGAATCGCGGCGGTGGAGAGTCCGGGCGGTGGGACCCGGTCGCCGAACGTCCCTTGCGGGACTCGATGTCGGGAGCCCCGTTCGGCGGCGGGCAGACCTGGCGGCCGCTGGCGGATGTGTCCGAGACCGACGACGGCTACGTGGTGGAGGTGGAGGTGCCCGGCGTCGCACGCGAGGACCTCGACATCACCCTGTCGGCCAACGAACTCGAGATCAGCGGCGAGTTCGTGGAGAAGAAGAGGGCGGGGTGGTTGCGGACCCGCAGCCGCACCCGCCGCACCGGCAGCTTCGAATTCCGCACCCTGTTGGCCCGCGACGTCGATGCCGACAAGATCACTGCCACACTGGCCGACGGTGTTCTCACCGTCACCATCCCGAAGACCGCAAGCGTCCGATCGCGGCGCATCGAGGTCACCACCGACTGACCTTCCGCCGCCGTTCCCGTCGCCCACCCGGACACCGGGAACGGTGGCACCCCCGACACGGACCCTCCGGGGACGGCCGGTCGAGGGTGCCGAGGCGGTCGGCATCGCCCCGGGAGTGCTGTTCCTCCTGGCGCTGAGCCCGCCGGGCACCTCCGGCTTCGCGGCGCTGACCAACGGCCCCTGTCGGTGCGAGGAGGCGGCGGGGGTGGATCGGCCGACGTGCGAGCAGCACCTCGAGACCGAGACGAGAAGAACAAACAAGAAAAACAAAGGAGAGCACAGAAAGGACACTGGTGATGGACGACACCGAATTCCTGTCACGGGTCCGCGAATACGGAGAATACGACAGCCTGGGGGAGGCCACTCGGGTGACGAAGGTAGTGCTCCGGAAGCTCGGGGCGCGGCTGTCCCCCGGAAAGGTGCGAGCCCTGGGCGCGCAGCTTTCGCCCCTGGCGCGCGACGCGCTCGGCCCCATCGAGGACGGACGGGCCGCACCCGACTACGGGATCGAGGAGTTCCGGCACCGGATCGCCCAAGCCCTCGACGCCCACCCCACCACCGCCGAATGGGACACCAGCGCGGTGCTGGCCACGGTGGCCCAGGCCGTCGACGACAACTGCCTGCACACCGTCCTGGGGTCACTGCCCGAGGGTTTCGCGCCACTCTTCGGCCGCCCCCGAAACGGTGTGAGCACCCCGCCACCCCCAGAGATGGGGTGAGCACCCGTCCCCGGGGGCGCTGGATGACCTCGGGCTCGTCCGGGTGACACGGCGGGATCCCCTGTGCCTGTCACCACCGGGCAGGCTGGCGAGCCGAGGACGACCGTGCCCGTGGGGCGGGTGGGCTGGACGGGGTGAGCCGGGTCCCGAGCCAGTCGCGCCTGTCGATCCGGGAGGTGACGTGCAGCCCGGCGAGGTCGGCGGCCTCGGTCACCTCCGCCGGGTCCACGTGCTCGGCTCGGGCGGGCTTCGGTGTCATCAACCACACGAAACCGGTGCCGGACAACGCCGTGCGGGCGGTGATCAGCTCGTCGGTGAGGTCACTGTCGCCGCTGCGCCACCACAGCAGCACCGCGTCGACCCTCTCGCCGAAGTTGTCGTCGACCAATGCGCCCCCGAGGATGTCCTCGATGCGTCGACGCAGGTCCTCGTCGACGTCGTCGTCCCATCCCAGTTCCTGCACCATCATCTCCGCGGTCAGGCACAGGTCGGTGGACCGACCGCCGGCGTGCCCCGCCGTCGACATCGCCCAACTCCTTCATCTCGTGTGGTCGTCGACTCCCGGCGCACGCTTGCCGGGGTCGTGGTTGTCCCGGTGGGCTGGGTGGCCCATCAACCGGAGTGAGCGCCCTATCGGTCACTGCGACTGGTGGGCCCTACCGCCCGAATCACGATGTGTCCGAACGAACCCGGACGGCAGTGCCCATAGAGTATCCGCCTACCCGATCACCGAAACCCGCGAGATGCGGATCCGGGGACCAGGTGGCCGAGCGCACAACTCCACACGGTGCTTCCCGGGGTTCAGGGCCGCAACAGTGCGCCCCATTCGGTCCGGGCTGCGGGCGGCGGCAGGCTGGGGTGCCTCGTTTCCGCTGGCGAGCGCGACCAGGGCCTCGGCGAGGGTGAAGACGGACACGCCGTGGCGGCGGGCGGCGGGCGGCGCTCACCAGTTCGTCGAAGGCGTCCGCGGCCGGGATCCGGCGGATCCCGATCAGCACCCCCTCGGCGGTGTCGAGGGCGCGGGTACGCGATCCCGTGCCCCGGGGATGGGTGAGGGTGTGACTGTGCAATGCCGCCATCGAGGACACCTCCGTCGAAGTCTGGGAGCGGAGGTGTGTGGGTCGTGCCCGATTGGGCCCGATCCCAAACATCGCCCTGCTCCCTCCACGGGCGGACCGAGGGCCTGCGGTCGTACGGTTTATCTGCCCTGACCAGTGTCGAGGGGTAGTTTCGAGCTCACCGTGGACGGGTACGTGTTCCGCGACGGAGGAAGTGTTCACGATGAGCAGCGGCGTCGGTGCCGGCGACAACCCCGACAGCAACGCGTACGTGTTCGCGGTCGCACGGGCATTGAACGCCGAGACGATCCGCCGGTGGGACGCGGTCACCTTCGATGCTGTGGTCGTGCTGTCGAAACAGTTCCGGTACTACAGCGGCCGCCACGTCCTGATCGCCTGGAACCGGTATTTCGGGGTGGTCTTTGGGAATCGAGGGTCAGCGCGCCGATCGGGTCCTGATCATCGGCGGGCTCGGGATCGGCCGCCGCCCGGCACCGGAGGCCATCGCCGACCGCACCGACGAGCTCGTCGCGGACCTGCTGCACCTCGAATACCGTGACCGGGACGCCTTTCCGGTCCCGGCACTCATCCACAGGCTCGACAGCGACACCGGACCAGTCGATCGCGGGGCGCCCGGTTGGTGACGAACGTATCCGGTCGCCGACGGTCGTCGACGCCGGTCAGGTCCGCCGGTGCCAGCGAGCCGGTGGTGATGTGCTGGGCGAGGGCGCGTAGCGGGGTGTGGTGGGTGCTGGCGTGGTGTTCGAGCAGCGTCCGGGCCGCGGCCGGGGTGATGTGCAGGGTGCGGCGGTGAGTCCGACCGCTCGGTCGACGTGCACACGGTCGTGGATCAGGCCCAGGGTGCGTTCGGTGAGTTTGGCACGGCGGTGGGCGGCGTCGTCGCGGATCAGGTGCATCACGGCCGAGGCCGCGAGGACCGCGGCCAGTCGCCGGTCGTAGTCGGTGAACTCGCGGACGGTGGTGTAGAGCAGGTTGAGTCCCCCCGATGGCGTGGCCGTCGAGGAGCATCGGGATCGCCAGTACCGCACGGTAGCCCAGGGTGGTGGCGACGTCGGTGAAGTCGGGCCAGCGCCGGTGGGATTCGGACAGGTCCGGGACCTCGAGCGGGGTGCCGGCGGCGACGGCGTCCAGGCACGGGCCGTGCTCGCCCTGGGTTTGCAGCAGTTCCACGATCCGGGCGCGTTCGTCGGACGCGGCGACGACTGCGACACCGCCCCAGGGGTCGACGACCAGGACGCCGGCGGCGGCGAGCAGATCCGCGCTGGCCGCCGTGATGTCGGCGATGGCGGCGGCCGTTGGGTCGGTCGCGGTGTCGGCGAGGTGCGTCGTGATCGCGGACAGCACCTCGACCAGGTGGGCCTGGGTGTCCGGGATGTCCTCGATCATGCGTGATCTCCTTCTCCCCGCGGCGGGGTGGTCATTCGTTGAGCTCGTCGACGTCGATCCGGTCGGACAGGATGTCCCCGGCCAGGTCGAGGATCGGGCGACCCAGCCGGAAGGCGTGGGCGCGCAGCCGCAGGAGCGCCTCGTCGAGGCTGATCGACAGGCGGGCGGCGAGTATCCCGGTGGCCACGTTCACGTCCTGGTAGGAGCCGGTGTCCCGGATCCAGTCGATTCCGGTCCGCTCGGCGTGCTCGGCCTGCTCGACCAGGGCCAGGGTGATCAGGTCGACCAGCACGGTGGCATCGGCGACGGCGCGGGCGGCCAGGGAGCCGGTCCGCCGCCGGTAGAAGGTCATGGTGCCGAGCCGGATGGCGCCGATCCGCAGCGCGAATGCGAACACCGCCGCCGCCCCCACCGCATGAGCGGTGTCGGCGAATCCGGGCCACCGCTCCTCGTGGTGGCTCAGATCGTCGACCAGGATGGGGCTGCCGTCCTCGAACGCCTGCACCCCGGGGCCCTCGCCGAGGGTGTACTGCTGCTCGTCGAGCCGCCCGGCCCAGTCGTCGCTGGCGCCGAGCAGGTCCTGCGCCCGGCCGGTCGCGCGGAGGGTGAGCGCCGCGTCGTCGATACCGGCCAGTTCGGTCACGCACAGCCGGCACACCTGCTGCGCCCACCAGTGTTGTCCGGGCGTGCCCGCCTCGTCGGCGATCGCACGCCACAACGACTGCCGTCGCCGTTCCTCCACGACCACCCTCACCACCTCGACCGCTGTCACCTTTCACCCTCCCGTCCGGTGACCGCGGAGCCGACGGGAGAACCGGCAATGGGCCGGGTGGGGTCAGGGGTGCCGGTCAGCGGGGGTATCCGGTTTCCCAGGGGGCCGGGATGGGGTAGTAGCGGTCGAGGAACTCGGTCACCGTCGCGGTGCGCACCGCAAGGTCGACCTCCGGGGTGCTGCCGTCGTTGAGGCAGAACATGTCCTTGTTCCGCTTCGCCAGCAGCGGACCGAGTGCGCGCAGGCCCGCAACGGTGGTGGTGTCGACGTAGCGGACCTTGGCGGCGGTGTGCGGCACGGCGCGGCCGGTGAGCAGGGCGTAGTAGTGGTAGAGCGAGTTCGTCACCGAGATGTTCTCCGCTGCCCGGAACGGGCTGGCCGCGGTCGCGGCGAACTCGCGGGGGAACTGCTCTTCCATCTCGGCCATGACCGATCGGCGCAGCGGCACCGGGGTGTGTTCGAGATGACGGGTGATCGTCACCCCGAAACGTTGTTGCAGCCAGCACCCGGTTGACGCGGGCGGCGTTTTCGAATCCGCTGCGCCGGGGACAGTTACGGCCGAGCCCGATGCGGGTGCCGGACTCGATGAACCGGCTCACCGAGCCGGCGGTGAAGAACAGCTGCGGGGCGACCGCCCGTCCGAAGAACATGTCGTCGTTGGCGTAGAGGAAGTGTTCGGCGAGACCGGGAATTCGGTGCAGCTGCGATTCGACGGCGTGGGAATTGTGGGTGGGCAGCACCGACGGATCGGTGAAGAATTCCTCACTGCGCACCACGATGACCCGAGTGTGGTCGGCCAGCCATGCCGGTCGCGGGGAATCGGTGGCGACGAAGATCCGCCGAATCCACGGCGCGTACATGTGCACCGACCGCAGCGCATACTTCAGTTCGTTGATCTGCCGGTACCTGGCCGGGGAGTCGTCCCCGTCGCCGACGACGTAATTGCGCATCCGCCGTGCCCGCTGCACCTGCCACCGGGTGTCGCTCCCGTCCACCCAGGAGAACACCAGGTCGATCGGAAACGGTACATCCGCCGGATGCAGGTCGAACATGCCGGCCACCGTCGGCCAACTCCGACCGTCCCGCTCGATCACCGCGGGGACGGCCTCCCGGCGCGCCATGACGGGGCGGGTCAGCGCGTTCGCGGCCGGCGCGGCGATCTCGTCGTCGGTATACGACCACAACTCGACCTGCACCGCCCCCTCGGCCCCGTACCGCAGCCCGCTGACCGGTTCGAGCCGCGGCCGGAACAGCCGCAGAATCCGCGCCGCCGGGGTGTGCGACAGGGTCCCGTCCGCGATCAACCCCGGCGCCCGGCCAGTCCCAACGGCCTTGACGTAGAACGGCTGATCCGCGCAGGCTGCCACCAGCGCCGTCCGCAGCGCCTGACGGTCGGCCCAGTTCACCGCCAGCACCGGGCGGGTGTGGTTGCCGCGGACGAGGAGGTAGCCGATTCCGGCGCCGTCGAGCACCGATCGGACGAACAGCAGATCCTCGGCCGTCGCCTCGTGCGGCGTGGTCGTCGAGATCCTCAGACCACAGCGGGCGCCGAACTCCACCACCTCCGACCGGTTGTGCAGCCGGCAGGCCGCCGGCACCGCCGGCACCGGTGGCCCGGTCAGCTCCCCGCCGCGGCCGAGGAGCGTGTGAGTACCGGCCGGCCGGGTGTCCCCACCGCGCGGGCCGGGCGGGGTGTCGGCGGTGCCGGTGCGGGACGGTGATCGGGTCGGCGTGCTCATCGGACCGAACCGGCGGCGGTTCGGGCGCGCGGGACGAATTCGAACCAGGCACTGGTGCCGCCGCGAACATGCGGTTCGGGATAGCACAGGGCCAGACCCCGCTCGTCGAAGGCGGTGAACCACTCATTCCACTGCAGATGCTCCAGTTCCGTGGCGACACCGAGGAAGTCGATCCGCAATGCGCCGGACCCGTCCCGTGCCGGGGCGCCGTGATGCGCCTGAATCCATCGGCGGATCTCGTCGTGATCGGTGGTGATATGCGGTGACGTTGTCATCGACTTCGCCCCTTCCTCGCGTCCCGGGAACAAGCTGCCACGAAATACCCTCCGCTCCGGCACTGTGAGCGGCAACGCACACACCGAGGTGCGGAAAAACCCGGCTGCCCAACGACTCCGGCCGGTCTTGCGGGTGTGCAGCGCCCGTGAGATGACCGATCGCCCGCGACTGCTCGGTGTCGGGGCGTGTTTCGGCGACCGCCGCGGCACGCAGGGCGCGTCGAGCCCGAGGCCGAGAATGTCGTCCCGGGTTCGACGCCGCTGAACGTGCACCGGCGGCGGGAAACATCCCGCGGTGGGTCCAGTTTTCGCGGCGCCGCCCTCGTCTTTTCGGGGACGGCAGAATCCGATCATAACGAGAACGGCGCTGCGCTGGCCAGGGCAGAAGGTCCTCGAACAGGCACTTCCGAGCGACCCGACCGCGCAGACGCCGAACTGCTCTCCGGCACCGTCGAACTCGCGGCAGGCACCCGATATCCTCGGGCAGGCAGGCGATGTCGGGAACCGGCTCGGTGTGCCACACCCCCGTGTGCTTGCGTTTCGAACCCGGTTGCGGCTGGGTACCCTACCCGGTATCGCCCCGGACCCCGGCGAGGATCCCGCTGGGTGCCCCGCCGCTCCGGGAAGGATGATTGGCTCCGGTCCGGATCCCACCCCCACACCCCGTGCCCTACCCCGGGCGCTGCGCCGCGCGTGGTGCCCGAGTTGAGGAAGAACCGAGATGACTGTGCACAATCTGACCACCCGCACCGGGAGCATCGTGCTGCTGGGCGCCTTCACCGATCCCGCCGACCGGGACCGCTGGTCCACCGTCACCGGATGGGCCCGCGGGCACGACGTGGAACCGGTCGACACCTGCAGTGAGGACGCCCTGGTCGTCATCGCCACCGATGACGTCCTCGACGGCCTGTGCACCCCGGACGAGGCGCAGACCCTGCAGGAAGTGCGCCGCCGCGGGATCCCCTGCGTCGGCCTCGACGACGCCGCCCGGGAACTGTCCTGCCTGCACCGACCCACCCGATAGCGCAGTCGTCACCGCCCCAGATGTCTCGGCGCGGCTGTCAGGGCGCCGTCACAGGTTGTAGTCGAGCAGGTCGTCGAGCCAGAGCAGGGCATCGACGAGCATCCGGACCCGCTCCGGGGCGGCGGGGCTCTGCGGCGCCCACGGCGGCGGCGCGTGGTCCGCAGCGAGTGCGGCCAGCACCCGGATCCGGAGGCTGCGGGCCTGCGCGGACAGCGACGTCGGCTCGGACCACAGGTCGGCGCCGGTGAGCAACTCGAACACGAACGACTCCCCGTCGCCCTCGACTCCGACCCGGTCACGCAGCAGAACGCCGAGGTGGGTGATCAGCCAGAGCATCACCGGATGGAACAGGGCGGCGTGCCGGCCGTGCGGGCAGGCCACCACGCAGATCTGGACGCGCACCGACGGAACGTTCCGTTCGCCGACCGCCTGCAGCAGCTGCCCGGCGATCCGGGATTGCGGGGTGGTGGCGTGGGCGTGGTCCGCGGTCACGGCCCTGTGGTGCCCGTCCCCGGACGCGGGCGTTCGGTCGCCGCAGGGGGACGCCCAGAGGTGCGCAGGGCCGCGACGAGGGTACCGAGAATCCCCACCCCGGCCGGTGGGGACAGGGCGGGCGGTGCGGGGGTGGGCCGGTTCAGGTCGAACGAGAATGCGGTCGCAGGAAACCACATGACGAATTCTCCCAACACTGTTCGCAGGCTCAGGAATCCGGCTGCGCGGCGGCGGGTCTGGGGGACGGGCGACCGTCCCCGCGCGAGCACGGGCGAGTCGAGGTCGGGCGGTTCCGCGAGCTCGCTGTTGAACCCGCGGAACCTGAAAGCGGCACCGTACCGGTCCGCTGCCGCTCCTGACTTCGAGGTTGCCCGCCGGACCTGCCCGCAAACACCGCGCATGTTCCGGTATCCCAACGATTCTCAGGAGGATGGGGTGTCTCGAGGCAGGGTCAGCGGAACCGGGGCGGCGGTGTGCCCGGGGGTGCGGTGGTGTGCTCGAGGTGATGCTGCAGTGCGCGCGATGCGGCGAGCCCGGGGACGATCACCAGGATCAGCAGGGCGATGTTGGTCATCGATGGGTCCTCTCACGGGGTCGGGAATGGTAGGTGTCGTGGTCACGTCGGTGCGGGCGAGGATCGGCGCTCTCACGGCGGCGGCCGCGGCGGCGGTGGCGGGTCCGATCGGCCTCGCTCATGCCACCCCAGATCCCGTAGGGCTCACCGGCGGTGAGCGCGTGATCGCGGCAGACGGTGCGCACCGGGCACTGCGCGCACAGTTGCCGCGCCTGCTGTTCGCGGTGGACGCGAGCGGAGCTGCGTTCACCGTCGGGGGAGAAGAACATCGCGGTGCCGGCGCCGTGGCAGGACCCGTGGCGCTGCCAGCCCCAGTCGGCGGGGCGGGGCGGCGTGTGACGGTGCGGGGAGGTCATGGATCCTTTCGGGTGCTCGGGTGCTCGGGTGCACGCGACCGGCCGGTGCGCCGACTTGGGTCGAAACGTGGTGTGCGAGGCGACCCCTCGACGCCGCGCACACCACGGCATCGGTCGAGGCCCCGCGTCGAGACAGCGGACGGATCGCAGTGAGCGGCCAGCGTGCGACGGGGATAAGTGATCGGCCGACAATGTGACAGACGATGTTGCCGGATCGCCGATCCCTGGCTCGAGTTCGGCGGGCATGGGACGACATCGCAGACGAGGAGGGAAGGCCACACTGTTCGGGGCCTCTTCCGCGTCGCTCGTCACCGGGGTCCGGGGCAACGAGGTTCACCTCTCTCGCCACCGGGGTCCGGGGTAACGTGACGCGTGCTCCACATGATAACGACACGCTGGTCGGTTTCTCCAGCCCGACCCCTCTTCGTTCCCGGTGACCCGGCGGACCACCGCCGTAGGGGCGGCGTATTCTCGACGGTGTTCCTCGAGAAAATCCCCCATCCGAGTCCGGATTCGAGGAATATCGGCCCCGACGTAACCCCCCGACGCCGGGGCCCCTCACTGTCCGTCAGGTCCGGACCCGTCCGTCGGCACGCAGGTTCGGACACCATCCCACGGGCACGACCCTGGCGATGCATCTGCCCGGGGAATCGTAGCCCCAGCGGGGCATGCCCTCAGTGGTGGTCGCCGCTGGCTCTTTCCCGGGCGGGACCGTCCCCCAGGCGGGTTCGGCCGCGGGACGCTGGGCGCCGACGTCGCCCGGTTGGTGTGGTCTCCGGCTCCGGTGCCGCGTCACCGGTGGGCTCGCGGGCGGGTTCGGCGGAGGTGGTGCCGGGGTCCTGTTCGGCACGGAGTTGGGCGTTGTCCGCTTCCAGGCGGCGGTTGTCGCGTTCGAGGTCGCCGGTGCGGGTCTCAAGGTCGAGGACCCGGCCGATGCCCACGAGGTTGACGCCGGCGTCGATGAGTTCGGCGATGCGTTTGAGCCGGGCGAGGTCGTAGTCGCTGTAGCGGCGGGTGCCCCCGGCGGTGCGGCCGGGGGTGATCAGTCCGTAGTCCTCGTACAGGCGCAGCGCCGCAACCCCGAACCCGGACAGCTCGGCGGCCACCGAGATGCCGTAAACACCACGCACCGACGGTGATTCGGCCTCGGGCTGCTCGGACTTCTCGGACATTTTCGTGCTCCGATCGGGAATTTTCTCGCACAATCTCTTGTCATAGTCTACGACAGATGCTATAACGAACCTACAGCATCTGCTGGAAGTTTACCTGGTGGAATGAAAGGGTTTCAGGAGGTGGACATGATGTTGATGCGGACGGATCCGTTCCGCGACCTCGACCGTCTGACGCAGCAGATCCTCGGTACCGCGGCCCGTCCGGCGGTGATGCCGATGGACGCCTGGCGGGAAGAGGACCGGTTCGTGGTGGAGTTCGATCTGCCCGGTGTGAATGCCGACTCGCTGGATCTGGACGTCGACAAGAACACGCTGACCGTGCGCGCCGAACGGGCCGCACTCGACGACAACCAGGAAATGGTCGCCGCCGAGCGCCCACGCGGGGTGTTCAGCCGGCAGCTGTTCCTCGGTGAGAATCTCGATGCCGACAAGATCGAGGCGAACTACGACGCCGGGGTGCTGCGGTTGACGATCCCGGTCGCGGAGAAGGCCAAGCCCCGCAAGATCGAGATCAGCAGCGGACATTCCGAGAGGAAGGCCGTCAACGCCTGAGACGAGAAGGTTCGGGAGGGGGTGAGCAGAAGATGACACAGGCGAACATGGTCGCCGAGGTGAACGCCACCGACACCAAAGAGCGCACCGAACACGAGATGATGTGGCCGTGGCACGAACTCGAATACGCACAGCTCGTGGCCGATTCGGACCGCATCCTCGCCGACGCGCTCACGCCGCAGGCCGTAGTCCTGCTCCACCGGGTGGCCACCGCACCGGCCGGCCCGCCGCGCCCATCCCCTCCCACATCGCCGAGGTGGACGGTGACGGCTCCGCCGGCCCCCGGAATCCGGGCCACGCAACGCTCACCTCCGAGACCGAGAAACTCGATCTGTCCACAGACGAGCACAGTTGGTCGTCGAGCACGAAAGGGGTGATGAACCCACACGAGTGCATCAGCTGACCGGGTTCGCCCGCTGCCGCCTTGTTCACCTGTCATTGCCTTCCCGCGCGGCGCGGCGAACCCGCTTTCGACCACACCGTCCGGCACCGCCGACCCGCCGAGTGAGAAACGTGACGGCGCCGACCGCCGATCCGGCAAACCCATGCTCGGAGTGTCGGATTCGACCGGGGCGCACCGCCATTGACTGGCAGACGGTAACCATCGGCCGTGCCGGGCGGGCAGTGCCCACCCGATAGTCGTGACAAGCGGGGGCGGTCCCTTCGTGCGGGTCGGGCCCGCCCCGCCTTGGTGGTTCCGGCATCCCGAGCCCGGGACCACCTTTCTCGTGCACCCGGCACTAAAAGAGGCGAGGGTGATGGCCACCGAGCAGGATCCGTATCGGGTGCTGGGACTGTCCTCTGCGGCGTCGCAGTCCGAGATCGCCAGCGCCTACCGGCGACTGCTGCGCGAACACCACCCCGACACCCGCACCGGCGACCAACCCACCGACCCGGCCGCGGACGAGCACCTCCAGCACATCCTGACCGCGTACGCCCTGCTGCGCGACCCGCAGTCCCGGGCCGCCCACGACCGGGAAGCGACCGAGCGGGAAGCAGCCCGACGGGCGGCGGCCGAGCGATTGGTCGCCGAACGATCGGCCGAGCGATTGGCAGCCGAGCGGGCGGCCGAACCCCGGGCCCGCCCCGGACGAGCGCCGCGGGTCCCGGTCCCGCCGGGGATCCGCGTGATCGTCGTGGTCGACACCCCACCCCCGCCGCGGCGACCGGCGACCGGCCTGTGGATCGGACCGGTCCGACGACACCGCTGAGATCAGTCGATGCCGGCGACTTCCTGGGCGATGGCGGCCAAGCGGGTCTGGGCGGCGGAGACGACCCCGTGCCGGTTCTTGTGGGCTTCCTCGTACACCACGACGGCACGGATATCGGCGGGATCGGTCAGGTCCTTGACCGCGGCGACGGCCTGCGGGACGGTGAGGTCGTCGTAGTCGCCGATCGGCAGCTCACCCGGTTCGAGGACACCGGCGGTGGTGCGGGCGGAGTGGATCGCCTCGGCCACCGCGGTGGCGCCTTCGCGGCGGGTGATTTCTTCGGCGGTCGCGAGCGCGGCGTCGCGGGAGGCGGTCAGGGTTTTGACGGCGACGTCGCCGGCGTGCGCGCCCCGGCCGAGCAGTGCCTCGAGGCGGGGGCGGGCGGCACGGGCGGTGTCGATCGCCCGGTCCAGCCCGCGGGTGGACCAGGACACCGGGGTGTTGATCCACCGGACCGCGGTGCCGGCCGCGGCCTGCATCGGGGTGCGCCGCAACGCCGCGGGACCGCCGAGGGCGTCCTCGGCGAGCACGATGGTCAGCCAGTCCACGGTGGCCGAATGCGCGGTGATCAGCCGGAACGCCAGCGCCTCGATCTCGGTGCGTTTGGTGGCGGCGGCGAGGGCCTTGAGGTACCGGGCCCGGACGAGGAGCTGGTGTTCGAGCGCGAGGTCCCCGAGCAGGGCCTCGTCGAACGGCTGGGCCTGTTCGGTCACCGCCTTCACCGCCGCGGCGGCGCGTCCGACCAGCGGACCGACCACGTCGGGGAGCCCGCCGAGGTCGCGGATCGCCGCCTCGATCGCCGCCGCCCGGGCGCGGGCGTTGTCGGCGTTCTCGGTCAGCTCGCGGCGCACCGCGTCGGTGCGGGCCTGGGCGATGCGGGTCTCGGCGATCTGGATCTCGGTGTTGGTCAGCTCGTGGATCGCGCGCAGCTGCGCCAGCAGGGCGGCGGCGGTATTCGGGGTCGAAGCCATCAGGGCATCACCCCTTCACGAAGAATGGTTCGGATCGGGATCTTCGGTACGCGGTGCCCGCACGGGCACCGCTGGCAGGACTACCCCACCCGGCGCGGGTGTAACCCGCAGCAGGAGGAAGCGCACGTGTATGCGCCGGACACGTGTAGACACTGCGTGGCCGGGAAACTGCCCCTCACCATCCGGGACGTGCAGCCGGCCCCGGATAACCGGAACCGATCATCCCCAAGATGGACGAAAGTCCTCGAACCGCAGCAACATTCGGACGACCTGCGCCTCCATCAGGGTGGTGTAGAAGTCGACTCGACGGACCTGCTCTTCGGTCGCGGTGGCCAGATCCACCCCGAGGAACGTTGCGACGGCGTATCGCACATTCCTGTTCATCGGTTTTCCGCCGATTCTTCGATCGTTGTCCCTCCGGTGCAACACCGGCGCGGGCGATCGCCTTCCACACCGTCCGGTCAGGAACCAGGGGAGGAGGTGGCAGGGGCGGCGAACCCGGTGCGACCATGGGATATGGCGCGGAACCGATGGCCCGGGATCGCCCCACCTGCATCCGGTGGTATGGCGGTGCACGGCCGCCGAGTCCTCATCGCCCGGCCAGAGGTGGCAGTGCAGCTGACCGGCGTCACCGCTTACCAGGCCGGGGTGGCACTGTCCCTGGTCCTGGTGGCCACCGGCATCCGCGCCGAACTCGCCCGCCACGAGACCCGCCCGCTGACCGACCCCCACGATGAGTCCGCGCACTGGTCGTATCTGCGGGTGCGGGTGAGGATGGACGACCAGGCCGGGGACGCCGACCCGTACGAACCGGCGTCGTGTGCGGCGCCGCCCGGGCCGCCGGAGCAGTACCGCACCGCACCCTGCTACTGGATCCCCGGCTACCCCCGCACCGGCGGGGCCCTCACCCTGACCACCAGCTGGCACCAGATCAGACTGCCCGCCTCCGTCGACGTCCTCGACCTCGGGGTCAGCCCATTCTCCACCGAATCCGGCTGACCACCGAGACGAGGTAACCACCGGGCGCAACGGATGGGCACCGTCGGTCGGAGACGGCAACCGTCGCCGAAAAATTTGGATCTGTCGACTCGACACCGTTCCCCAATGCTCCTGTGATCGCATGGGAGTCGCCCTCTCACCTGCTGGTGACACCGGTCGTGCACGCGGGGCTGTCGCTGCGTCGCGCACCCGTGTCGCGGACGCCGGTTTTGCCGGACACCGGTCCGGGGTACGTGGTCACTGGGGTTTCTCGGAGGTGGTGAGTGCGGTGCCCGATTCCTACGCCGACATCGTCGAGCGGCTGTGCGGCGAGTTCGACGGCCGGGTGCCGCTGCCGACGGTCACGCAGATCGTGCGGCAGTGTCGGCGCGAAGCGAGCAGCAGCAGCGTCCACCGACGGGCCGACCCGAATCCGCCCGGACTCGAAGGCCTCGCGCGGCGACGTTTGCTGGCCGCGGCGGGACGCGGCGGGACAACCGGACGCGGAGACGAAACTCCCTGAGGCATTCCCGTCTGCCGCGTCCTGGGTCGGCGGCACTGCCCGCCACGCCTCGTCCCCGGTGTCGGGATGTACCGGGCGCAGCGGCCTAGGGTGGGCGAGGTGCCGTCGATCCGGTTGACTCTGGACCTGCCCGCGTTCTGCTCCCACGACGTGGCGCTCGAGCATGCGTCCACCGAGCTCGGCGAGCGGGGCATCGCCGGGTGGGAGCGGTTGGAGTTGCGGACCACCTCCCCGACCCGGTCCCCGCTGATCCGGCGGTTCACCTTCACCTACTGGACTCACCAAGCCGACACCCGGGTCCCCGAGAACATCAGCTACGTGAAGCTGTGGTCGCGGCTCGGTCCCACCGAACGGGCGAAGCTCCTCACCCTGACCGGCGGTGGCCGGCCCACGACCACCATCCTGCGGCTGCTCACCACGGTCGCGGGTAGCGCGATCCTCGTGACCGGACCCGATGGAACACCCCGATTACCCCGCACGTTCCGGGTGTTCCTGCGCACGTTTGCCGACCCCAAGCGCGACGATCACCGATAGCGCTGGTGAAGGACGGCAGCGCCCAGTGGTGAGAATCGGTTACCTGGGGGAGAACAGCCCCCGCAGTCCGGGCGCGGAATGCGGTTGGGCCCGGCCGCACGCAAAGAGATCGGTCAATGATCGATCGAGTTCACCAGTGTCCGAGGTTTCCCTGCCACAGCGCCGAGATGACGTACAGGACGATGACCAGCGGATAGTACAGATTGATCACCGTACTCACCTCCAGGACGGGGCGGACGGGCGGTTGTCGCCCTTGCCGGAGTTCGGGTACCCGCTGGGCCGACGAGTACGCGGGCCCGTGTCCGCGAATGAGTCGATGGCTCCACCGCCGGACAGGGTGACCGGTGACGGCGGAGCACGGCGGTGTCACCACCCCTTCGTGATCTTGCACAGAAGCAATAGATTTACTCCTCTGGACGTCGTAGAATATGTCCAGAATTTCGTTGGATATCCGGGAGCGCAATGTCCCGGTTTCGAGCGGAAAGGGGTGAGCGCCATGAACGATCCGTTGCACACCGTGCCCGAGGCCGATCGCCTCGAACAAGACCTGTCCGCCGATCCCGCCCTCGGTGCGGCCGGCCCCGCCGACTGGGAGGCAGACGCCACCTGGGATGCGCCGGAGGCCGACCGATTCGAGCAGACCCAACCGGTCAGCTCTGCCGAAGACTCGTGGCGTGCCGGGGGTCTCGAGACGGAATGGGATGTGCCCGAAGCCGACCGGCTCGAGCAGGCCACCACCGTCGCCTTCGACGACGAGGATCGAGACGAACCCGCCGGCGGGGCGGTGGGGTACGAGGTGGTGGAGGAATAGCTGTAACCACGCCGGCCCCGCCGGACGGCACCGGCCGGGCCGCGGAAAGGGGTGCGAGATGAGCGAGATCAGCACCGCGCCGCTGTCGCGGTCCGAGGCGGCGCACGCCCTCGACACCGTCACCCGCGCACTGGCGGTGCTGCGGGACGAGACCCCCGCGCAGGAGCCGCTCGAGGAGGTGCTCGGGCGGCTGGCCCGCACGGCGGCCACCGCGGTGCCCGACGCGGACGCGGTCAGCGTCACCCATCTCGACGACGCCGGCCCGCGCACCGTGGCCCTGACCGACGACACCCTCGCCGCCATCGACGGGGACCAGTACGCCGCCGGCCGCGGTCCGTGCCTGCAGGCGGCGATCTCACGGCGCCCGGTGCGGGCGGTTGTCGGCGAGCACGCCGACCGGTGGCCGGAATTCACCGCCGCCGCGCGAGCCGCGGGGATCCGGGCGTATCTGTCGGTGCCGTTGATCGTCGACACCCCCGGCGAGGATCCGGGAGAGCTGGCGGGCTCGTTCAACGTCTACGCCCGCACCGCGGCGGCGTTCGACCCGTTCGACGAGAAACTGATGCAGCTGCTGACCACCGCCGCCTCGGCCGCGATCAGCAACGCCCGTCGGTGGCGACGCGCGCAGAGGCAGGTCGAGCACCTCACCGAGGCGCTGACCTCCCGGGCGGACATCGACCAGGCCAAGGGGGTGATGATGGCGATGCACCGGATCGGCGCCGACGAGGCCTTCACCCGGTTGTCCGAGATCTCCCAACGCACCAACACCAAGGTCCATGCCGTCGCCCGCCACCTCATGGCCGAGTTCGCCGACCCCGATCACCCACCGCCGCTGTGAGATCCGGAAGCGACGTGCGTCGAGGCCACCGGGTGAGGCGATCGCAGGATGGGCGGTGGTTCGGTCCGAATGCCGAAGGCGCAGGGGAGTATTCGAAAGGGCAGCATCATGGCGGGGCGGGCACCGGATCCGGTGCGGTGGTGGCGGTTGCAGCCGTGCAGCCGTAACCCGTTGATGCGGGGCACCGATCGGGTCGAGGCGGTGGTGGTTGCGCTGGTGGTCACGGTGGTGTTGTTGCTGGTGCCGGTGTGCGCGGCGGTGGGGACCGAAACCTTCACCTCGCTGCAGCAGCAGAGCCGGGCGCTGGCCGCGCAGGCGCGGCCGGTCCCCGCGGTCCTGCTCGTCGACGCCGGTATCGATCCGCAGGCCGAACCGGCGGTGCGGATCATCGACACCGGCGCCTCGTCCTGGGCGCGGTGGACGGTGGACGGGCGTGAGCACACCGGACAGGTTCCGGCGCCACCGCAGGCGCGGGCCGGAGACACCGTCACCGTGCAGGTGGGCCCGGACGGGGAGCTGCTCGACCCGCGCGGTGGCACCGAGAATGCGGTGCTGGCGATCGCGGCGGCCTGCGGGTTGTGGGCGGTCCTGGCCGGCGCCGGCGGGCTGGTGATCGGCGGGGTGCACCGGATGCTGGTCCGGTCCCGGCTGCGCGTGTGGGATCAGGCGTTGAAGAAGTTCGCGGAACCACCCCGCTGACCCGCCGCTTCCCCGGTGTCCGGATACAGCCCCCAGGGGCTCACAAAGCCGTATCCGGACCGGATCGGAGAATGCACACCGAATCCACCTCCCCGACGCTACGCCCCACCGTGTCGTGGCCGAAACTCATCTCTCCCACCAGATGCGGTCATCCGATGGATGGGGTGGGCCGGCGCGCGCCGAACGGTCGGCGGCGCGGTGCGGCCGGACGGCCCGGCCTCGGCCGCACCAACTCCACCACGGACGCAGACCCGGTGTGGGCGGCGGTGAACGCGTCGGGGAGGGTGCCGCAGCACTGCACCGCATCGATCCCGGCGTCGTCGAGGATGTGCCGCAGGGGTCCGAATGCGGCGACGGTCAGTCGGCTGCGTTGCTCACGGAGCCGGGTGCCGGCGTCGGCGAGGACGGCCAGTGCGGCGCAGCCGACGAACCCGGCGGGCAGCAGGTCGACGACGGCGCAGCGCCCGCGCAACACGACCTCGTCGAGGCAGGCCGCCAGAATCGGTGCGGTGACCATATCGAGGTCGCCGCTCACCCGGAGCACGATCGGGCCGCCGGCCGGTTCGTCGACCTCGAGGGCGAAACCGCCTTCGTCGGGATCGGCCTGGTCGAAGAACGCGGTCTGCGACAGGGCAAGCCGCAGATGCTGCGGGCTGTCGATGACGGAACGAAGATAGACCATGGAAGGTGCTCCCCCGGGTGAGCGGGCGGGAGCGGACCCTGGGGGGGAGAGCTCCCCCGCCGAGGTGGGCGGGCACCCGTCCGCGGTGATGGGTGGACTGCCGGGCTGGTGTCTGAACCTGCGCCCTTGACGGTAACCGGATCGGGGCGGTCACGAAACCCTCAACCGCAGCCTGATCGCACGAGCTGCTCCTGCGACGGCCATGACCGCCCCGGTCTCCTCGTCAGGTCAGGGCGCTGCCGGCCTGCCATTGGTCCCACGGGAGCGACCAGTCGCCGTTCTGCCACAGCTCGAGGGGAGCGCCGCCGGTATTGCGGACCTCGACGATGTCGCCGGGCACGGAGAAGTCGTAGAACCAGCGGGCATTGTCGGGGCTGAGGTTCAGGCACCCGTGGGAGACGTTGGTGTTGCCCTGCGCCCAGATGGTGTCGGCGAGTTCGTGGAGGTAGATGCCGTCGTTGCTGATGCGGGTGGCGTAGTTGATCGTTTCCTTGTATCCGAGGCGGGAGTTCACCGGCAACCCATAGGTGGAGGAATCCATGATGACCGGGTTGGCCTTATTGATGACGGTGTAGATGCCCGGTTGGGTCCAGAACGAGAGGGTCTGCCCGCCCACGACCTCGGTGCCGCCACGACCCATCGACGTCGGCATCGTGCGGACCACTTGCCCGTTGTCGGTGACGGTGACCTGTTTGGTGGTGTCGTCAGCGACGGAGATGTGGGCGTCACCGATGGTGAACGAGGTCTGCGCATCCTCCTGTCCGAAGAGGCCTTCGCCGAGGGGAATGCCGTACACGGCGGCGCGGACGGTGACCTGGGTGCCGGGTGTCCAGTAGTTCTCCGGTCGCCAGTGCACGTTCTGGTCGTCGGCCCAGTACCAGGAGCCGTTGACCGGGGGTGTGGCTTCTACGTGCAGGGCCTTCTCGGCGGCGGCGCGGTCGGTGATCGGTTCGTCGAAGTGGGTGACGATGACGATGCCGACGCCGAAGGTGCCGCCGTCGGCGAGCAGGTTCCCGCCGGTGGTGACGAAGGTGGGTTTGGTCTGGTTTCCTGGGGTGACGGTGGAGAAGGTGCTGGTCTTCTCGCTCCGAATACCCTGGTCGCCGATGGCGGTCACCGCGAGGGTGTAGGTGCGGCCGTAGCCGAGGGGTACTCCCGGTTTCCAGGACAGGCGGTCGGGGGTGAAGATGCCCTCGATGACCCGGCCTTCGTCGTTGGTCATGGTGACCGTCTCGAGGGTGCCACCGGTGGTGTTCACCGACACCGGGTCGAGCGGGTTGACCGTGGCGGTGCCGTCGGCTGGGGACACGGTGATCTTCGGTCCCGGCGGCGGCGTGGCCGGCCCAGCGGGTTGTTCGGTGGACGGTGCGCAGGCAGCCGCGACAGCGAGCAGCAGGACTGCGAGAACGGCGGCGAGTTGACCGAGACGGCGGCGGGCGTGCATGGCACCGATTCTCCCGTGCAGAAGGGTACGCGCGGGTGCAGTTCCTGTGCGACGGCGGTCACCCAAGGCAGCTCGCGGCATTGCCCCTTACCCTCGCGGCCCCACCTGCAACGTGGCGTGCTCGCGTCCTTTTCTGCGAGCCGGTGTGCGTCGAGGGGTGCCCATGTGGGGTGTGGCACCCCGTAATACGCCGGAACGGGATCAGGAGTGAACCGGTCGGGTCGGGGTATCCGGTGGGCGTGCTGCCGCGTGACCTCGGACGACAACTCCACGCGACAGCCCGGACCCTCCGGTCGTCTGACCCCTTCGGCCGGAGGGCCCAGCCGGATACTCATGGTGAGGTGAGGGTCCAGTTCCGACGTTCGGTGAGGGCGCCGTGGAGGTACTGGGCCCAGCGGCGCCGTTCGTCGCCACCGCGTTCGTGGGTGATCGTGATTCGCCTGGTCCACCTGTCGGGTAACCCGCGGTCGTTGATCGCCAGCCCGATGACAATCCGGAGATCGGGATCGGGCGCTCCGGTGACCACGATGAGGCCGGGTTCGCCGCCCATCTCCATCCGGGCACCGAGCGCCGCGGCGACCACTTCGGCCACCTCGAGCACGGACTGCGCCCCGATCACGTCGATGTAGTCGACTTCGATCATCCCGGCCCTCCTCTTCCGTGCACGCGGGATCGCACAGCGCGGACACCTCGACCGAATCACATCACGCACCCCGCCCAGGCGGTACAGAGGGTCGCGCGGCTCGGCAGCTAAAACGGGCACCTCACATGAGTAAGGCCGTCGTTCCGTCGTGTGCTGCACGGGATCTGGGACCTGACTATTTACGCGCGCGAGATAGGACGAACCGCCGGTGTTGCATCGATGGGGGACGCTATCGCCTTGACTGTGATCATCGAGATGAGGTCGTCGAGGCCAGTGATCAGAGCATCGGTGTTCCGGTCGACCAGCCACCGCAGCACCAGCCCGTCCAACCCGGCGAGGGCGGAGCGGGCGACGAGGCTGACCGGGATGCGCCAGGTGGTGCCGGTCCGTTCCGCGCACCGGTGGAGGAAGTCGACGGCCTCGGTGTCCATGGTGCGGTATTGGCGGTCGGCGACCTGCCCGCCGTCGCTGTCCCCGGTGTCGCGGCGGCGGAGCGCCGTGGTGGTGATCTCGTAGGTGAGTAGTTGCCGTCCGGCGGTGGATTCGAGGATCGGGACCAGGGCCCCGATCCCGGTCTGCAGCACCCGCCGCAGTCCGTCGACACCGGTCAGGTGGGGGGCGCTGGCGATCTGTCCGAACGCCAGCCGCAGGCCGTCGCTGATCTGGACGATCAGGGCATCGGCCATCGCCGCGATGAGTTCGTTCTTGTCGGCGAATCGGTAGTGCAACAGCCCGAGGGACACTCCGGCGGCCTCGGCGACCGCCCGCAGCGATACGTCCCCGATTCCGCGGTCCTCGGCGACGGATAGGGCCGCCTCGAGAAGTTGGTGGCGGCGGGCGTCTGCGGAAAGCCGGGGCATCGCCCGATCCTAAACGGTGGCGCAGAAGATGGGTCTCGAGTCGGCCCGAGGCGTCGGCCGAACCGCTGGCGTCGAAAATCGTGGCATTCTTTGCCGAATCGCATGTCCACAGGCGTAACGAAATGCGCGGGTTCCGGAATTGGGTACCAGAGCAGGGCTGCCGGGTGGTCAGCTACGTATGCGGAGGATCGTGCGGCAGCACGGTGCGCAGACCGCGACGTCCACTCTCACCATCTCGTCCCGTCCACGCGCGGTGGATAGTGGAGGACGACGATGTTCATTCTCCGATGAGGTGGCCTGATGTTGATTTCGGTGGGACACGGCCGCCTCGATCGCGAGGCACTCGCAGCGTTGCTGCATGCCGCCGCCGTCGACGCCGTCGTCGATATCCGACGGTATCCCGGCAGCCGCCGCAACCCCGACGTCAGCAGCGAGGCACTGACACAGTGGCTGCCGCAGGCGGGGATCGGATATCGTCTCGAGCCGCGGCTGGGTGGGCGCCGACGCCTGCCGCGCGGAACACCGTGCGAGGACCCCTGGTGGCGCGTCGAACAGTTCGCCGCGTACGCCGCCCATACTCGCACCGCGGAATTCGCCGCGGCCTTCACCGAATTGCTGGACCAGGCGACACGGCAACGTCCGGCGATGATGTGCAGCGAAAGCGTGTGGTGGCGTTGCCATCGCCGACTTGTCGCCGATGTCGCGGTGCTACAGGCCGGGGTGCAGGTCGAGCACCTCATGCACGATGGCCGGCAAGTTCCGCACCTGCCGGCCGACGGCGCTCGGGTGCGACCCGACGGCCAAGTGGTGTGGGACGACATTCGGGTAACGCATTGATTCCTCAACCATCCCCGTGGTGGTGTCCTGTCTGTGCTGAAAACATATGGTCGCGAGCGAGATTCAGGGTGCCGACGAGACGATGCGCACGACGCGACTGGCGGGGACCGCCAGCTACCGCACCCTGGAGAAAGGGTAAACGCAGCAGAACACCGTGATGCCGCACAGGACGCACCCGGCTGTGGCCGCCGCGAGACCGAGGTGAGTTGCCGATGATCGCACGTCGATACCTGGCGCGTTTCGTGAGGTGGAGTCGCCGAACCGCTTTTCCCGGGTGGTGTAGGCCGGGTGGTCGGCGGATGCGATGGCGGCGAGCGTGGTGGCTGCCCAGTGGGCGAGCAGGGTCATGGCGTCGGCGGACGGGTTCGACGCTGTTGAGGTTCGGGACCCGGCCGGGGTCGGCGGGCCGCGGCATTGTTTCGTAGTCGATGGTGATGTCGCCGACGACGGGGTGGTGCCGGTGTAGTGCAGGCGACACTGTGCTTTGCCCAGGGGACCCGGAATTCGTCGTCGACGTCTCCGCCCGCCGCGACGCCCTGCTCGGCGCACTGACCACGCCCGTCGCGGGCGGGAATGGGCCGAGGGACCCACTTCTCGGGAGGCTTACGGATGGCAGCCACGCCATCGCTGCAAGCCATCCGACCCTGGGCACTTGGGCTACTGCGCCATCTGCTCTCCGGTTACCAAGAAGATCACTCGGCGGCCGACCACCGCGGTGTGGTCACCGAATCGTTCGTAGAAGCGGCCGAGCAAGGTCGCGTCGACCGCAGCGGTGACGCTGTCGGACCACGCGGGCTTCTGAATCAGGTCCAACAACCGACGATGCGGGCTGTCGAGTTCGTCGTCGCGCCGGTCCAGTTCCGCGGCCAGCTCCGGATCTCGGGTCCGCAGCACCTGCTCGGCCAGACCCGCCAACGCGCCCGCCAACCGCCCCATCCGTCCGAGAAGTTGCTCGGCTTCCCCAGAAGTGACGTGGTTCGGGTGCCGGCGGCGCACGCTTTCGGCCACATGCTGCGCCAACCCACCCATCCGGCTCAGATCCGTCACCAGGTGCACCCCGGTAATGACCTGCCGCAGATCCCGCGCGACCGGAGCCTGCAACGCCAGCAGCGCCATCGCCTGCTCCTCACACGGACCCCGCAACGCCTCAATCTGCTCGCTGAGGTCGAATACCCGCTCTGCCCCGCGCAAATCGGCCACCACCAGGGCATCTGTTGCCGACTCGACGGCCTGTCCTGCCAGGTGACACATCGACGCCAACCGGTCGGTCAGCGCATCGAGTTTCTCCTGAAACTTCATCCGCATGGGCACCATCCTGGTGTATTCGCTACTGACAACGGCAGCCGATTGGGTGCTTCCGTCGTCGACAGCAAAGTCTGCGCGGGAGATCCGGTTAGGGAGAAGGGTCCCGCCGGCGCGAAACACGACTGACGCTGCCGGCGGGACACCGGGTACACCGCTCGGATGCGGGGCAACGTTACCGGCGGATGCTGTTCGGCTTTGAGGTCCTCAGCGGTCGGCGATCCCCTCGTCCACGGCTTCGGGTAGGCGCGCCCCGACGCTGCCTCGGAACGGTCGGCCGGAAGCAGGTAGGTGACTGTGGTGCCCTCGGCTCGGGCGCGGAACGTGTACGCCGAATCCGTGACAATGTCCTGAACCGGTGCGCAATCGATATGCGACTCGATGGCGCCCCGGTCGTGGCCTTGGCCGTCCTCGTTGTCCGGCCACCGAGGACGGTTAAAGAAGGTCGATGCCAGTGCTGCTTCGATTCGCCGACCCCTGCACACCCCGGCAGTGATCGAGGGCCGGAATCCGCGCTGCCGAAGAGCCTGATTCGAGCGACGACGACGCACCGCCATGTGACTGAACGGCATCGGCCACCGGGAAGGGCGGAGGCGCGATTGACGGTGATGGTCGTCCCGACTGTCCAGATGATGTTCTAGGAGATGGTCAGTCCCGTAGAGCGACCGGGCCCGATGCCGTGCTGCCCCGCATCTCTACCGGCTGCGACCGTGTGGGCGTCTTCGCCGGGTACCGCCGCTGCTTCCTCCGGCCTGAACCGCCCGCCTCACGGCGGGGTCCGGATAGCGGGGTGTCATCAAATTGTTGTCACCAACCGTGCCGGTACTGCGGGCACAGGTGCTGCCGGGCGCGGTTCCAGAACGGCAGAGCAGCGGATGATATTCGGAGCCAACACCTGTCGGGCGTTCACACAGCTGTTGGCCTCGAGCACCGAGGAGTCGGTGCTCGACCCGTGGGCCACCTAGATGAGGAGCCTGCCGGCGACGGTGGTGTCGACGACGCGGGAAGGACCTCTCGACTGGACGGACGCGACCGTCGTGAGCGGTGACGGCGTCGACGTCGACGCCCGGCTCAAGGAGGAGTCCGAGGTGCCGTTGCGCTCGCACGGCAGCCTGTCGATGACCCGGACGCTGATGGCCGCCGGCCTCGTCGACCGCCAGCAGGTGACGCTGTTCCCGGTGATCACGCTCAGGCTGGCGATCACCCGATCTTCCAAGGGGCGACGGACTTCGACCTGGAGCTGGTCGAGAACCGGACACTCGACAACAACGTCCAAGAGTTCGTCTACCAGCCCACCGTCATTTCTGAGTGCGTTCATGCACCCACCCCGTCACGCAGCCAAACCTGATGTGAAAAGCCGAGAACGGAAGAGGCAGGGCCACATCGATGGTGTCGGGTGGTCGCCGTGAAACATCGGCACTCTCTCAAGGGTTCATCAAGGGCTCATCGCGCCAGCCCACCCGAACCCAGCTCGCACGCCTCTCCCTGCTTTGTGTGACCCCAGTCAACGCACCGCGGCCGTCGGCGATCTCGGTGTCGGTGCCGACGAGGTAGTCGACGATCAGGGGCATCCGTAACGACGTGGACGACTCCGACGGAGGGGTCGCCGGGTGCCGCCGGGCACCGGTTACTCCTCCCCACTGTCGAGACTGCGCCGCGCGGACGGATTGCGCCAGCACCAGATGAGAGCACCCTGTGACGCCCGCGCCAGGCAAGGAGACTGTGCCAAGGATGGCGCCCGGATGCACCGCTCCACGATCAGCGGAGCCGGGCCGTTCGCTTACAGGTACAGGTCGATGAGGGTGCGTAGCTTTTCCCAGTGTTCGGGTTGCGGCGCCGCGATACCGGGGTGGACGATTGCGAGGGTGCGGGCGGGCGCGACGCTGAGGCCGCCGACGATGTCCGGGAACAGGGCTTTCGTTTCGGTCGCCGGAATCCGGTCGAGCGGTGGATACAGGGCCAGTTGAGCGAGGATGCGCTCCAGTTCGATCCGGTGCTCGAAGGAGGCGAAGATGCGGATGTTTGTCTGCATTCCGGGGGTGATCGGCAGGTCCTCGGGTTCGATGATGTACCGGCGGTGGCTCGCCGCAGACGCCTGCCCGGCCAGCAGTAGGTCGTAGAGTTTGCGGGTGACCACGGCGTTGTAGCGGGTGAGGTCGGTGCCGTCGACGTCGATCCCGGCCGCCCGCCGAAACAGACGCTGAAATGCCGCCACATCCATCACGGTCATCCGTACACACCTCCTCTCACTCACGCCCGTTACCTTATTCACGGTCCTTCACAGAAGGGCTACGGTCGCCAGACCCGGTATGACTCCTTGCCCCTGTCTCTCGCATGATCCGGGGGGTGGTGACGCCGGGTGTGGTGGCGTCGACGGACCGCTAATAGGGACACGGCCAACCGAAATTGGGTAGGTCTCTTTGTAACGTGGGTGCCGGGCGTCGATGCCGGATCGGCGACCGGCCGACCGAGACACAAGGGACGACCCCTGAATGGACTCGAACTATGCGGTGTACTGCGGCATCGACGTCGGCAAAGGCGAACACCACGCCGTCGGACTGACCGCCGCCGGAAAGAAGATCTACGACAAGGCGTTGCCGAACGACGAAGCGAAGCTGCGGGCGGTCTTCGACCGCCTGGCCAGCCACGGATCGGTGCTGGTGGTCGTCGACCAACCCAATACGATCGGCGCCCTGCCGGTCACCGTGGCCCGCGTAGGCGGCCACGAGGTCGGCTACCTGCCCGGACTGGCGATGCGCCGCATCGCCGACCTGTACCCCGGACAGGCGAAAACCGACGCCCGAGACGCGTTCATCATCGCCGATACCGCCCGCACCATGCCGCACACCCTGCGCCGGGTCGATACCGGCGACGAGGCCCTCGCCGAGCTCGAGGTCCTCGTCGGATTCGACGACGACCTTGCCGGTGAGGCCACCCGGGTCATTGGGCCGCATCCGCGGCCTGCTCACCTCCATCCACCCGGCCCTCGAGCGGGTCCTCGGCCCCCGCATAACCCATCCGGCGGTCCTCGAGATCCTCTCCCGCTGCGGCGGGCCGGCCGGAATCCGGCAGGCCGGCAAGCGCAAGCTCACCGCGATCGCGGTCAAGCACGCACCCCGAATGGGCGCCAGGTTGGCCACCGACATCCTTGCCGCCCTCGACGAGCAGGCCGTGGTGGTGCCCGGCACCACGGCCGCCGAAACCGTTCTACCCAAACTCGCGGATTCACTGAAAGAGACCCTGTTACAACGCAAAGCGGTCGCCGCGGACGTGGAGAGGGCCCTCGATGACCACCCTCTTTCCCAGTCCTGACCTCGATGCCCGGCATCGGCGTCAGGACAGCAGCTCGGATCCTGATCGAGGTCGGCGACGGCTCCGCCTTCCCCTCCGCCGCCCACCTGGCGGCCTATGCCGGCATCGCACCGGTCACCCGAAAATCGGGATCCTCCATCCGTGGCGAGCACCCCGCCCGCTCCGGCAACAAGAAACTCAAACGCGCCCTGTTCCTGTCCGCCTTCGCCGCCCTCCACGACCCCACCAGTCGCGCCTACTACGACAAGAAACGGGACGAGAAGAAGAAACACAACGCGGCCCTGATCTGCCTCGCCCGACGCCGCTGCGACGTCCTCTACGCCATGCTCAAGAACAAGGAACTCTACCGGAATCCAACCCCCTCAGCGGCTTGACGAAAACCATAGGGACACCCCCTTTGCTGTACCGGGATCGTTCCGGTCCGCTCGCCGGTGTCGGAGGCAGTCGGGACCTGTCGTGGTACTACCGCGAGTGCCCGGCCGGGCGGGGGTGATACCGGAGCCTGCCGTCGGCCCGTCCGAGGGCGGCCGCCGGTGTGGTGAAGGCGGGGTCGAAGAACAGGAAACTGAGCAGGTCGGCGGGTTGCGCGGACTCGCCACCGAACAGTTTCGCCAGCAGACTCAGTTGCGGATTCCGCAGACGCTGCAGCCCGCGGAAGCGCTGACGGAGGATCTCGTCGGCGAGGACGGCGAGACTGTTCGCCCGGTCCAACGGGGGCCCCGCGAATTCGACGTCGATGTGTCGATAGAGCACCGCCTCAGGGTGCGCCCGGGCTTCCGCGTTGCGGCTTTCGAGACGGTGCAGGTCCTCGACCATCCGGTCGGCGAGCATGGCCCGCAAGATCACCGCGGCGGTGTTGAACAAGTCCGGCTCCCCGGTGCCGGTCGTTTGCTGCGAGGGCAACCCGACCGGCCAGTGCCGAGGGCGGGTGGCGACCACACCGAGCCGACCGGCGCCCATCTGGACAGCCGGTTTGAGGGGCATGTTCAGCCGGACGCCGCCGTCGACGTACCAGCCGGCCCACGCTGCCGGGGTGTCGATGTGGATGGGCCGAAACAGCGCCGGCACGGCCGCCGACGCGAGGACGTGTTCGGGCTGCAATGTGGTTTCGACGTAGGTGATGTTGCGGTTTGCGTCGAATGGTGGCAGGGCGATCGCGGGGTGTTTGTGCACGAACACGACGGTGCCGCCGGTTGCCACCGAGGTGGCCGCGACGGCCACGGCCTCGACCAGCCCCCGATCGATGTTCTCCTGCACCTTCTCGAACGAGACCAGGGCACCGATGGTCTCACGCATTCGGGTGGTGTCGAACAGGCTCGGCAACCGCATCGGCAACCCGGCGAGTTGCCCGAGATACCGCAGGCCGCCCCTGGTGAGGCTGCCGGTCACCGAGAACACATCGCCCAGTGACACCGAATCCCACAACGACACCACGCGTTCGGCGGCCTGGTCGATGCCGTGATGGGCCCCTGCGGCCAGCCCGACCACGTTCAGGGCGCCGGCGCTGGTTCCGACCAGGATCGTCGGCGATCGGCCCAGCCGGGGAAGCAGCGAGGTGATCGCACCGGCCTCGTAGGCGCCGCGGGCGCCACCACCCGCGACCACGAGTCCCACCCGGTCGGTCACCCGCCGACCATATCGAATGCCCGTGACCCGGCGGAGGATTCTCGGCGTCGTCGTCCGCGGCCGCACCGGTCGGGTGGGTGGGGTGCACGAACCGGTGATCCGGTCGCACAATCGAGTGAAGGGACGCTCGATGGAGGTCGATGATGCGACATCCGGCTCCGGTCCCGGCACCGGTGCGGTGGTGGCGACTTCGGCCCTGGAGCCGCAACCGGCTGATGCGGGGCGGTGACCGGGCCGAGGCAGTCGCGCTGCTGGTGACTGCGATGGTCTTGGCGGCGCTGGTGCCGTTCGCCGCCTCGTTCGGGACGGCGACCTACACCCGCATGCAGCGCCAGGCCGAGATCGTCCGCACCACGGTGCGTCCGGTTCCCGCGGTGCTGCTCGGCGACGCCCACCCCGCTGCCCACATCGAAGCCTCACTCCAACACCCCGAGCCCGGTGACAGCGCCCTGGCGCGGTGGTCGGCCGCGGGCAGAGAGCGCACCGGTGTGGTCCCCACCGCCGCCGGCGCGACGGCCGGGCAGACGGTCACCGTCCTGGTCGATGCCGCCGGCAACCTCGCCGATCCCGGCCGATCGGGCACACAGAACGCGGCAGTAGCGGTGACCGCCGCCTGCGGGGTATGGGCACTGGGTGCCGGCGTGGCCAACCTGGTCCTCGTCGGTCTGCACCGGATCCTGCTCCGGCAACGGATGCGCAGGTGGGATCGCGAATGGAGCCGGTTCGGCGCAGACCCTGGCCAGTCATGACGAACACCCTGCCCGAAAAGAGGCGCCGATGCGCCTCGGAGAGCGGCCCCCATGCGCGGGTCGACCAGAGCCCTGGACGACGTTCGCGGTGGGTGGGCTGATGCTCATCACGACGTCGACCAGGGTGAGGGCAGGCCGCGCCGCGTCGGGCCTCCTGTGGCCGATCCCGCCCGGTCCCCCTGGCACGGTGGACCCGGTGACTCTTACCTCGTCATCGATATCGGATCGTCAGTGGGCACGCACTACCCTGCTTCGCCCGGCGGGCGACCGCAGGTGACCGGGTGGGGTGATGAACGCCATCCGGGTTCGATCCAGGGCTGCTGGTCGGGTAGGCCGAGGCAGAAGCGGGCTGTCGGCGGGGTTGTGCCGAACTCGAAGGCGACGGCCCCGAACGTCTGCGTCCGGCGGCCTGGCCGGGGTGTGACGCACAGGGGTGCGGTGCGGTCGGCGAGGACGCGCTCGGCGGCGGACCGGTCCCGGACCGACGCCACCATCGTTTCCAGGAAGGCGAGGCGAACCCGGGAATCGGTGATCCGTCCCTCCCGCTCCAATTCGCGCTCGGCGGCCGGGTCGAGGTCACTGTTCGCCAGTGGATGATTGGTGTGGAACAGCAGGGGCGACCCTGCCGGGCAACTGACAACGACTGCGGCCGACGAACACTCGACGCCGTGGAAACCGTGGGCATCGGACAGCGCGTAGTGTTGCCCGCTCGCGTGCGAGATACGGTGCAGGAAATCCACCGCCTGGTCGCGGGACGAATGAGCGAGGGCGCCTCGGATCACGGCCGCGACCGGCAGGCCGGTGGAGTCGTGGTGCAGCATGCCGAGGGCGTTCACGCAGATTCCGACGCCGGCGGCGTTGATCCCGGTCAATCCGATCATTCCCGCCGAGCTCAGTACGAGCGCCTCCGGGCCGGTCTCGGGGCGGAGGCGTAGAACGACCTGGGATCGGTCCATGAAATCGGGCAGGTCCATGTTCTGGGCGAGGAACACCCCATTGGTGTGGGCTCGTCCGATGACACTGCAGCCGAGTTCGAGGTGCTCGCGGTGCATCCACCACTGTTCGTCCATGAAGTTGTACGCGAGGATCTCCGCGAACGGAACCGCGGTCGCCTCCGCGATGCCGCGCATCTCCTCGGCCAGGTCGGGCACGGCGGCCTCGACCGCGGCGAGGAGTCCGGTCGACGCGAGGTGCCGGCGACTTCGAGTGCTCGTGCCCTCGCGCCACCGGTCCAGGGCGGCGTGGACCAGGTCGCGGGCCTGCTCACCGTGGGCGCGGCCACGCTCGCGGCCGTTCCCGGTGCATTCGATGACCGTCATCGATCCTTCCCTCGTCGTTGTCGACTGCCCTGTCGTATAACACCGTTCGGGTTCGAGGTGATTGGTCGACTGCGGCACGGGGGGGGTAGTTACCGACGCAGTTCGTCGTCGCCGGTGAAGTCGAAGGCCGCCAACTCACCGATGTCGGGCACAGGAATCTACGGTACGCCCGGCGGGGGAGGAGGGCGCGGGAACCGGGCGGGGTGCTGGCAGCCGACGCCAGGTTCAGGGCCGCAGGGGTGGGGGTATCCCTTCGGGTATGGACCAGTCGCAGGCACCGTTGTTGGATGCGTTGGAGCAGTACCACCGGCTCGACCGATACGGGTTCTCCCCACCGGGGCATCGGCAGGGGCGAGGCGCGGATGAGCGTGTGAAGAAGGTGCTCGGCGCCGACCCGTTCCGTGCGGACGTGCTCGCCTCCGGCGGACTGGACGACCGTCGGTCGAGTAATGGGTACCTGTCCCGGGCCGAGCAACTGATGGCCGACGCGGTTCGGGCCGAGCGGGCCTTCTTCTCGACCTGCGGCAGCTCACTGTCGGTGAAGGCGGCGATGCTGGCCGTCGCCGGAAACGATCCCGGCGGTTTGTTGGTCTCCCGCGACTCGCACAAGTCGATCGTCGCCGGACTGATTTTCAGTGGTGTGACGCCCCGCTGGATCACCCCGCGCTGGGACGAGGACATGCACTTTTCTCATCCTCCGTCCCCGGACCAGGTCCGTGCTGTGTGGGAGAAGTACCCCGACGCCGCCGGGGCGCTGATCGTGAGCCCCAGTCCGTACGGCACGTGCGCCGACCTCGCCGCCATCGCACGGGTGTGCCATGAGCGGGGTAAGCCGCTGATCGTGGACGAGGCGTGGGGTGCGCACCTTCCCTTCCACGACGACCTGCCGACCTGGGCGATGGACGCCTGCGCCGACGTCTGCGTGGTCAGCGTCCACAAGATGGGCGCCGGTTTCGAGCAGGGATCGGTCTATCACCTGCAGGGGGAGCTGGTCGACGGCACGCACCTGTCGCAGTGCGCGGACCTGTTGACGACCACGAGCCCGAACGTGATGCTGTACGCGGCCATCGACGGGTGGCGCCGGCAGATGGCCGAGCACGGCACGGACCTGCTCGGCCGCGCTCTCGCGCTCGCCGCCAGCACCAGGGAACGGATCGCCGGTATCGACGGATTGACCGTGCTCGAGGACCGGCTGCTCGGGGAGCAGGCCTCGCACGACCTCGACCGGTTGCAGGTCCTCATCGATGTCAGCGAACTCGGTGTATCCGGGTTCCAGTGCACCGACTGGTTGCGGGAGCACTGCCACCTCGACGTCGGCATGCACGATCACCGTCGCATCGCAGCGACCTTGTCGATGGCCGACGACGACACCACCAGCGGCCGGCTGGTCACCGCGCTCGACGAGCTGGCTCAGGCGGCGGCCTCGTTCGATCCGCCACCGCCGGTGTCGTTGCCGAGTCCCGAACAACTGCAGCTCGAGTCGGTGATGTCACCGCGGGATGCGTTCTTCGGCGCGGCGGAGATGGTCGACGCGGACCGGGCCGCCGGGCGGATCGCGGCCGAACCCCTGACCCCGTATCCACCGGGCATTCCCGCGGTGGTGCCGGGAGAGCGACTCGACCGACCGGTGATCGACTATCTGCGCAGCGGCGTGGATGCCGGAATGGGAATACCCGATGCCGCCGACGGCACCCTCCGCCGCATCCGGGTGGTCACCGGGTCACGATGACAGTGTAGCCCGGTCGATAGCCCTGGCACCCGGACAGCCCGGGATCTTTCCGCCTGTCCGGGTGCACGCTGATTGCCGACGACCCGGATGGGTCTCGTGTTGGGGGTATTTCAGTGCCTCGCGGTCACTGGTGAGGCCGATGGGTCACCGGCAAGAAGAATGTCTGTTGGTCGACGATCGTGGCGGGGTCCACGCGACTTCACCCGTACTCGTCGAGAAGTTCGAAGACGCGGCGGCGACGGTCGTCGGCGGCGTCGAGCGGTCACCGACGGATGACACCGCCGTCGCGGACCTGCACCTCAACCGGCCCGGAGCAGGTCCCCAAAATTACCCAGGGACCGCCCTGCTCGATCCAACGCGCCAACCTCACATTGCGCACCCGGGGCCTCCACCACAGCTGGTACACACCGAGACCGCCGAGCACCTGCGTAGAAAGTACCGCGAGGATCCACTGAGCCCACGCGCTCACTGTTCCTCCTGTCCACCACGGTGAGCCTCGCCGGGGTTCAATGTCCGTGCAGGGGGCAGAATCCGGCCGTGTCGGTGGGCCCGACTGCTGGACCATGTCGGCCGAATCGGCGGCACACCGGGCGAGCGCACAGATTTGGGACATCGACGGTACCGCAAGACGGCGGTGCTCCATACCGTCAGTAGTTGCCGGGACGGCAGGATCGTCAACACCGGCTCGGCGACGGGCGACTCGGCTGGGGGCGCCCGTCTCGGCGAGCCCGGACCTGCTGCGAGCTGCGACCATTCCGACAGGGCACCCCCGGGACACCAATATGGGGGAGCGGCCGCACCCATGGTCCGGCAGGGACAGGACGTCATGGCTGCTTATGCTCCGAGTCCGAATGCGACGAGGAATCCCAGCGCGGTGGACAGACCGACCCACCAACCGCCTTCCTTGTAGGCCTCGGGCATCAACGAATCCGCCAGTACGGCGATGGTCGCGCCGCCGGCGAAGGCCTGGATGGTGGCGATCGCGCCGTCGGAGATCTGGTCGGAGACCAGATTCGCCCCGATGACGACGAGGACGAGTAGCGCTGCGGTCGCTGCCCACACGGCGAAGGCTCGCAGACGGTTGAAACCGGGTTGGGCGCGCATCGACGCCGCCCCGGCGACGGCCTCGGGGACGTTGCCGACCGCGACCGCGACGAGCAGCACGATCCCGCCGGTGCCGCCGAGGGTGACCCCGAGTGCCGTGTTTTCCGGTACGCCGTCGAGTAGGGCACCTAGTGGTGTGTCTCTGATTTAGCTGATCTTTTCCAGTGCGACGCGGCCGCGCGCAACCTTGGCGAGGATGGATTCGGCGGTCGCGGTCCATTCGTACGGTCGGGGGCTTTCATTGTGGGCATCGAGGTATTCCTCAATGGAGGCGATGAGGTGCGGTACGGAGTGAAAGACCCCGCGCCGCAGAGCTTTATCTGTCAGCTCTCGGAACCAACGTTCGACGAGATTAAGCCACGAGGAGGAGGTGGGAGTGAAGTGCAGGTGGAACCGTGGATGCTTATCGAGCCAAGCCCGGACCTTCTCGTGCTTGTGGGTGGCGTAGTTGTCCAGGATCAGATGGATCTCCAAGTCCTTGGGCACCTCACGGTCGATGGTGCGCAGAAATCTCAAGAACTCCTGGTGACGGTGGCGCGGCAGGCACTGGCCGATCACCTTGCCGGTAAGGACGTCGAGCGCGGCAAACAAGGTGGTGGTGCCGTGACGCTTGTAGTCGTGGGTCATCGTCTCGCCGCGGCCCTTGATCATCGGGAGCGAGGCCTGGGTCCGGTCGAGGGCTTGCACCGACGACTTCTCGTCCGCGCACAACACGATCGCCCGCTCGGGCGGGTTCAGATACAGACCGACGACGTCGACGAGCTTGTCCTCGAATCGCGGATCATTCGACAGTTTGAACGTCTCGACCCGGTGCGGCTTGAGTCCGCGAGCAGACCACACGCGCTGGACGGTGTCCTTGGAGACCCCGACATACTCTGCCATCGTCCGGCAACTCCAATGAGTCTCGCCTTTCGGGCGGTAGTTCTGCGTCAGGTCCACGATCTCCTCGATCTTCTCCTGCGGGATCGAGGGCTTGCGACCACGACCCTTGCGCACCTCACCCAACCGCGCCATGCCGTCCTCGGCGAACCGCACCCGCCAGTTCGCCACCGATCCCGGCGATACCGACAACGCCTGCGCGATAGCAGTGTTAGCCAAGCCCTCGGCCGCCATCAACAACGCCTTGGCCCGCACCACCTCCCGATGTGCACCCGACTGCGAGCGCGCCAACGACTCGAGTACAACGCGCTGCCCATCGGAAATCTCCAAAGCTGGTACCGGGTTCCTCATGTACGGATTCTATCGAATCGATCAAGAATTATTTGCGAGACACACCACTAGCATCAGAGCCCATCCGAGGGCGCCGGCGCCGAGTTTGTTCTCGATCACGTGGTCGGCGACGACGTAGACCAGTGCGCCCGCGAACAGGGCCGCACCAGCCCCCCAGATGCCTTCGGTCTCGAACGCCGGCTGGAACAGTTCAGTGGAGACCGCGGCGACCATGGTGCCGGCCCCGAACGCCATCAGCGCGGCGAGGAGTGGTCTGGGCAGGTTGTACCGGAGGCCGACGCCGGCCCCGACCAGCAAAGGCAGTGCAGTCCCCAGTCCATACAGCACGGCAGTCAGCATGCGGGGGATGGTATCCGGACGTGCCTTCGGCGGTGTGAGGAGATAGTCGATGCCCGGGCCCGGATACATGAGCGCACCGCGTGCGTGACTGGCGGGGTTGTATGTGCGAATGGCGACACACCCCGCCAGCGGGAAGTGGTGGGGCGACGGTTTTCACATGGCCGGAGGACGGGTCACGCACGAGGCCGAGGAAGGGCGGGATTCATCTCAGGGTTCTGTTCGGTTCGCTCGCCGTGATTTGTGACCCCGCCCTGTGCGCAGACCTCCGCGCGGGGTGCACCTTCGCCGCCGCTACTCGGGGGAATCCTCTTTCATTGTCTGTTCGTGGGTGTGGAATGTGTTGGTGTGGGAATCCTTTCATCATGGACGTACACAATTCGGGTAAAGATGCTGCCCGGTGTGGCGGGAGGTTGCTCGAACTTGTCGGCGACCGCGAGGTGGAGGCTCTGGCGGACGAGGTCTGCCAGTTGAAGTGCGAACGTGGGCGGGCCCTTTTCGAATCGGTGTTGGATTGGTTAGTGATGACGATCGCCGAGGTGGTCACCGCCCGGGCCGGTGTCACCCATGCCGTCGACAGTTTCGTTGCCGTGTTATTCATTGCGCACGATCAGCGGGGTCTCGGGCAGGAACTGTTGCCGATTCCGGCTCGGTGGCTGCTCGATTCGGTGCTGACGATCGCGGCGCACGGCCACCGGTCGCAGGCGCCGTTACCGGACGGTGGTGAGGCGTCGGTGCGGACCCAAATCCTCATCGATGCCGTGGTGTGGTTGGACTATCTCCTCGATGCCGACGCGGCGTAGAGGTGATTCGGCGGAACGGCCTACAAGGATGTGGAGCGGTGGAGAACATGAGCCCGCGGGTAGCCCCAGGCGCCGCCGCGGCGGCGGGCAGCGACCGGCAGATTTGGCCCTGCACCGACGATCGCCGCGTCGGCGCTCGGACCGGTCCGTGTGAGCAGGTTCGGGCATTCGCCTCCGGTGGTGTGCCGCAGTGGGCGCGGCGGCGTCGCGGACCGCGTGCGACTGCACCGGTGGTGCCGGTGTGGGCGTTGCTGGCCGCGGCACTGTCCCCGGTGATCCTGGTGGTGACCGCGACGGCGGCTCGGTGGATGCAGCCGCCGGGCTACAGCCCGTTGGGGCAGACACTGAGCACGCTGGCCGCCCATGGACACGGTCATGCCGTGATGACCGCCGGGTTCCTGGCGGTCGCCTGCTGTTACGTCGTCACCGCGGTGGGGTTGCGGGTGCTGCGGATGCCGGCCCGGATCACGCTGGCGTTGGCGGGCTTGTGCGGATTCGTGCTGACGGTGTTCCCGCCGGCGCCTCGGGCGGTGCCGGTGCACGTGGCCGCAACGGCGGTGGGGGCGCTGTTGATCGCGGTGTGGCCGATTCTGGTGATCTCCCGCGAACCGGACGCCGCGGCGGCGTGCCGGGCGCCGGTGGCGATCGCCGCGGCGGCGGTGCTGCTCGGGTTGCTGGGTTGGTTGGCCGGTGCCGCCATCGATGGGTGGTCGTTGCTCGGGTTGGCGGAGCGGGTGTGCGTGTTCGCCCAGCCGGTGTGGCCGCTGGCGGTCGCGATTACCTCGCGCGCATCGTCGCCGCACCCCGGGTCCGCCGAAGAATGAGGAGTGGGGGAGGCTCCGATGATCGCCGGTGAGCTGCGGACCGACACCGCCCCACCATCCGCCTCCCCGCGTGGCGGAAGTGACGCTCGATGCCGCGTCGGTAGTCCCGGAACGGGTCCGACCGCCGGCCGCCGTCACAATTCTCGGGCGTGCTCGTCGAGCCCAGGGATATTCCGCGGAGGCGGGCCGGGATCTCACCGTGTGTGGGGGCGGTGGACCAGCTCCCACATCCCGGGGCCGCGAGATGGTGCGGTGTCGGGGTAGCTCAGGGCGAGTGACTGCGCGTCGAACGCGGTGAACCAGTCCTGCCACCCGAGGTGCTCGAGGTTCGGGGTGCTCAGGCCGAGGAAGTCGATGCACAGTTGCGCGTCGCCGGTGCGGGCCGGGGGTGTGATGCGGGCGGGTGCGCCGTGGTGGGTTTGGATCCAGAGGCGGATCTCGTTGTGGTCGGTGGTCACGTGCCGACAGGTCATGACGGTGCTCCTCGTGTAGTTGTGGTGGGTAGGAAGGTTGTCCGTGCCGTGGGGCGACGGTGGACGCGGTGCGTCTGCCACGTGGCCGTTCTCGCCGATGGCGACAGTGGCAGAAGGCCGGTGGGAGGGTGAAGGGTTGGGTTGCCACGGCGGTGGGTCGTAGAGCAGTTCGGTGAGCGACCTTGTCGGGTAGGCACCGGCACGGGGTGATCGCGGCACCGTCGACGGTCGGGGCCGCGGGTGCGCTGTACGTCGATGTCGTTGTGGCGGAGCCGATGCGGGTTCACGGAGACGACCGCCGGTTTCGATCGTCGGTGTTCGTCGGTGCGGTGGCGCGTTGTTCCGGGGTGGGTCCGAGGTGGGGGAGTGTGGTGATACCGAATTTGTCTTTCAGGACCTGCCGGGCGGCGTAGTAGCCGGGCATTCCGTGGACGCTGGGTCCGGGTGGGGTGGATGCCGAGCACAGGTACACGCCGTCGAGCGGGGTGCGGTACGGGTTCCATTTCGGTGCGGGGCGGGCAATCATCCGGTACATCGACACCCGTCCGGCGGCGATGTCGCCGCCGCGGTAGTTGAGGTCGTGGGCGCTCAGCCGGGCGGCGGGAGTGCAGCGGGAGGTGACGACGGTGTCGCGGAAGCCGGGTGCGAATCGTTCGATCTGCGCGGTGATCGTCTCGGTGACATCGGTGTCGGAGCCGTTGGGGACGTGGGTGTAGGTCCACAGCGGCCGGGCCTCCCGATTGACCCGGGTGGGGTCGACGACGGCGGGTTGGCTGACCAGAACCAAGGGTCTGGGTGGGTGGTGGCCGGCGGCGATGGCGGTTTCGGCGGCGGTGATCTCGGCCCGGGTGCCGCCGCAGTGCACCGACCCGGCCTGCTGCACCCGCGGATCCGCCCATGGCACCGCATCATTGAGGACGAAGTCGACCTTCGCGATCCCGAGGCCGGGACGGTAGCGGTTGATCGCCCGCCGGTACCGGCTCGGCAGCCGGTTGCCGAGGATGTGGGCCAGCATCCAGGGGGAGGTGTCGAATAGATACGCTCGGGCCGGGGGCAGCAGCCGCCAGTCCGAGACACCTTGCTCGCAGTCGAGGTGTCCGCCGTGAGCGTGCAGGTCGTTGATCAGTGCGTTGGTGATGGCCTGGGAGCCGCCGGTGGGGATCGGCCAGCCGACGGTGTGGGCGGCGGAGCCGAGCAGCAGCATGGTGGCGGCGCCGGCGAGCGAGGGCATGGGGGCGGGGACGTGCCCGCCGATGCCGGTCAGCATCGCCGGCGCCAGGTCGTCGGTGAACCGGCGGTTCCATGCCCGGGTTCCTTGCTCGAGGACCCGGGTGGCGAAGCCGAGCGCGGTCCGAATCCCGGGCACGTCGCGGGCGGCGGGGGGAATCGAGCGCATGTCCCCGAGACAGAGGGCGACGAGGGTGGTGAAGTCGTCGACCAGCGGGTGCATCAGGTTCTGCCAGGCGGCGGCGTCGCCGGGGGTGCCGTATTCGGCGAGTTCGGTGGTCGTCCGTGTCAGGTCGGGGTAGGCGATCCCGGCGGGACGGTGGTCGAGCGGGTGGGCGTAGGACGCTGCGGGAACGTTGAGTTGGACCCCGCGGGCGGGGAGGTCGAAGGCGGTGAAGAACGGGGACGCGGCGGCCATCGGGTGCACCGCCGAGCAGAGGTCGTGCGGCAGTGCGGCGCCGGCGAGGGCGATCTCCTCGGTGCGGCACCCACCGCCGGGGGTGGGTTGGTCCTCGAGGACCTGGACGTCCAGTCCGGCGCGGGCGCAGAGGACGGCGGCGGCCAGCCCGTTCGGTCCCGATCCGATGACCACGACATCGTTGATGTGTCTGGGCATAATTTCTCCTGTACCGGGCGGGGTCAGTGGTGTGGGTGGCGCATCCGGCGGACGAGCAGGGCGAGGGCCACCGCGGTGGGGGCGGCCAGGAGCGCGGTCCGCGTCGGGACGGTGGGCCGGGACACCTCGGCCTGTGCCCGGGAGTCGGTGGGGTCGTCGCCGCGGATGGCGGCGGCGAGGACCTGCGCCCCGTGCAGAGGCGACGCGCCGGGGTGCAGGTCGCGGATCTGGGTGCGGCAACTGAACCCGTCGGCGAGCACCAGGGTCGAGGGGTCCGCTGTGCGGAGGGTGGGTAGGAGGGTGTCTTCGGCGCAGGCGACGGACACCTCGTAGTGCCCTTTTTCGAACCCGAAGTTCCCGGCGAGACCGCAGCATCCGGCGTCGAGGACGCGGGTGTCCACCCCGGCCGCTCGCAGGGCCTTGTCGTCGGAGTCGTAGCCGAGGACCGCGTGCTGGTGGCAATGCGGCTGGACCAGCGCCGCCACCCCGTGAAGCCTCGGTGGGGACCAGTCCGGTGCCTTCTGTTGCAGGAGCTCGCCCAGGGTGACGGTCTGTTGGGCGAGCCGGTGGGCATCTTCGTTGCCGTGCAACAACTCCGGCAGGTCCGAGCGGAACACCGCCGCGCAGCTCGGTTCGAGGACCACGATCGGGGTGCCGGCCCGCAGCGCGGGCGCCAGCACCGTCAGGGTGCGGCGGAGAACATGCTTGGCGGTGGTGAGTTGGCCGGTGGAGATCCAGGTCAGCCCGCAGCACACCGCCTGGGTGGGGACCTCGACGGTGAACCCGGCGGCCTCGAGCACGGTGACCGCATCGGCGGCGATCTGCGGGTCGAAGTTGTTGGTGAAGGTGTCCGGCCAGAGCACCACCCGTCCCCGGCTGCCGGGGCGGGGCGCCGGTGCTCGGCGGCGCCAGGTGGCGGTGAACCGCCGCCGCGCGAACCGAGGGAACGGCCGGCGGGAGTCGACGCCGCCGGCGGCCTCGAGCACCGTCTTCAGTCCGGGGGTGTGGGTGAGGTTGTTGATCAGGGTGGGTGCGACGGCCGCAATCCGGGCCCATAGGGGTATCGCGCCCATCGAATAGTGGGCGCGGGGCCGGATCCGCCGCCGGTAGTGGTGGGAGAGGAATTCGGCTTTGTAGGTGGCCATGTCGACGTTCACCGGGCAGTCGGACAGGCAGCCTTTGCAGGCCAGGCACAGGTCGAGGGCATCGCGGACGGCGACCGATTTCCAGCCGTCGGTGATGACCTCGCCCTGGAGCATTTCGAACAGCAGTCGGGCGCGTCCGCGGGTGGAGTGTTCCTCTTCGCCGGTGGCCCGGTAGGACGGGCACATCACCCCGGATTCGTGGCCTCGGCATTTGCCGACGCCGACGCAGCGGGCGGCGGCGCGGCTGAACCGGTGCTCGTCGTCGGGGTAGGCGAAGTGGGTGGCCGGTTCGAGCGGCAGGTAGTGGGTTCCTTGCCGCAGGTTTTCGTCGAGGCGGTAGGGGTGGACGATCTTGCCGGGGTTCATCCGGTTGTCGGGGTCGAAGAGTCGTTTGAGGGTTTCGAAGGCGGTGACCAGGCGGTCCCCGAACATGATCGGCAGCAGTTCCCCGCGGGATTGCCCGTCGCCGTGCTCCCCGGACAAAGATCCGCCGTAGTCGACCACCAGCTGGGCGGATGCGGTGGCGAAGGACCGGTACTTCGCGATGCCCTCGGCGGTGCGCAGGTCGAACGGGATGCGGGTGTGGACGCAGCCGTGCCCGAAATGCCCGTACAGGGACGCGGTCCCGTACCCGTAGTCATCGAGCAGCCTGCGGAAGTCGCGGAGGTAGTTGCCGAGGAAGCGGGGTGGGACGGCGGCGTCCTCCCAGCCCTCGTGGGTTTCCGGGTCGTTCGGCGGATAGGCGGTGGCGCCGAGGCCGGCCTCGCGGGCGGCCCATACCTGTTTCTCGTGGTCGGGATTGTCGAGGAGCTTTGCGTGCGGGGTGACCGAGTGCAGGTCGTCGATCATGGCCTGCGCTGCGCGGTCGGCGTCGTCTTTGGTGTCGCCGTTGAATTGCACCATCAGCCACGCGTTTCCGTCGGGGAGCTCCCGCAGGGCGGCGGCGGCGAGGTGCTGGCTGTGCTCGAGCTGCACCAACCGGTGGTCGATCCCTTCCAGTGCGGCCGGGGTGTGTTCGAGGATCTGGGGGACGGCGTCGGCGGCGGCGCAGATGTTGTCGAACCCGAGCAGGACCAGCGATGTCGCTGCCGGCACCCGCACCAGGGACAGTTCCGCCCGCAGGACGGTGACCAGGGTGCTTTCCGAGCCGACGAGCAGGCGGGCGACATGGAAGTTGTTCTCGGGCAACAGTTGGTCGAGGTTGTAGCCGGATACCCGGCGGGGGATGTCGGGGTAGCGGGCACGGATCTCGTCGGCGTAGGTGTCGGCCAGTTGACGTAGGCCGGTGTAGATGTCGGCGGTGCGGTCGCCGGTGGCGGTGATGCGCTCGAGTTCGGCTGGTGTGGTGGGGCCGACCCACATCCGGTGTCCGTCGTAGGTGAGGATTTCCAGGCGGCGGACCGAGTCGGCCATTTTCCCGTAGGCCTGCGCGGTGGACCCGCAGGAGTTGTTGCCGATCATGCCGCCGATGGTGCAGGAGACGTGGGTGGACGGTTTCGGGCCGACCATCCACCCCCACCGGGCGAGGTGGTCGTTGAGCGGGTCGAGGGCGATGCCGGGTTGCACCACCAGGGTGCCGGCCTCGGCGTCCAGGGATTCGATGTCGGTGCAGTGCTTGCTCCAATCCAGCACCACCGCGGTGTTGCAGCACTGCCCAGCCAGGCTGGTCGCCCCACCGCGGGAGAGGACTGGAACGTCGTGCTCGTGGCACACCGCGATCGCCGCCGCGGCGGCATCCGGGGTGCGGGGGATGACCACCCCGATCGGGACCTGCCGGTAATTGGAGGCGTCGGTGGAATACGCTGCCCGCGAACCGGGGTCGAACCGCACCTCACCGTCGACCGTCTCGCGCAGGCGCTGTTCGAGAGCCTGGAACAGGGGAGTGGTACGGGTGTGCTCGACGGTCACCGCAACCTCCTCGAGCCAGGAGCGGACAGAGCTTCGCAACATGCGGGAACCGGTGCGGCGAGGACGCGACCGGGGTAAGTCCTGGACATCGGTGTCGACTCCTTCATGTCCGGATCAGGCGATCTGGAACGGTGCGATGTCGGGTGCGCGCAGGGCAAGACCGTGCCCCGGAGCGTGCGGGTCCGGTCGCAGGGCACCGCCGGCGGGATTGAACGCGCCGTCGAAGAACCGCTGTTCGATCCGGACGTGGTCGTGAAACCACTCCAGGTGCCGCAGATTCGGGATCGCGGCGGCGGCATGGGCGTGCGCATGGGGTGCGCAGTGCCCGGAGATCTCCAGGTTGTGGGCGGCGGCGACGGCGGCCACCCGCAGCCAGTCGGTGATGCCGCCGCAGCGGGTGATGTCGGCCTGCAGGCAGTCCACCGCCCCGGCGGCGCACATCCGCTCGAAATAGGGCAGGTCGTAGCCGTATTCGCCGGCGGCCACATCCGGGCGCACGACCTGCCGGATCTCGCGAAGTCCGTCGAGGTCGTCGGAGGAGACCGGTTCTTCGAACCAGACCACATTCGCGTCGGCGGCGTTGGCGGCCACCCGGATCGCCTGTTTGCGCCCGTAGGCGCCGTTGGCGTCCACATACAGTTCGGTGTCGTCACCGATGACGCGGCGGGCCTGCCGGATCCGGTCGAGGTCCCGGTCGGTGCGGGTGCCCCAGCCTTCGCCGATCTTGATCTTCACCCGCGGAATCGACTGCTCCTGCACCCATTCGGACAGTTGCGTCTCGAGTTGGTGACGGTGATAGGTGGTGAATCCGCCGGACCCGTATATCGGCACCGTGTCGCGGGCGGCGCCGAGCAACCGGTGCAGCGGCACCGCGAGTAGCCGGGCTTTGAGGTCCCACAGGGCGATGTCGACCGCGGAGAGGGCGCACCCGGCGATCCCGGGGCGGCCGGCGTTGCGGATTGCCGCGGCCATGGTTTCGTGCAGGCCGGGCACTGCCGTCGGGTCGCCGCCGGTGATCAGGTCGGCGAGGATCCCGGTGACCACGGCCGCGGCCGCGGGGGGTGCGTAGGTCCAGCCCGTCCCGACCTGCCCGCCCGCGGACACCTGCGCCAGCACCATCGTGGTGGAGTCCCAGGTCAGGGTGCCGTCGGCCTCCGGCGCGTCGGTGGGGATGGTGTAGGCGGTCGCGGTCAGGTCGGTGATCGGGGTGTCGATCATGACGGATCTCGGCTCACGTGTTCTTGTGGGGGAGGAATTCCTGCGCCTTGGTCTTGATCCCGGTCTTGATGAACCCCCAGGAGTCCTCGTCGCCGCCCAGGACCGCGGCGGTGGCGGACTTGAACTGCTCCCACGTCGCATGCGGGGGGATCGGGGGCATGTTCGGGTCGGTGTGCACGTCCAGGACGGTGGGCCGGTCCGCCGACAACGCTGTCTCCCAGACCCCGGCGAGTTGATCGGGGCCGGTGACGGTGTCGCCGTGCAATCCCAGGGACGCGGCGAACCCGGCGTAGTCGACGTCCGGAAGGGTTTGCGACTCGGCGAATTTGGGGGACCCGGACATCGCCCGCATCTCCCAGGTGACCTGGTTGAGGTCGTTGTTGTGCAGGATCGCGATGATCAGCCGAGGGTCGTCCCACTGCCGCCAGTAATGCTTGACGGTGATCAGTTCGGCGAGCCCGTTCATCTGCATGGCGCCGTCGCCGGCGAAGACGATCACCGGGCGGCCGGGATGGGCGAATTTGGCGCCGATCCCGTACGGGACACCGGGTCCCATGGTTGCCAGCGTCCCGGACAGGGAGCCGCGCATGTTCCCGCGGAACCGCAACTGGCGGGCGTACCAGTTCGCCGACGACCCGGAGTCGGCGGTGACGATCGCATCGTCGGGCAGCCGGGGGGACAGTTCGCCGAACAGCCGCAGAGGGTTGACCGGATCGCCGTCCACCTGGGCTTGCATGTCCATCGTTTCCCACCAGCGGGCCACATTCGCCTCGATCTCCTCCCGCCAGGACCGATCGTCCTTACGGATCAGATGGGGGATCAGGGCGCGCAGCGCGGTTGTCGCGTCGGCGACCAGGTTGACCTCGTTGGGGTAGCGGATCCCGATCATCCGGCCGTCGATGTCGATCTGCACGCCGCGGGCCTGCCCGTACTCGGGCAGGAACTGGCTGTAGGGGAAGGACGACCCGATGGTGAGTAGGGTGTCGCAGCCGGTCATCAGCTCGTAGGACGGGCGGGTACCCAGCAGACCGATGGACCCGGTGACCCAGGTCAGTTCGTCGGAGAGCACGTCCTTGCCCAGCAGTGCCTTCGCGGCCCCGGCGCCGAGCAGGTCGGCGACCTGGGCGATCTCCTCGTGCGCGCCGCGGGCACCCTGCCCGACCAACATCGCGACCTTGCTGCCGGCGTTGAGGATCTCCGCCGCCCGCATGATCGCCTGATCGTCGGGGGTGGTGGTGGGCCAGTCGATACCGATGCTGGAGGGCACCATCTTGAACTCGTGGGTGGGCGGGGAGTAGTCGAGTTCCTGCACGTCCGCCGGGATGATCAGGGCGGTGGGGGCGCGTTGGGTCAGGGCCACCCGGATGGCCCGGTCGAGGACGTTGGGCAGTTGCTGCGGGACGGTGACCATCTGCACGTAGTCGCTGGCGACGTCCTTGTAGAGGCTGAGTAGGTCGATCTCCTGCTGATAGGAGCCGCCCATGGCGGTGCGGTTGGTCTGCCCGACGATCGCGACCACCGGGACGTGGTCGAGTTTGGCGTCGTAGAGGCCGTTGAGCAGGTGCACCGCGCCCGGCCCGGAGGTGGCCATGCACACCCCGACCCGGCCGGTGAACTTCGCGTAGCCGACGGCTTCGAATGCGCACATCTCCTCGTGCCGGGCCTGGACGAACTGCGGCCGGTTGTCCGCGCGGGCCCAGGCGGCGAGGATGGCGTTGATGCCGTCCCCGGCGTAGGCGAACACGTGCTCGATCCCCCACGCGCGCAGGCGTTCGAGTAGGTAGTCGGCGACGTTCTGGCTGGCCATCGGTGGTCCTCCTCGCGGCAGGTGCGACGTCTTCGGCCCGGCGGGGGTCGGCCGGCTGGGGCGTCTGACCGACACGGGATCGACGTCCCGCGACGTGACGCGGTCCGCGCCGGCTCGCAGGGTGTGGCCTTCTCGAGCGGCGGACGTCCTCCTCCATCTGTACGCGCAAAGGTTGCGATAGCGCAAGGGCTGAGGCAAAGTTTCGCCGATCTCGACGGCGGCCCCGCGGCGGTCGCACATTCTGAGATTTTCCTGATCAATCCGAGTTCACGGTTTGAGCGTCCGGTCATCGGGAACTCGATTCGACGACAGTTGTTTGCGAGCGCGCAAAGATTGCGATGTGAAGGGTGGTTCGATGGTGACCACGGCCGGTGCGCTGTTTCCCCCACACGTGCTGCGGGAGTATTCGTTGATCGCCGACGGTGAGCGCGGCGCGTTGATCGGCCCGCGCGGGGACATCGCGTGGTTGTGCGTGCCGACCTGGCACGACGACGCGGTGTTCTCGGTGTTGCTCGGTGGTCCCGGCGTCTACGCCCTCGCGCCGACCGACCGGCGGTTCACCTGGGGTGGGTACTACGAGCACGGCACGCTGATCTGGCGCAGCCGCTGGGTTACGACCACCGGCATCGTCGAATGCCGTGAGGCGCTCGCCTTTCCCGGCGACCGGCACACCGCGGTCCTGCTGCGCCGGGTCCTGGCCGTCGACGGCGACGCGCAGGTCACGGTGCGACTCGACGTGGCCGCCGACTTCGGTGCACATCCGATGCAGCAGATCGGCCACCGGGACGGGATCCGGACACTGCGCGCCGGGCCCCTGCAGGTGCGCTGGTCCGGGGCGCCGGCGGCGCATCACCGCAGCGGACGGCTCGAGGCGGTTCTCGACATCCCCGCCGGCCATCATCACGATCTGGTCCTCGAGATCGGCGACAACGCCCTGCCCGGTACCGTGCCGGACCCAGGCCGGTTGTGGGAGCGCACCGAACACGCCTGGCACCAGGAGGTTCCGCGGATCGACGGATCGCTGGCCGACCGCGACACCCGGCACGCCTACGCGGTACTGCGCGGGCTGACCAGCAGCACCGGGGGCATGGTCGCCGCCGCCACCACCGCCCTGCCCGAACGCGCCGAGCAGGGCCGCAACTACGACTACCGGTACTGCTGGATCCGGGACCAGTGCTACGCCGGACACGCCGTCGCCGCAGCCGGTCCGCTGCCGCTCCTCGACGACGCCGTCGGCTTCGTCAGCGACCGCCTGCTCGCCGACGGCCCCGACCTCAAACCCGCCTACACCGTCGGCGGGGGCCGCGTTCCGGACGAGACCACCCTCGATCTGCCCGGCTATCCGGGCGGTGACGCCCGCACCGGAAACTGGGTCAACGACCAGTTCCAACTCGACAATTTCGGTGAGGCGCTGCTGCTGCTCGCCGCCGCCGACCGCCACGACCGGCTCGACCGCGAGCACTGGAAGTCCGCCGAAATCGCGGTGGCGGCGATCGAGCACCGCTGGCGACGCCGCGACGCCGGCATCTGGGAACTCCGTAACGAGCATTGGGCGCACTCGCGGCTGATCTGCGCGGCCGGGCTGCGGGCGATCGCCGCCGCCGCCCCGGCCCCGCAGTCGGCGTCCTGGTCTCATCTCGCCGACCGGATTGTCACCGACACCGCCCGAGATTGCGTGCACCACACCGGCCGGTGGCAACGCACCCCCCGTGACGAGCGGGTCGATGCGGCGCTGCTGCTGCCGGCGCTCCGCGGGGCCCTGCCGGCCTCGGATCCGCGCACCACCCGGACCCTGGCCGCCGTGCGTAGCGAACTCGGCCGCGACGGCTACGTGTACCGGTTCCGCCAGGACGAGCGGCCCCTCGCCGACGCCGAAGGCGCGTTCCTGCTCTGCGGGTTCCTCCTGGCCCTGGCCGAACACCAGCAAGGCCGCGACATCGACGCGGTGCGCTGGTTCGAACGCAACCGGGCCGCCTGCGGCTCCCCGGCCCTGTTCACCGAGGAATTCGACGTCATCGAACACCAACTGCGGGGCAACCTGCCGCAGGCGTTCGTCCACGCACTGCTGCTCGAATCCGCGCACCGCCTCGCCCGCCCGTGGCCGGCGGACCCCTGAAAATCCCTTGCCGCCAGGAACTGCCACGCCCGAAAGGAACGCCCACCATGAGCACACCGGCACCCGGACGCGTCGTCGTGATCACCGGCGCCTCCGGCGGCATCGGCCGCGCCGTCGCCCGCGCGTTCGCCGGCCGCCACGACCAGATCGCCCTCCTCGCCCGCGGAAAGAAGGGCCTCGAAGGAGCCGTTCGGGAGGTGGAGGACGCCGGGGCAATCGCGCTGGCGGTGCCCACCGACGTCGCCGACCCCGACCAGGTCGAGGCCGCCGCCGACCTCGTCGAGAACACCCTCGGACCGATCGACATCTGGGTCAACGTCGCCTTCACCTCCGTCTTCGCCCCGTTCACCGACATCTCCGCGGCCGAATACCGCCGGGTTACCGAGGTCAGCTACCTCGGCTACGTCTACGCCACGATGGCCGCGCTGCGCCGCATGCGGCCCCGGAATGCGGGCACGATCGTGCAGGTCGGCTCCGCACTCGCCTACCGCGGCATCCCGCTGCAGAGCGCCTACTGCGGCGCCAAGCACGCCATCCAGGGATTTCACGAGGCACTGCGCTGCGAGTTGCTGCACGAGGGCTCGAACATCCGGGTGACGATGGTGCAGATGCCCGCGGTCAACACCCCCCAGTTCTCCTGGGTGCTCAGCCGGCTGCCCCACCACGCGCAGCCGGTGCCGCCGATCTTCCAACCCGAGGTCGCCGCCCGCGCCGTCCTCTACGCCGCCGAGCACCCCGCCCGCCGCGAATACTGGGTCGGCGCCAGCACCGCCGCCACCCTCGCCGCCAACGCCATCGCCCCGGGTCTGCTCGACCGGTACCTCGCGGCCACCGGGATCTCCTCCCAGCAAACCGACCAGCCCCGCGACCCGCAGCAACCGACGAATCTGTGGCACCCCGCCGACGACCCCGACGGCCACGACTTCGGCGCCCACGGCATCTTCGACGCCCAAGCCCACACCCGCAGCGGGCAACTGTGGGCCTCCCAGCACCACGGGATCCTCGGCGCCGCCGCCGGCCTGCTCGCCGCCGGCGCCGCCACCGTCCTTACGGCCCGGCGGCGACGATGACCGCCCGCACCCTCGTGGTAATTCGAGTCGGTTACGGGCTGCTGCAACTGAGCGCCCCGAACCTGGTGCCCGCCCGCCTACTGAGACGGCCGCTGCGCCGCCGCGACCAGCTGGTGCTGCGGCTACTCGGCGCCCGGCATCTGCTGCAGGCCGCGGTCACCACCGCGCTGCCCACACCATCGGCGCTGCGGTGCGGCGCGAGTGTCGACGCCGTGCACGCGGCCAGCATGATGGTCGCCGCGTGCGATCGGCGCCGCCGCCGGACCGCGATCGCAGAAATGGTGTGCGCCAACGGTTTCACCATCGCCGGTGTGCGGACCGCACACGCCTGCGCCGACAGCACGCTCAGTGGGCGGGCGGCCACAACAACGTGAGCACATCACCGTCGATCGGCTCGCCCGCGGCGGCGGCGAAGCGGCGCAACGCGGACGCCAACGCATCCCGATCCTCCGGTGTCATCCGCTCCAGGACCCCCGAAATCGCCTCCCGGCGATGGGTGCTGACCCGATCCACCAGCTCCTGCCCGGCGGCGGTGAGCGTCAGATTCAGATTCCGCCGATCCTCCGGGGCATCGCGCCGATCCAGCAACCCGGACTTGATCAGCCGGTCCACCGCCCTCGAGGCGTTGGAGGGATTGACTCCCAGCGCCTCGGCGACCGCCCCCAGATTCAGCGGCCCCCGGGTGTCGACCATCACCAGAATCCGCAGGTGCGGCACCGTGACGAGATCCTCGACCTCGGCGACCGAGGCCGCCGCGATCCCCACCAGCGCCCGCGACGCCCACAACACCGCCTCCACCTGCTCGGTGAACCGTTGCCCCGACTCCGCCTGCTGTCCCCGCACCGCGCTCATACCCAAATCCTGCACCCGACCATTGCGCAACCGCAACCATTGCGCGTTGGATGGTAGGTGGGCTCTCCCCGCAACTACCTCGCCTGCCGGCAGGCGCAACCATCCGGGACCACCTGCCTCTCGCGGCGGGACGGCCTTCAAGGAAGTGAACTGCCGATGAGACGGCTGCATGGTCGCAACGCCGGGCCGTGGGGGAGCGGGCACGCCGGTTGGTCAGGGGTGTCCTGCACTCCGTGCCCATCAGCTCGAACCTGGGATGCTCCGCCTTCGTTGTTCCTCGGCGGGGAAGGGTGTCGATGTTCCGGTTCCTGATCGTCGGATTCACCGTCCTCGGGCTCGGTGTCGTCACCGCCGCGGCCGCGCTCGGGTCCTGGGCATGGTGGGCGGTTGCTTCGCTGCTGGCGGTGTTGCTGATCGTCGGCCTCTACGACCTGCTGCAGCGTCGGCATTCGGTGCTGCGTAACTATCCGATCCTCGGGCATCTGCGGTATCTACTGGAAAGCCTGCGCCCGGAACTGCAGCAGTACTTCATCGAACGCAACTTCGACGGCCGCCCCTTCGACCGGGACGTGCGCACCGTCATCTACGAACGCGCCAAAGGGATCCACGGTGAACTGTCGTTCGGCACCGAACGCGACATCGAAGAGGTCGGCTACGAATATCTGGTGCACTCGGTGATGCCGGCCGCCGAACCCGAGCATCCGCCGCGGGTGCTCGTCGGCGGCGCGGACTGCTCCCGGCCGTATTCGATGTCCCTGCTGAACATTTCCTCGATGAGTTTCGGTGCGCTGTCCGCGAACGCGCTGCGCGCGTTGAATAGCGCCGCCGCCCGGGGCGGGTTCGCCCACGATACCGGCGAGGGCGGCCTGACCCCGTACCACCTGTCCGGCGGCGGTGACATCATCTGGGAGATCGGGTCCGGATACTTCGGCACCCGCACCCCAGGTGGGCAGTTCGATCCGCACCGGTTCGCCGACAAGGCCGCACACGAACAGGTCAAGGCGATCTCGCTGAAGCTGAGCCAGGGCGCGAAACCCGGCGTCGGGGGTGTGCTGCCGGCAGCGAAGGTGAGCGCCGAGATCGCCGAATACCGGGGCGTGCCGGTCGGGGAGAAATGCGTCAGCCCCGCGGCGCATTCCGCGTTCCACACCCCACGGGAGATGATCGAATTCGTTGCCCGGATGCGCGATATTTCCGGCGGCAAACCGGTTGGACTGAAGCTGTGTGTGGGCTCGCGGGTGGAGCTCCTCGCGATCTGCAAGGCGATCCTGGAGATGGGCACGGGACCGGACTTCATCGTCGTCGACGGCGCCGAGGGCGGCAGCGCCGCCGCACCCCTCGAATACGAAGACCATGTGGGTCTGCCGCTGACCGATGGGTTGATGACCGTCCACAACGCCCTCGTCGGCACCGGACTGCGGGAGCAGATCCGGCTCGGGGCCAGCGGCAAGGTCGCGGTCGGCAACGACATCGTCAAGCGGCTGATCCAGGGCGCGGACTACACCAACGCCGCCCGGGCGATGATGATGGCCATCGGCTGCATCCAGGCGCAACGCTGTCACACCAACACCTGCCCGGTCGGTGTCGCGACCCAGGACCCGAAGCGCACCCGGGCCCTCGACGTGGCGGACAAGAGCCTTCGCGCGTACCGCTACCACGAGGCCACCGTCCGCCAGGCCGTGCAGATCATGGCCTCGATGGGCGTCACCGACCCGTCCGGGCTCGGCCCGCACCTGCTGCGAAAGAAGATCACCCCGACCCGGGTGAGTTCCTACGCCGAAATCTACGAATGGTTGACGCCCGGTGAACTTCTCCATCACACACCGCGCGCCTGGGCCGCCGACTGGGCCGAAGCCAGCGCGGACACCTTCCACCCCGGCGCCGAGCCGGGACACCGACCCTAAAGCGCACCAAACCCCGGAAACGAGTGATACTCAGACGCGTGGACGTTGGCGGGCAGCGCAAGACCCTCGCCCGGGAAAGCGGCCGGCGTCACGGGTCAGGACGCCACCCGAAATGTACGAACCCTCGCAGTGCGGGTCTTCTGCCGCGCAATCTGTCACAGTCCCTTTTCACCGTCACATCCCAGCCGGACGGCTACGGAAGGTTCCGTGCCCCACCGCGCGGTTGGGGTACCCCCACATCGCGCGGGCGCGACGCTTCGACACGTGGCAGCGGGAGGAGCCACGTCGATCGCCTCCGGGCACCCGCGGGGCCCCTCCGGTCCCGGATCGTGACCGGAGGCTGCACCGTTGCGGGTACGAGTCGCTCTCAGCTACCTCGTCACCGGACATCTCAACCTTTGCCCACAACCGGCTCCCATAACTCGTGAGATCGTCCTGTCACCGGTTCCAGGGGCTGATGGATACATGGGATACGAGGTGTGCCTGCGCAAACGGGTCGTGCCCGAACAGGCGGGCCACGGTGTCGGCATCGGCGGCGTCGACGATGAACTGGAAGCCGCTGTGGTCGGCGACGGGACTCGACGACAGCACCACCTTGCGGCGAACCAATTCCGCGAGCCATGCATGATGATCGGTGCGGTGATCGTCACGACCGGACGAGGATTCGGGACTGTAGGTGTACTCGACGACGAACGTAGGCATACTGTTCTCGATTTCTTCCCGGGGCGACCTCTCGGGATGGTGCGCAGTCGCGAACGACCACCACTGCCACTTGTCAGCCCACTCCCATGGTTGCGTGCGCGCTTCCGGCACGGCGGTCGGTGGCGCAGGCACATTGCCTAGACGCGAGGTCACCGTCTGACGAATTCACCTCGTGCCCTCGGCAACCGCACCTACAGTGCGGCGTCGGGACGACGTCCTCGACCCCGACACCCGACGCCGTCGCGATGCCCGACCAGCACGCGACGTCACACCACCGCCTCACCTGCCCCGTTGCCGGTCTGCAGCTGCCGGCGCACACACGCCTCATACCCAATCCTGCACCCAACCATTGCGCAATCGCAACCATTGCGCGTTGTATGGAAGACAAGTGGCGCCGACACCTGGCGCCGAACCGAGGAAGGAACGACCAGACCGGTTCCGGTACAGTTGACGCCAACACGGCCAGCCTTCCACTCATTCGAGGGGGAGGCTGGTTTTCTTTATCCTCATGAGCCAGCCCGCCTACGGCAAACCGTTCAAGACCATTCCCCAGCACGGCAGCTGCTGGAATCGCGGGGCATGACGATCGTCGACGGGACTGTCAGAACATCGGTGGATCCAGTTCTGGCGCATGAATCTAGATCACGGTTGGGGTGATTCGGCCTTCGAATGTGATAGCAAACGCATTGAGGGCCGGCTTCCACCTCGTCACCCATCGTGCTCTTCCCTTACCCGTCGGGTCCAGCGACCGGGTGGCGAGGTAGAGGCACTTGAGCGCGGCCTGCTCGCTGGGGAAGTGGCCCCTCGCCCGCACCGCCCGCCGGTAGCGCGCGTTGAGGGACTCGATCGCGTTCGTTGAGCAAATGACCCGGCGGATCTCGGGGTCGTAGTCGAGGAAGGGCACGAACTCGCTCCAGGCGCTTTCCCACAGCCGGACAATCGCCGGATACCTCGGCCCCCATTTGTCGGCGAACTCGGTGAACTGCTCCTTGGCCGCGGCCTCGTTGACAGCGGTGTATATCGGCCGCAGGTCCCGTGACATTTCGTCCCAGTACTGACGCGATGCGTAACGAAAGGTGTTACGCAAGAGGTGAATCAGGCAGGTCTGCACCACCGTGAGTGGCCACACGGTAGTGATCGCGTCGGGCAGTCCCTTGAGTCCGTCGCAGACGGCGATGCACACGTCTGCGACCCCGCGGTTGCGGATTTCCGTCAGGACGGCGAGCCAGAACTTGGCCAAAGCGCACACGTTCGCGCGAACGTGTGCGAGGTGGCGCCTGAACTGTCACGGGTTCGGCAGCCGGGCGAAGTCGACGTGGTCGGAGAGGTAGGCGATGACGGCCTCGCTGGTCATGCCGTAAGCGGCGGCGACGAGTTTCGCGTCGACCGTGCCGATGAGGTCGACCAGCCGGGTGGAGCGCAGGATTCTGGGTTGGATACCGACCTCGCGCAGGGTCTGCTTGACGTAGGAGTCGGAGGCGGCCGCGCGGGTGGCCTTGGTCTGCATAGTGATCAGCACATGGGCGTTGTTGCTGCCCAAGTTCTTACGGTGCTGCAGGCAGCGTTGCAGCGCGGTCCAGGTCCACGGGTCCAACGGAGTAGGCTGCGGTCGACGCCCCAGCCTGATGCGGTGCTGTTCATGGTCGATATCGTCGTCGGTGAGGTGTTGCAGTTCCTGGGTGGTAGCGCCGTGCAGTAGGGCGGCCAGCCCGACGAACGCCTCGTGCGGGTGCACCTCGGGGTCGGTGCTCCATCGCCGGAACAACTCGCGCTGCCGGTCGACGGGAAGCGTCGGTCCCCTGAATGCCATGGTCTGCGGCGCTTGCACCCCTGCGGTGGGGTCGATGAGCAGCAACCGTCGGCGCAGCGCGTAGCGGCAGAATTGGCGCAGTCCGGTCAGGTAGGAGGCCCGTCGGCCGGGATGTGCGTGCAGGAACGCTTCGATGTCGCCGACATCGGCGGTCGCCCAGTCGGTCTTGCAGCGGCGCGCGGTCAGGAATTGCGCGAAGTCACGCACCGCGGTGAGGCGAGCCTCGAGCGTGGTGTGCCCGCGCGGGCGGGTGCCGGCGCGGCGGGCGCGATCGCGGCCGGCGACAAGGTGTTCGGCGAACCCGGTCACCGCCGGTCGCAAGGGGGCGGGCACGGCGTCGATGCGGGACTGGCGGCGGGCGGCGGCGCGGCGTTCGTCGCGGTCGGGCGGCAGTGCCAGCTTGCTCGCGGTGAGGAAGTCTTCCAGGGCCCGCGCGAGCGGCACGTCGTCGGCGACAGCTCCCAGCAGTGCCTGCGGATGCGTCGGGTGCTCGTCGGTCAGGTGCTTGCCGAGTCGGGTGAGCATGGCGCACGCGCGGCTGGGGTGATGGCGGCCGACCAGGTAGGCGGCGAAGGTGCCCAGCCAGTTTGGCGGATCAGCCAGTGCCTCGGCGAGATTGGCGGCGCGGACGGTGATCCTGTGCGGCGAGCGTTCCCAACAGGATCGACACCGCCCGGCACCGGTCAGTCGGGTGACCCGGCCGCAGTCGACGCAGGCCGTGTCCGGATTCGGTGGCCGGCCCGGATGCGAACACGAACCGCACAGGCCGGTGGCCGGTCGCAGTATCCGGCGTTTGCTGCAGCGCGGGCAGTCGGCTCGATCGGCGTCTCGCCGTTGCCGTCGGAGACATTCCTTGCACAGGTCTCGGTCGACGAACAACACCGGGGCCTGGCACTGTCGGCAGGTGCGCGAGCAGCGCACGCAGCGGCCGGTGTCCGGCTGCAGGACCCGGTCGACGCCGCAGCGCGGGCAGGGGTGGGTGACCGGGGCGTGGGAGGCCGCCCAGTGGCAGCGTGCACACAGGTCACGGTCGGGTTTGCCGACCGCGCGGCCGCAGCGGCGGCAGTCCCGGATCCGGCGGGTCATGCTCAGATCGGCGGCATCGACCGGCCCCGCCGCGACGCCTGTGTGTCGTTCGCCGCGACCTTGGTCGGGTTCGACGAGATCGGTTGTGCGACTGGGGTGGTATCGATGTCGAACAGGTCGTTCGGTGTGCAGTCCAAGGCGGTGCACAGCGCGATCAGGGTGGACAGCTTGAGCTGGCTGGGCTGTTTGGTGAACAACGCCGACACCGACGCCGAGGACAGTTCCAATCCGGCCTTCTCGGCGAGCAGCCGTTGCAGCTGGGTGCCGGTCCAGACCTCGCGGTGGGCGGCGGCCATCCGGAGTTTCCACCTGATCTGCATGCTCACTCCTGTCCGGCCAACTCGGTCAGCGTCGCCGAGATCGCGCGTTGGTAGGCGTCTTCGATGAACGTTTCCGACGGGCGCACGTACCGCATGGTCGACGCGACCGTCCAGTGGCCTAGAAGTTGTTGGATGGCAACCAGATCCACGCCGCGCTCGTAGTTGTGGGTGGCGCAGGCGCGACGCATCGCGTGCGGGCTGAACCACTCCGCTTCGGGCCGTCCTTCCACGCTCATCAGGTGCCGCAGCCGGTTGCGGATCGTGGCCGCGGCCATCCGTCCGCCGGACTCGTCGCACAGCAGCGCCGCGCTGTCCGGGAACCGGCCGCGCACGTCGTCGAGATACCAGCGCAACACCAGATCCAGCCCGTCCAGCATCGGCACCCAGCGCGGCCGCGGCCCGGATCCTTTGGCGCCCTTTCCGAAGCGCACATGCAGTTTGCCGAACGTGCCTCGCCCGAAGTGGACGTCGCCGCGGTCGAGCATCACGACCTCCTCGGATCGTAGGCCGGCGTGGTACAGCGTGCGGAACAACGCGTAGTCCCGCGCGGCCGGGCCGTACTTGCGGGCGGTCGCGATCCGTTGCTTGGGGACCTCGAAGAACGCCGCCCACCCGCTCCGGTGTCGGCGGTGCCTCCGCAGCCGGCGAGTCGTCGCTGACGTGGCGGGTGGCGTTGAACTCGTCCAGCGGACAGGCCAGCCGCACCCCGAATGCTGCCTCGATCTCCGCGGCCTTGCGGACCTCGAGGAACCGGTGAAACCCCTTGAACACCTGCAGGTAGTTACGCCGCGTCGATACCGCTCGACCCGAGTTGGCCAGCTCGCCCACCACCCGGTCGACGTCGGCGGCGGTCACCTCCCACACCGGCCGACCCAGCCCCGCGAGCATCCGCTCCAGGACACCGATGTCGTTGGCGATCGTCGATGCCGCGAATCCACGCGCGGTCCACGACGCGACGAACGCCTCCACGCATTCGGCCTGGAACCACTGCGGATCTCGCGTCGCCACGATCGGTGCGACGTCGCCCGAGATCACCCGCAATCGCTCGTCGCCCACCGCACGCCTTCCTCGCACCTAGCATTTCGCGGTAACACCTTAACTCGCGGGCTTCCACCTCGAAGATCAACGACACGCCAATCAGTGGGAAACCCTCAGGCAGCAGCACAAAACTACGGAAACGAACCTGTGCGCGTTCCATATCCCTCCCCGCCGTCACCTGCCCACAGCCCGAGGATCTCGCGTTCCCCGGCGGTGGTGACGCCGATGGCGACATAGACGGGCCGGTTGGCGACCTGACCGTCGCGGATCTTGACGTGGATGGCATCGATGAACAGCACCGGATACACCGGGCGGATTCCACTGATCGAGGCGAATCCTTTCCCGAGAGGATTACGATGCCCAGGTATGCGTGGAACAAGTCACCACAGGAAGACAAGCGCCGCTACTTCGAGCTGATCAGACAAGGCCACTCAGGATCGAAGGCGGCAGCGACGGTCGGCGTGCCGCTGAGCTGTGGGTCGCTGTGGTTCATCGACGCTGGCAGTATGTCTTATGTCGAGAGTCCGATCAGTAGCCGTTACTTGAGCCAAGACGACCGTATCGAGATCGCCGACGGGCTGGCCCGTGAGGAGTCGGTCAAGACGATCGCGGAACGCATCGGCAAAAGCTTCCAGTCGGTGTACAAGGAGATCGCACGCAATCGAAAATCCGATGGTCGCTACCAACCGTGGTACGCCCACAACCAGGCACACCAGCGTCGACGACGCCCGAAAGTGCGTGTGTTCACCCACGATGACACGCTGCGTCGGCTCGTCGCCGCTAAGCTCGGCAAGCGCTGGTCACCGGCACAGATCAGCCGGTGGCTGCGGCGACGTTACCCACGCCGCACGGCGTGGCACGTGTGCGTTGAGACGATCTATGAAGCGGTGTACCGCGGACTGGTCTTGGCTGCGACTGGCGGGTCTTTGCGCACCGGCCGGACTTATCGCCGGCGCCGTGGCCGCGGACGATCCCGGGACGGTTCGCTCAAGCAGTCAACGAATATGACGCCCATCGCGCAACGGCCAGCCCACGTGGAATCACGTCGTCGGGTAGGGCATATCGAGGGCGACCTCATCATCGGCGCCGGCCAGAGATCGGCGATCGCGCCACTCGTCGAGCGCAAGACGCGATTGACCATCCTGGTCGCGATCCGTGGTGGCCACTCCGCGCAAGTCGTCGGGGATGCTCTCATCGAGCGCTTCACGCAGATGCCCGTCTCCCTGCGTCGGTCGCTTACCTGGGACCAGGGCAACGAGATGTTTCACCACGAGCGTATCGCGGACGCCACCGGCCTGAAGATCTACTTCGCCGATCCCCACTCGCCGTGGCAGCGGGGATCAAACGAAAACACGAATGGACTTCTGCGGCAGTATTTCCCGAAGGGAACTGACCTAAGCGGCTGGACCCAAGACCAGCTCGACGAGGTCGCCACCGAACTCAACGACCGTCCGAGGCTATGCCTGAATGACCTCACTCCGAACCAGGCTGTGCGACGATGGTGGCCCCTGCACGATTACCCGATGATTCGCCACGACTAGTGGAATCCGCCCCGGGTCGAGGGGACGGACGGACCATTCGGCCATCTCCGTGAGGACCTTGTCGGTGATCTTGCTGATGGTCTCCTTCGAGACCGATGCGCCGTAGACGTCGTCGAAGTGTGCTGCGATTTCGCCTGTGGTCAGGCCTTTCGCCGAGAGGGACAAAATGATTTCGTCGACCCCGGTCAGGCGTCGCTGCCGTTTCTTGACGATCTGCGGATCGAACGAGGCATCGGTGTCTCGTGGCACCTGGATCTGTACCGGTCCGATTTCGGTGAGCACGGTCTTCGTCCGCCTCCCGTTCCGGGAGTTTTCTCTGTTTCGTCCCGTGACGTGGTGTTTCTCGTAGCCGAGGTGCTCGTCCATTTCGGCTTCGAGTGCGGTTTCGAGGACGTTCGCGGTGAGCTGGTTGAGTAGTCCGTTCGGTCCGACCAGCTCGACGCCCTCGGCTTTGGCCTGGGCCAACAGTTGTTGGGCCAGCTTCTGGTGGTCAATCTTCGACTGATCCATGTGATCAAGTGTTTCGGTCATCGTCTTGCCTTCTCGCCAAGAGAACTCGGCGTGTCGGCCAGATCCAGTTCAACCGTTATCCCGACAGTCCCTCGTCGACCCCGCGGCCGCGGAGCAGTGGTTGGACACCGTCGGGTACTACCGGCTCAGCGGCTACTGGCAATATGCAACATTCGACCTATAGTCGACACGAGGTCTTGTATGCGGCGAGTGTTCATGTAGCCGTAGTGGAACGGGACGAACAGCACGCCGGGTCGGATGCCAGTGATCCGCGCCTGGGCGTGCAGGGTTCCTCGCGGGGTGGAGATCGCGAGCACGTCCCCGTCGACGATGCCGTGTTGGTGCGGGATTGCGCCGGCGGCGTGGGTGCGTTCGACCACGAGTTGGCTGCGGGAGGGATGTGGTCGGCGAAGATCGGGGACCCATGGGTGGTGCGCAGCCCCGCGGTATCGAGGGTGTCCTTGTGGGCGATCGGCAACCCGTGGAGGGGGCCGAGTGGTTCACCAGACATGGTGCGGACATAGGCTTTTCGGGCGAGTTCGAGTGCGTGCTCGGGTTGGACAGTGACTATGGCGTTGATCGCGGGGTCGATCTGGTCGATCCGCGGCCGCGCCGGTGCCCCGCCCGCGCTATCCGCCGGTGGTGAGTGATGTGGTGGTGTTGGATCCGACGTAAGTCGTGGTTCTGGGGAGTCAGTTGCCGGGCTCACCGATGTCTCCCACCGTCCCCTGAAGATGTATTCGGCCGTCGGACAGCTTGTAGGTGACGCCCGCGATGGCGCAGGCACCGGCCTCGATGCGTCCGGCGATGAGGCGTGAACGCTGCGCGAGAAGTTCGCCGGTCTCCACTACGTGACGGGCCTCGAGTTCGTCTGCGGTGCAGAGCCCTTCACGACGTCCCGTCATGACCGACGGTGCCACGCGTTCGACAACAGTGCGAATGAACCCGTCCGGCACCGCGCCGTTGTCGAGCGCGTCGAGCGTCGCCTTCACGGCGCCACAGCCGTCGTGGCCGAGCACGACGATGAGCGGAACGTTCACGATTTCGACGGCGTACTCGATCGAGCCGAGAACGGCGTCGTCGAGGACGTGGCCTGCGGTGCGCACGACGAACACGTCACCGAGACCCTGATCGAAGATGATTTCGGCGGCGACTCGCGAGTCTCCGCATCCGAACAACACGGCGGTGGGGTGCTGCCCGTCGGAGAGCGCTGCGCGGTCCGCGATCCCCTGGTTGGGATGCAGTGGGGTCCCGTCGACGAATCGCTCGTTTCCCTGCCACAGAATCTTCCATGCGGACGCGGGGGTCATAGGGTGCGGGGAATCTGTGTGCACTGAGGCCTCATTTCGTCTCGAGCGGGCTGGGTACTCGTGTCGCTGCGCCGGGCCCGGCTCGGGCCGAAGCTCGAACATCACTGACGAGGCTCAGCCGGCGCGGTGGTCCAGTACCCACCAAGCTACCCAAGTTCTTGCAGCATGCAAGGCTTAGCTTCTGCAATACTTGAGCTATGCGCAAACGCGGCGGTGACGACGAGTCGGTGAGCACGAGCCCCGAGGATCTGCGAGCATTCGAAGTCGCCACCCGAGATCTCGTGGGTGTGGCGCTCCGCAGCATCGAGGGCGGCGACGTCGACGTCACGTTGCCGCAGCTGAGGCTGCTGATGGTACTCAGCGAGGAGGGCACAGTGAGTTCGAGTCAAGCGGCGCGAGCACTGGGTGTTGCCGCATCGACGGTCACCCGCCTCGCGGATCGTCTCCTCGCCTCCGGGCACCTCAGACGAGGCGCGGATCAATCGAATCGCAGCGTCGTCACCCTGGAATCGACGGCACGGGGGCGCGCCGTCGTCGAGCAAGTGAATGCACGACGGCAAGGGGAGCTACGTCGCATCCTCGACCAACTCGACCCCACCGAGCGGTCCGACTGTGCGGCCACCCTGCGTCGCATACACGAGTGCCTCGACGGAACGTCGACACCACCCGCGCTCAGTTCGTTCGTGCGGTGAACTGCCCGCTCCCGTGGTGACCGGCTCGTGCGAAAAGGTCACACGTGCGATCCGATGGCGCATCGAGCGCGACTACCGGGAACTGGAAACCGGGCTCGGACTGGACCATTACGGCGAGCCCACCTGGCTCGACAGGCACCACCACGCCACCCTGGTCACCGCCGCCGCCCACCTCTTACCGCCCTGCGATTGATCCGATTGTCTCCAAAACAGGCTGGGCAGAACTGCCTCCGCGAACGTGCAACGCGCACTTGCTCGTTGGATCGGTACCTGCCGACTGTGCCACCACACCGCTTGGCGCCGTCCTACTAGGGGAGGGCGTGGGGTACGGGTCCGATCTCGATGGTCGACGACGTTGCCGCCAGTCCGATCCGGGCCCATTCCACGGTCACCGTAAGCGACACCGGCGCGGGGATTCCGTCTATCCAGTACCGCGGCGTGGTGCGGAAGTCGATTAACCGCGTCGTTCCGGTCGACAGGATCGGGGCCTGGTACGGGTCGGCCTCGCCCGTGAGATCCCCGGCGCGCACGTGCGTCCGGAGGAACGACCACCGCGGCGACGGGTCCCCGGGGTCAGTCAGCGGTCGTGTTTCATAGCGTGCCTGCTGGGCCGCGTGCCCGTAGGCGGTGAGGGCAAGACGCAGTTCCACCCCGGCCGGGTAGCGAAGAAGGTCGATGAGTTCGACGGTGATCCCGAGGCCCGCAGCGAGAACGGAACGCCCGTGAACAATACCCACCCCGCGCCACGAGGGTGGGGGTGCGGCCGGCCAGCGTCTTCGCATACTCGACATACTTCCACTGAGACAGAACCTCGACGTGAGAATCCCATCGGAGGAGGACTTTTCGCGTCCCACAGCACGCAAACGACGTTGGTATCCGTGCCGTGGTGTGCACGACAATTGTATCAAGCAACACTTGCACTGGCTGTCTCACTTGTGTGCTCGGTAGTGTGAGTGGGCCGGAACGACAGTGCCTCTCGGCTATGCGACTGGTGGTGGCAGGGGGGAGTGGCACTGGAGGAGGCAGCACCAGCACCAGACGGGGGGACATCCTGTGGATGTCGAACTTCGGGCATCGAGGCGTGTGTGGGTCGCAGTTCCGCCCTCTTCGGTGAGGCCGTCGGTAATCCGCCGAACTACCCGCGGACATGAAAAGGCACCGACCGCACCGTCTTGCGATTCTGCGAGCACGTGTCCCATTCACTCAGCGGTACGGACGCTTCTGCGCCGTGGAGTCGTTTATCACCAGGTGAATGGTGGAACACGATGACCGCGCCGCGACGCGCACGACTTCTGAGCGCATGCGGAACTTCCGCGTCCGTTGGACAACGTTTCGCGCGTGGCTCGACGGGCTGCTGTCGCACGCGTTGTCCACGAGGGCACTGGGTGCTCTCACCCTGACCGCCCATTGTCGAGGATCACTGTGGCGGTGGCAGGGTGGACGGACAAGATTTGTGTCCCCCAGGGTCTCACTCAGCCGCGTCGCACCCCGTCGCGGTCGCCGGTGCGGTGCGGCCGCACAGACCTGTCTCCACGGTGGCGTAGTGCTCCGCCTTCGGACTCCCAGCGGTATTGGGCGAGCAGTGCCAGCCGGCGATCCTCGGCCTCGCGCGCACCGATCGCCAGCAGTTCGTCGGCGGTGGAGACGTCGCGCGGACTCGCCGCCGTCATTATGGTCGCATAGGCGAAGACCGGGTCGGTGTAGGGAGGGACCACCAGCAGGACCAGCCGCCCGAACTTCTCGCCGGTGATCGCCAGGGTATTGCTCGACTGGTCGCTGGAGTGTCGCAGATCCACCGTGTTGCCTGCGTGGTCGATACACGACGGTGCTGGCGCCCAGCCGTTCTCGTCGTAGATGATCCGGTCGATGTGGCCCAGCCGCCGCGAGAGGGCCGTGAGCAGGGCCGGAAGTTCATCGGTGAGGTGAGTCGATCGTGGCCACCAGGCGCCCTGTACGAATCCACGGGACTGGGCGGGCTTGAGCCGCAATCGCAGTCCTCGACCGGTTGAGGGTGTCGCCTTCGAGGCATCCACATGCAAAGTTGGTGTGGACATGAGTGGCCTCCCGCCTGTTGATGATTGATGAAACTGGTGTCGTGGGATTTACGGATTGGGGTTTCGTCGGCACTGCTGTGGTGCTAGGTCATTCTCGGGTGTTGTCCTGCAACGCTCCGTTAGGTGACGTGTGTGGTGGTTCGGCAGACATCCACACGACCTGCCGGCGGGTATCGAACGAGAGGCCCGGCGGTCGCGTTGTGTGGTTTCCGGCACGGTTCTGAGAGCGATCGCCGTGATCGTGGTCAATGGCCTTGAGGCTCAGTGGACCGTCGTCGGAGTCCAGCGCCGACTTCAGACCGGCAACTTCGTTGTGCAGCCGCTCCATCTTCCTGTCGAGTCGGTGCGCGACGTCGGCGGCCTCGGTCAGCTCCTGCAACAATCGGCGGGGGACGGAGCGCTGGTACTTGTAGTAGATCTTGTGCTCGAGGCTGGCCCAGAAGTCCATGGCGATTGTCCGGATTTGCAGCTCGACGGGTACCTGGACAACTCGGTCGCTCAAGAACACCGGGATCTCGACTGCCACATGCAAACTTTTGTAGCCATTGGATTTCGGCTTCGCGATGTAGTCTTCGACCTCGAGCACGGTGACATCGGGCTGACCGCCGATCAGGTCCGCAACGCGGTAGGTGTCCGAGATGAGACCGCAGGTGATGCGGACTCCGGCGATATCGCGGATGTTCTGACGAATGTCGGCGGCCGTGAGCGGGCAGCGCAGACGCTGCGCTTTGGCCATGATGCTGTCGGGGGATTTCACCCGTGCCGAGACATGCTCGATCGGGCAGTGGCGATCCAGGTGCGTGAAACCCTTTCGCAGGATTTGCACTTTGGTGGTCAACGTCGCGATTGCGCATTGGTAGGGCAACACGAACTGGGTGAATTCGGGACCGAAGAGCTCGAACTGCGTCGTCATCGGTAAGTCGGGATCGCAGATGTTGTCGACCGTCATGCCCTACCTCTGCTGTTGTGAAGCGGTTAGTATTTAACGGAAGTATATCCGTTAAATTGGTCGAATGTAAGGTGACGAGGTGGACGAGGAAAGCGATACCCGGGGGCCGCGGCGAAATTTCCTGCCGCGCAACCGGCAACGGGAACGTGTTCTTCGGATGGTGCGTGAGCACGAGGGTGCGGTGGACGCCGTCGAACTGGCATCACAGCTCGGTGTGCACGTGACGACGGTGCGGTTCCATCTGGACGCGCTGTGTGACGACGGCGCGATCACGCGCACCCGGATGAACCGGCCGGGCGCCGGCCGGCCCCGTACCGGCTATCTGGCGATCGAGGAACGCGTGGACTACCGGACTCTCGCCGACGTCCTCGCGATGGAGCTGGGCCAGACGGTGCAGACGCGGGCTCGCCGCGCGCAGCACGCCGGGCACGAATGGGCCACGCGGATGACGGCTTCCCGCAGCGCAGGCACCGGTGACAGCGGGCACACCCCGCAGTCGGATGCCGATGATGCGCTCGATCACGCGGCGGCCCGCACCACGAATGCTTTCGCGCGGATGGGGTTCGGCCCCGAGCTGGTCTCGGCGCCGGGACCGTCGACACCGCCGTCGACGGACAGCGGCGGCCCCGCGGGCGAACGTGAACGGATCATTCGCCTGCACGCCTGCCCGGTACGGGATCTGGCCCGGTCGCATCCAGAGGTGGTGTGCGGAGTGCATCGGGGGTTGCTGCAGGGTCTGCTGGACACGTCAGCGACCGAGGGAAACCGAAAGCCGCAGCGACCGGCCATCTCGGCTCACCTCGAGCCGTTCGTCGAACCCGAACTGTGCGTGGCCAGGCTGGTGGCGGGATGAGTCAGGTTGCCCGAAACGCGGCGCTGCCGGTGCCAGGGTCTGGGTCGGGGTGACGGCGGCGATGCCGGGAATATTGTGGCGATCGTTCTCCGGAACGCGTCGTGACACGTTGTTTCCGAGAGTGACTCTGTGGATAATGTTCGATTCCATCGAAATCTGTAGGCTCCGGGTTTCTTTCGACCGCATCTGGTGATGTGAGGCACTCGTGAACGCCCGAGCTGCACTGTGCGCCAACGCTACCGGTGCGGCCGCGCGCGAATCTGCACAGTTGGCCCGTGTCGGCGGACGTGTGCCGACAGCGGTGGGCCGGGTTTACGGGCAGGGGGATTGCTACGACGCCGCCTCGCCGACGCTGTACCCGGAAAGGTCGGGGACGGCCCAATTCTCACCGTGTTTCTCGAGCGGGATGGTCGCCACAACAATGTCCGGATCCAACGGCACCGCTCCCATGATCCGCGGAACCCACCGACCGGGCGTACCCGACGGCCCCGCCATCTCGTCCCATCGAACGTCGACACCGGCATCGCGGAGTGCGTCCTGATCGATCACAATCACCGCCAGGGGAAGATTGACGTCACCGTAGACGGCGGCGAGGACGTGCTCGAGTTGCTCCGCGGTCGCGGCGTGGATGAATCCGATCTGATCGAGTGTGTGGGCGCGGGTGGACGCCTCGTATTCTCCGAACCGTGCGGCGCCTTCCCAGTCGTCGGCGAGGGCTATGTGAAAGAGATGTTCGCTCATCGTGATGTCCTTGTGGAGGAATGTCCGCGGGGAATGCAGGTGTCGGGCGCCGCCCCGCGCCAACGGGTCGACAGGGGATTCGTGCGTGCCGAGTTCAGGCCGACGAACGTCGACGGCCGAAGTCGGCGGCGCGTGCGGAGGTGAGCGCGCTGCGCGTGACCGCTTCCCGCTGCGCGGCCGCTTCGTACAGTTGATGCGACAGGTCTGCCAGGGCGCGGGCAGCGGCCATGTCATCGCTGACCTCCGGGACGTCGGTATGGCGCGGATTGCGCCGGGCGAGTCCCGTTCCCACGAAGGCGGCCCGGCCGCTGGTACGCAGACGGGCCCTCGCGCGTGTCTGGGCGCCGGTCTCCGCCGATTTGTGTTCGTCGATGACGATGTTCACCGACCATGTCTTCTCGTTCACGGTTGATGCACTTCCTTTCGTGTTCTGCCGTCGCGGACGCATCCGGGTCGACCCTGATGGCCCCGGGGGGGGTGTCTGCGGCCACTGTCTGCTCTGTTCGGCGCGGATTGTGGTGGTTTTCCGGGAGATCCGTGGCCTGACCGTGCGCCCGGCGATGCGATGCCGTTCTGTCCTCGAGGTGACCGCTGGGGGAGCGATCAGGCGTGTGGTCCTCGCGGACCCGACGGTGAAGTCGGGAGGTGAGGGCGTCGAGTTCGGCGGAGTCGGTGCCGGTCAGATTGCGGTGCATCGCCCGGGCGATCCTGGTGGCGTGGACTGTGGCGTGTTCGGCGATCGGACCCTGAAACATCTGCCCGACCGTGGTGGACCAGAGGGTGAGCCATCGTAGGAAGTGTCGTGCCTCGAGTCGACGCCGGGTGTGGACGCTCCGGTGCACCCGCAGGGCGCTGCCCTGGTAGAGGCGGGCCCCGAACAGGACGGTCTCCCAGAAGTCGCACATGATCGGCAGGTGTGATTCGAGTCCGCTCTCGCGGATCTCGGCGAACGGGTCGGCGAGGAGGTCGTCGACGAGCACGCGCCCGTAGAAGCGGCGGAGCAGGTCCTCGATGTCGGTGCGAGTGGCCAGATCCGTGCGCGTAGGTTCGTCTGGTGTCAGTGAAGGCATGAGGCCACCGCCCGAAAGAGCTGGAAGATCAACGCGATCAGCAATGCGACCTTCGCTACTTCCAGTCCGATGTACACCAGGTGCATCCTCGATCGTGGCAGGTGCTCTCCGGCGAGGATCCGGTCCGATCGTGTACTCAGGGGCGGGCGGACCACCGCGATCTGCACCACCAGCACCACCGTGACAAGCGCGAGCACCGTCAACACGGTTGCGTCCGGGGGCGCGCCGACGCACGACGCCAACAACGCGAGTGCCAGAACCAATTCCACCGCATTGAGGGCGAGGAAGACCTTCCGGCCGATGCCGAGCCCGATGGCCAGGGTCACGCCCGGGGCCCGAAATTTGATCGGCGCCTCGAGAAACGAAATCGCCACCACCATCCCGAACCAGAAGACCGGCAGGATCAACTGCGTGTAGCGCGCCACTTCAGTCATGTGCCACCCCCCTTGTCGGGCGGGTTCGGGTCCGTCGGACGTTCTCCGGTGGACGGGTGCAGCAGTAGTCGTCCCGCGGGGTCGGCCGGTCGCCGCCGCTCACCGGACCAGGACCGTGCAGGCGTCGCGGCCGCCTCGGCTTCGGGGCACCGCAGGAAACTGTGGGAACGATCGGCGGTGTCACTCATCGCCGGCCCGTTTCTCGCTCGGGACCCGGGCTGTGCCGGCGGTGACCGTGACCGACTTGGGCCGTCGGCCGACGTACGTTTCGGCGCGCATCCGTTTCACCATGTGGGGGTAGTGCAATTCGAACGCGGGGCGCTCGGAACGGATTCGGGGCAGCTCGGTGAAGTTGTGGCGCGGTGGGGGACAACTGGTGGCCCACTCGAGCGAGTTCCCGTAACCCCAGGGGTCATCGACCGTGACCACCTGGCCGTACCGGTAGGACTTGAAGACATTCCAGACGAACGGCAACACCGACCCGCCGAGGACGAACGAGCCGATCGTCGAGATCGTGTTGAGGGTGGTGAACCCGTCTGTGGGGAGGTAGTCGGCGTAGCGGCGGGGCATGCCCTCGGCGCCGAGCCAGTGTTGGACCAGGAAGGTGGTGTGGAAACCGATGAACGTGGTCCAGAAGTGCCATCTGCCGAGGCGTTCATCCATCAGCCTTCCGGTCATCTTCGGGAACCAGAAGTAGATGCCGGCGTAGGTGGCGAACACGATGGTGCCGAACAGCACGTAGTGGAAATGCGCGACGAGGAAGTAGGAGTCGGTGACGTGGAAGTCCAGCGGCGGGCTCGCGAGCAACACGCCGGACAGGCCACCGAACAGAAAGGTCACCACGAAACCGAGCGAGAACAGCATGGGGGTTTCGAAGGTGAGCTGCCCTTTCCACATGGTGCCGATCCAGTTGAAGAACTTCACCCCGGTGGGCACCGCGATGAAGAAGCTCATCAGCGAGAAGAACGGCAGCAGAACGGCGCCGGTGGCGAACATGTGGTGCGCCCACACCGCGGTGGACAGTGCGGCGATGGCGATGGTCGCGTAGACGAGGCCGGTGTAGCCGAAGAGCGGTTTGCGGCTGAAGACCGGGAAGATCTCCGAGACGATGCCGAAGAAGGGGATCGCGACGATGTACACCTCGGGGTGACCGAAGAACCAGAACAGGTGTTGCCAGAGCAGGGCGCCGCCGGTGGCCGGGTCGAACAGGTGCGCCCCCAGGTGCCGATCCACGAGTAGGCCCAACAGTGCCGCGGCCAGAATCGGGAAGGCGATCAGGACCAGGATCATGGTGATGAAGATGTTCCAGGTGAAGATCGGCATCCGGAACATCGTCATCCCCGGCGCCCGCAGGCAGATGACGGTGGTGATCATGTTGACGCCACCGAGGATGGTGCCCACACCCGCCAACGCCAGTCCCGTGATCCACAGGTCGCCGCCCACCCCCGGCGAATGCACCGCGCTGGTCAGGGGGGAATACCCGGTCCAGCCGAAGTCCGCGGCCCCTCCCGGGGTGAGGAACCCGGACACGGTGATGATCGCGCCGAACAGGTACAGCCAGTAGCTCAGCGCGTTCAGCCGGGGGAACGCCACGTCGGGTGCGCCGATCTGCAGCGGCAGAATGTAGTTCGCGAATCCGAAGACGATCGGCGTCGCGTACAGCAGCAGCATGATGGTGCCGTGCATCGTGAACAGCTGGTTGTACTGCTCGTTGGACAGGAACTGCAGACCGGGGACCGCGAGTTCGGTGCGGATCAGCAGCGCCATCAACCCGCCGACCATGAAGAACACGAACGAGGTGACCATGTACATCAGACCCAGCATCTTGGGGTCGGTGGTGGTGGCGGCCTTGTAGAGGAACGTCCCCTTGATCCCGCGCCGTTGTGGGTACGGCCGGACGGGGACGACGTCTACGGTGAGAGGGGTCACGATGCACCGCCGCCGCAGGGGGACCCCTCGCCGGTAGCGGCGGGGTCCGAATGTGGATGCCCACTGACCAATTCGGTGTCGGCGGCGAGCCGGCCGAGCTTGCCCGCCCCTCCCGGCATCCCCAGTGCGGCACTCGCGCCGGGGAGCGGGCTGTGGAAGAACCGGGCGTTGTCGTCGGTGAACGCCTCCCACCGGGCGGGCAGGTCGGCCTCGTAGTAGATGGCCTCCACCGGGCAGACCGGCTCGCATGCGCCGCAGTCGATGCATTCGTCGGGGTGGATGTACAGCGACCGGCCGCCCTCGTAGATGCAGTCCACCGGGCATTCCTCGACGCAGGCCCGGTCCATCACATCGATGCACGGCTCTGCGATCACATAGGTCATGGCCACCTCCGGGAAGCTAACCCTTTTTTAGAGGAATCCCTTCCTCTAAAGTCATACAGTATGGCGATACGAAAAGGAACCGGTGCCGGACGCGCCGGGACGCACGCAGTGTTGGCCTCGCGCAGGCGGGTCCAGCTGCTGGACGCTTTGCGGGCCAGTCCGACACCGATGACCGTCGGGGAACTGGCGGCGCTGTGCGAGCTGCACGTGACCACGGTTCGCTTCCATCTCGACGCGTTGACCGGCGCCGGATTGGTCTCGGCCGAACCCGAGCGGAATCCGGCGCGAGGCCGCCCGCGTCGGCTCTACCGGGCGCTGGCCCCCCTCGAACCGGGGCACGCCGATTCCGGATACCAGGGGTTGGCTCGGGTGTTGGCGGCGCACTGGGCGAGCTCCGAGGACGACCCCGTGGGCCGGGCGGAGGCGGCCGGGCGGGCGTGGGCACTCGACGACCTCACCGGCACCTCCGGGGCACCCCGATCGATCGAGGACGCCGCGAGCACCCTCACCACCCTGTTCGCGGAGATGGGATTCGACCCCGAGCTCGAGTCCGAACCCGAGGAAATGCGAATCCGGTTGCATGCCTGCCCGTTCGAGTCGGTCGCCCGGCAGAGCCCGAACGTCGTGTGCGCGCTGCATCTGGGACTGATGCGCGGCGTCCTCGACCGGCTCGGTGCACCGGAAACCGACAATCGGCTGATCCCGTGGGAAACGCCCCGGACCTGCATCGCTCACCTGGCGCGACGCTAGCCGGCCCGGTATGCCCGGCGCCGACCTCGATCGCGCACGGGGGCGGTGTGGTCTCCGGCAGGGGGAGGTGGTGAGGCGATGTTGCTGTCCGTCGGGCACGGCCGGCTCGGTCGGGAGGAGCTGACCACGCTGCTGACCGCGGCCGGCGTCGACGCGGTGGTCGACATTCGCCGGTATCCCGGCAGTCGCCGCAATCCCGATGTCGGCAGCGAGATGATGACGCACTGGTTGCCGGCCGCCGGGATCGGCTATCGCTGGGAGCCGCGACTGGGCGGTCGCCGCCGCCTGCCGCCCGGCGAGCCGCGTGAGGATCCGTGGTGGCAGGTCGATCAGTTCGCCGCCTATGCCGTACACACCCGCACCACCGAGTTCGCCGCGGCACTGACCGAGCTGTTGGATCGGGCGGCGCGGCAGAAAACGGCGATGATGTGCAGTGAGAGCGTGTGGTGGCGGTGCCACCGCCGGCTCGTCGCCGACGTCGCAGTCCTGCGGCGCGGGGTGCGCGTCGAGCACCTCATGCACGACGGCCGGCGCACCCCGCACCTCCCGGCGCAGGGCGCTCGGGTGCGGGCCGACGGCCAGGTGGTCTGGGACCGCCCCCGGGCGAGGTCCTGATCGGCAGCCCCGGTGGCCCGCACTCGTGCCCGACGTCCGCTCCGGCCCGGCACCGGGCCGAGACCGCAACGCGGAGCGGCGCAGCGCTCGGCGTGCCGCCCGGCCGAAGCAATGACGGGCCGCGGGTCGTCCACCCACCCGGTCAGGCGTGGACGCCGGCGAGGGCGAAGAATTCCTGGCGCGAACGAGGATCATCGCGCAACGCTCCCAACAGGGCGGAGGTGACGGTGGCCGATCCCACCGATTGCACGCCGCGCAGGGTCATGCAACTGTGCTCGGCCTCGATGACCACCCCGACACCCCGAGGATGCAGGTGTTCGTCGAGCCAGCCCGCGATCTGCTTGGTGAGCCGTTCCTGAACTTGAGGGCGACAGGCGAAATGCTCTGCCACGCGGGCGAGCTTGGACAATCCGATGATGCGTTCGCCGGGCAGATACCCGATGTGCACGGTACCGGCGAACGGCAGCAGATGATGCTCGCACACCGATCGCAGCGGGACGTTGCGGACCAGGACGAGCTCGTCGTAGTCCTCGTCGTTGGGGAAGGTGGTCAGATCGAAGGCGCGGGGGGTGAACAGTTCGGCGTAGCCGTGGGCCATGCGGCGGGGCGTCTGGCGCAGGCTCTCCGAGTCCAGGTCGATCCCGAGAGCTTCGAGGAACGCCGCTGCCGCCTCTTCGGCCGCAGCCAGGTCTCGTCCTGGTGCCTGATGGAGAACGTGGAGTGTCGCGGTCGACGGCATGCCGGGTTCCTTCCGCAGTGGTGGTGGGTGGCGTCCACCCGGCGAAGCGCAGCGGTCTCGGGCGGGTGGACGAATGAGGGTGTCGACGTCGCGCGCCCCGGAACGAGGGGACGCACGTCGGTGTCGGCTAGGCGGCACTGAGTTTCGGGGCGAGTGCGGTGCGCCGGTGCCAGGCCGGGTCGTACACGTAGGCCAACCGGCCGAGGGTGAGGGCGGCGAGCATCAGTCCGAAGTCACGCAGTGCGATGTCGTAGAAGCCGGGGTAGCTCAGCAGGTTGATCACGATTCCGGCGAGCCAGGCGGCGACGATGTAGGCCGCATAGCGTGGTTTGATCGCGACGGCGATGCCGGCGACGATTTCGATCACTCCGACGACCAGCATGGTTTGGTGCGCGCTGAACGGGCTGAGGTCGACGATCCACGGCGCCAGGTAGTCCTCCCAGGTGGTGAGCACGTTCGTGAACTTGTCGATGCCCATCACGATCGGGAGCACGGTGAATCCGATCCGCAGCAACAGGAACGCGCCGTAGGCGGGGTCACTGCGAGCGCGTTGCAGGGCTGTGCCGGGTGTGGGTGCGGTCGCCGACGAGTCGGGCGTGGGAGTAGTCATCAGAAACCCCTTTGTAAAAGTAATAGGACTCATTTTTAGAATCTTCCCTCCACACCTATTTGTCAATACTTTTTGGTGTTACAGTCGGGGTATGTCCACTCCGCGATCCGCTGCGCCGGCGGTGCTGGCGGCGTTGAGCAACCTCGATGATCCGTTGCGGCGCAGGCTGTATGACTACGTGACCGAAAGCGACGCACCGGTCTCGCGGGAGCAGGCGGCCGCCGCCGTCGACGTCGGCCGGACCCTCGCGGCCTATCACCTCGACAAGCTGGCCGATGCCGACCTGGTGACGGTCAGTTACCAGCGGCCGGCCGGCCGCGGCGGGCCCGGCGCCGGCCGTCCCGCGAAGTTCTACACCCGGGCCACGACGGAAATGACCGTCAGCGTGCCGCCCCGGGACTATGAACTGCTCGCACGGTTGCTCGTCTCCTCGGTCGAACAGGACACCAGCGGAACCGTGCGGGCGGCCGTGAACGAGGCCGCGCTCGACGCCGGCAAGCGGGCCGTCGCCGACACCGGGGGAGATCTCCTGGCGGCGCTCCGCGGCTGCGGATACCTGCCCCAGGTCGCCGACGACGGCCGTATCGACCTACGCAACTGCCCCTTTCACCATGTCGCCCGTGACCACCTGGACGTGGTGTGCGGGTTGAATTTACGCCTTGTCGAGGGCGCGATCGCCGGGAGCACCCAACACGACGCGCACGCAGAATTGGACCCGCGACCGGACCGGTGCTGTGTCGTGGTCCACCACGCAGCGTCCGCACACGCACACTCGCCCCCGGGCACCGCCGCCCGTCCCTGACGGACACGAACCGGCAGGAGCGAGGCGCCGGATCGGCTCGCGCGTCGATCGACGGACCCGCCCATCCGAGCACCGGCATTCCGGCGCACCGCGACCGCGGCGCTCCATGCAAGCGTTGCGTGCCAGGACGCGCTCGTCGCGCATCACACCGCGAACCATCGGGACCGCATCTGGAAACCCCCGAACCGGGGACCCATGACGGCTCACCGTTCGTCACTCTTTTCGGTGACACAGTGGGTCCAGGGCGGTCCGCATCGCTCAAAGCCATATCTCTGCAAGGGATTACATCCCATGGGTGTCTATCGAATCCTCTGGTGGGTGGTGACCGTGCCATTGGGGTTGGTCGGCTTCGCGGTCGCGATCTTCACCGTCCACCCCGACGTCCTCGTGTCCGCGGCGTTCGCGGCGGCAGTGACCGGCGGCGGCCTGACCGCGATGGTGGCCGACAGGTCCGCCACCGCCACGCCGCGTTCATCGCTGCCGACCGCCGCACTCAACGCCGCTACCGCGGGCGCGGCCCTGATCGGCATTGTCGGCCTGATCGCGCTGTCCGGCGCTGCGGCCGTGCCGCTGGTGCTCGTGCTGACGGTCACCGCCCGGCCGGTGGCGCGGTGGCTTCGAAGCTGGCCGCCGTTGGCGCAGTTGCTCTCCCGGCAGCCCTCTGCTCTGTGTGATCCGGACGAGGCGAGCGCTCCGGGTTCCCCGGCGGCACCGCCGCCGAGCTGTGCGGAATTGTCCGGCGATGCGTTGTGCCGCGGCTGGCGCACCAGTTTCGCGGAGCTGCAGAACGCCAGGTCGGTCACCGACCGGTTGCGACTTGCCCGGATCCGTCAGCAGTACCTCGACGAGATCGAGCGCCGCGATCCGCAGGGATTCGCGGCGTGGTTCACCGCCGGGGCCCGGGCGGGCAGCGATCCATCGAAGTTTCTCACCACACGAGATCAACCACCGACCGACCGGCAGTGACACGGTGCACACGCCGGCAGAGCGGGGAGCCAAGTGGGCGTGGATGAGACGCCCGAACGACGAGAGGCACGGCGATGAACAGATTCCCACCCCCATCGGTAGGGGCAGCGGTGAGCCGGTTGCATCGTCTGTACCGCGAGCAGGGACAAAGCCCCTGGTTGGACAACCTCACCCGCCCCTACCTGCGCGATGGCACCCTCGCCGGGTTCGTGGCCGCCGGGATCCGGGGGGTGACGGCCAACCCCACCATCTTCGCGCGGGCCATCGCCGGCTCCGATGCCTACGACGCACAGTTCGCGGCGCTCATCGCCCAGGGACTCGCGGTCGAGGACGCGTACTGGGAGCTCGCCGCGGCCGATGTCGTCGACGCAGCCGCGATATTGCGGCCCGTCTACGACACCTCGGGCGGCACCGATGGGTTCGTCTCGATCGAGGTCGCCCCGGAACTGGCACGGGACACCGACGCCACGATCGCCGCGGCCGGGCGACTGCACGAACGGATCGCCCGACCGAACGTGTTCGTGAAGATCCCCGCGACCGCGGAGGGAATACCGGCGATCGCGGACATGATCGGCAAGGGCGTCAGCATCAACATCACCTTGATCTTCTCCCTCGCCCGCTACGAACAGGTGATCGAGGCGTACCTGCAGGGTCTGGAGACGCTGGCGGCACGGGGCGGGGAACCGGCCGCGGTGCGCAGCGTCGCATCGTTCTTCGTCAGCCGCGTCGACACGGAGGTCGATCGACGACTCGAGCACAGCGGCGACCCCGAGGCCCCAGGGTTGCGGGGTCGGGCGGCGATCGCCCAGGCCCGCCTCGCCTACCGGATCTTCCGGGACCGCTTCACCGGTCCGCGGTGGGAGACACTCGCCGCCCGCGGCGCCCGGGTGCAACGGCCACTGTGGGCATCGACCTCGACCAAGAACCCCGACTACCCGGACACCCGCTACGTCGACAGTCTCATCGGCCCGGACACCGTCAACACGCTGCCCGAGGCCACCATCACGGCATTCGAGGATCACGGCACCCTCACGCGCTCCATCGACACCGACCCCGCCGCCGCGGCCACCGTCCTCGGCGAGCTCGCCGCGGTGGGCATCGACATGGACGACGTCGGCCGCACCCTCGAAGACCAGGGTGTCACCGCCTTTCACCAGTCGTACGCCGATCTGCTCACCGAACTCCACGCCAAAGCCCACCAGCTGGCGCAACGATGACCGGCACGACCCGACCCGACCCGACCGGGCGCGCGATACGGACGGCGCGCGGTGAACAGGACACCGCGACCTGAACCGCAACGCATGAAATCGGTCCTCACACCTGAAACACCTCGCATCAGAGAAGGACATGACATGGCCACTGCAGAGCAGACATTCGTCATCGTGGGCGCCGGACTGGCCGGTGCGAAGGCCGCTGAGGCGCTGCGCACCGGCGGGTTCGACGGACGGATCGTTCTCATCGGCGACGAGACCGACCGCCCCTACGACCGACCCCCACTGTCGAAGGCCTACCTCCAAGGCACCACCGCGCGGGAGAAGATCTACATTCACCCGGCCGGGTGGTACACCGACCACGACATCGAGTTGCGGGTGGGGACCCCGGTCACCGCCCTCGACCGGACCGAACACGAGGTGGTCATCGACGGCGTCGAGAGGCTCGGATACGACAAGTTGCTGTTGACCACCGGTTCGTCGCCCCGCCGGCTGCAGGTGCCCGGCGCTGATCTGGACGGGGTGCACTACCTGCGCCGGGTCACCGACTGCGAAACAATGAAGGCCGCGTTCGCCGCGGCGGACCGGGTGGCGATCGTCGGGGCGGGGTGGATCGGTTTGGAGACCGCGGCCGCCGCCCGAGCGGCGGGCTGCGCAGTCACGGTGGTGGGGAGATCGAAGTTGCCGTTGCTGGCGGTGCTCGGCGCCGAGGTCGCCGAAACCTACGCCGCCCTGCACCGCGACCACGGTGTGGAGTTGCGCCTGAACTCCGGGGTGCGCGAGATCGTCGGTAAGGACAACCGGGCCACCGGAATCCGCCTCACCGATGGCACCGTGGTCGAGGCGGACGCGATCGTCGTGGGGGTGGGCATCGTGCCCAACACCGCACTGGCCGAGACGGCCGGGCTGGCGGTCGACAACGGGATCGTCGTCGACGAACACCTGGCCACGACCGACCCCGACGTGTTCGCCGCCGGGGACGTCGCCAACACCTTTTACCCGCTGTTGGGAACTCATCTGCGCCTCGAGCACTGGTCGGCCGCCCTCAACCAGGGACCGGTGGCGGCGGAGAACATGATCGGCCGGGTCACCGCCTATGACCAGGTGCCCTACTTCTTCTCCGATCAGTACGACAGCGGGATGGAGTATTCCGGCTACGTCCCGCACGGTAGTTACGACTCGGTCGTGTTCCGCGGCGACGTCGCCGCCGGCGAGTTCATCGCCTTCTGGATGCGGGACGGGCGGGTGCTGGCCGGCATGAACGTCAACACCTGGGGGGTCACCGATGCCATCGAGGCGCTGGTGCGCTCCGGTGAGCGGGTCGACCCGGCGAAACTGGCCGACCCGGACGAGCTCTTGAGGTACCTGGCCGATCGGGTGCCGGGAGGTGCGCGGTGACGCTCATGCCCCAGCAGGAACGGACGCGAACCCCCGAGACACCGCCCCCGTCTCAGTGGTGTCGACAGGTCTGTTCGAACTCGTCGGGACTTCCTGGATTTACCGACGGCGCTTCCGGTTCGGCCGGACCTGCTCGGTCGGGTGCGCGGGGGTCGCAACGGAGGGTGGGTGCGTCCGCGACCACGCGCCGGGAGGGATTCCCATGATCCGGTGGCTGGTCATCGCGGGCGCCTGGGTGTTGGGGTCGGCGTCGCTGCTGCTGGTCTTCTTCGTCTCGGCGTGGTGGCTGCTCGGCACGGTGATCGTGGCGGCGATCGCCATGGTCGGCGCCTGGGATCTGCTGCAGCGTAGGCACAGTGTGCTGCGGAACTATCCGGTGATCGGCCACGCCCGGTTCATGCTCGAGAGGATACGCCCCGAAATCCAACAATACTTCATCGAACGATCCACGGACGGAACACCGTTCGACCGCGACACCCGCACCACGGTGTACGAACGCGCCAAGGGCACCAAGGACGTGGAACCGTTCGGAACCGAACGGGACGTCACCGCCACCGGATACGAGTTCGTCACCCACTCGTTGCGCGCGCATCCGGCCTCCGATGACACACCACATGTTCGGATCGGCGGTCCACAGTGCACCATGGGGTACGACATCGCCTTGTACAACGTCTCGGCGATGAGCTTCGGCGCCCTGTCGGGCAACGCCATCGAGGCGCTCAACGGGGGCGCGGCACGCGGCGGGTTCGCCCACGACACCGGCGAGGGCGGTATCAGTCCTTACCACCTCGCGCAGGTCGGCGACCTGATCTGGGAGATCGGTTCCGGCTACTTCGGCTGCCGCGACGCCGACGGGCACTTCGATCCCGGCGAGTTCGCCGCCAAGGCCGCCCTTCCGCAGGTCAAATGCATCTCCATCAAGCTCTCCCAGGGGGCGAAACCAGGGCTCGGCGGCGTACTGCCCGCCGCGAAAGTCAGCCCCGAGATCGCCCGAACCCGGGGGGTGCCGGTCGGGCAGAGCGTGATCTCGCCGCCCTCCCACAGCGCGTTCTGCACACCGCTCGAGCTCATCGACTTCATCACCACACTTCGTGCACTGTCCGGCGGAAAGCCGATCGGCTTCAAACTGTGCGTCGGTTCCCGCACGGAATTCCTCGCCATCTGCAAGGCCATGATCGAGACCGGCATTACCCCGGACTTCATCATCGTCGACGGATCTGAGGGCGGAACCGGGGCTGCCCCACTCGAATTCGAGGACCACGTCGGGATGCCGCTCACCGAAGGTCTGATGCTGGTGCACAACGCGTTGGTGGGCACCGGGCTGCGGGACCGGATCAAGATCGGCGCCTCGGGCAAGGTCGCCAACGGAATCGACATCATCAAACGCCTGATCCAGGGAGCGGACTTCACCCTCGCTGCCCGCGCGATGATGTTCGCGGTCGGCTGCATCCAGGCCCAACGCTGCCACACCAACCGGTGCCCCGTCGGTGTCACTACCCAGGACGCCCGCCGGGCCCGCGCACTGAATGTTCCGGACAAGACCACCCGGGTGTACAACCTCCAGAGATCCACCGTCGCGAGCGCCCAACAAATCCTGGCATCGATGGGGCTGGACGACTTCTGCGACCTCGATCCGTCGATGCTCCACCGGCGCATTCAGGGGCACCGCACGATGACCTACGCGGACCTACACGAGTGGCTGCAGCCCGGCGACCTGCTCACAGAGGACCCCCCGACGAGTTGGCTCCGCGACTGGACGAACGCCGACTCGTCTAGGTTTTGACGGCATCGCCGGAGTCTGTGGTGTTCGCCCGAGTCCCGCCGAGGCCGGCTACGTCGCACCACCTACCGCAGAACCTGCGCCCACGAGCGCGACGTCCCCGATGTCCGGGATCCGACTGCGCCAGCTCCTCACTCGGTGCCTACCGACCCTCGGGCAATCGCATCTTCGCCGACCGGCAGCTGATGGGAACCGGGATTGATGTGCGGGCGACCGATCACGGCCCCGGGCGGTCGACGAACGGACGCGACGTCACCGATCCTGGGGAGGGTCGTCCCAGATGGGTAACTCGAGGGCGGGTCCGAGGCGCAGCAGTTCGTCGCGGTGCATCGCACTCAGACGTGCCAGGATCAGCTGCCCGTGCTCGGTCAACTCCACCCGTACCGCTCGCGCGTCGGACGGGTGCGGCGCGCGCTCCACGAGACCCTGCTTCTGCGCTCGGTCGACCAGCTCCACCACGCTGTGATGACGCAGCTGCAGGCGGTCGGCCAACTCTCGCATGGTGGCCCATTCGCGGCCGGGAAATCCCTTGAGTGCGAGCAGCAGCTGGTAGTGCTGCGGGGTGAGGCCATGGTCACGGACCGTATCCTCACTGAAGCGCACATAGCGGCGGATACCGAAGCGGAAACGTGCCAGTGCCTCGAAATCCCGCTTCGTCAACGGCTCCGACTCCACGTGCTCCTCTGCAGTCACGGCACCTCGCCCCTTCAGTCGTCAGAACCGCCGCACTATATATCGTCATACGATACACCAGGGATGTTCTCGTGGTCATCACGCCTGAACGGGGCATTGCCCGACATCGTGCGACGAGTCCTTGGAGACAGCGCCGACGTCGATGCCACGGCGACGAGTGCGTAACGCCCCGCCGTGCGATCGGCCACCGACGCGGCAATGTCGACAAAGTATCGCCGATTGGCGGTCGTGATTCCAGCGCAGACGATTTCCGATTCCCTCAGAAGAAGGACGCACAGGAACACATCATGCATCAGCGCCCGCACTGCCCCGTGCAGCGGAGCGATGAGCACGGGCGGACGATTCCGCAACGAAAGCATCGAGGACTCGTTCGGGTGCAATTGCGACAGGATCGCCGAGGGCCGAGGAAGGGTCGTCGGGACGTTGTGAACCCTCGACGCGTCATCGCAATAGGTTCCGGGAGAGGGTCGTTCACCCGCGGAGCCAAAGGAGCCGGCGGGCACGTGTAGCCTTGAGGGTGCCGAGGGCCCGAACATGCGCGGTCAAGCCATGTCGTCCTCGGCGCCCGAACCGGCCCGATCGCAGGGCCGAGAACTGGAGCGCCGCCATGGCGTCGAACGCGACCAATGTGTCGAGCCTTGAACGGGCACTGGAATCAACGCCGTACTGCACGGCATGTCCGCACAGCCCGGATTCCCACGATGCGCTCGGTATTCGGTTTTGCGCCGCGACCTCGGACCGAAACCTCGGCCGAAAGTGCATCTGCGCTGGCGAACCGGCGACTGGACAGCACTACTCCCGGTACTGAACGAGAAGTACAGCTCGAAAAGCCCACCCAGGCATATCCGCCCGATTCCCGGCGAGTTCTACCGCAACCCCTATTCGCGCGGTGCGGGACCGGCGCCCATGCGGCGACATCACCGACCGCACCAATCCCCGACCGTTGCTAGAAAAGGGGGTAGCGGCGGCATCCCCACCTTTACTGGCGCGCAATCACCTTCGTGTCCGGCAGGGGCCGGGCTTACCGCGGTGCCGGATGTCGACCGTGATTTTCGCGAAAGTCGCATACGGATCGAGCGATGGGACCGGATATGTGGTTGGGCGCGAGTGCCTTCGCGCACGAAGAAGGTCCACTACCGAACCACCGGCGAGGAGCGCAGTCAACCGGGTGGCCGACGCCGCGCCTTCCCGTGCTACTGGCGAAACATTTTTATCGTGATACGATATAAAAAGTGGTCGTCCCGGCACCAAGACCTCGCCGGGGGAGTCCGGGAGGTGCGCTGTGCTCAGCGACGATGAACGAAATGCTCTGTGCGAGATCGAACAACGGCTACTCGCAAGCAGCCCGACGCTGGTCCGAGTGTTTCACGGCGTCACACCGCGCCCACCATACGATCGCAGTGTGCGGGTCCGGCTGAGAGTGCTGGTGCTCGCGGTGACGTTCGGCATGTTTGCACTGCGGGGGCCCCGCGTTTTCAACGACGCCGAGATCACCGTCCGGAAGAGTTCACCGACGCCACGTACAACACGGGCGGTGCCTGCACGCAACCGTCTGGCCGTCGGCAGTTCCCATTCCGCGAGCGCGATTCCGGTCGATACCGACACCGTCCGGATCCTCGATCCGTCGACCGCGTCCGGTGCTGTGCTCATACCGTGGCCGCCCCGCGAGGTGCCGGCACCGAACTGAGTGGCGAACTCGGAAATCCAACGCCTCGCGCAGGTTTGGGCGCCTCTACGAATCGAGGCGCTGCTCCGAGGAGCCGTCAACGCGGGGACGCGAGGTTAATTCATCGATTGGCAGCAAGCCCGTGGTGACCGGGTATCGGTAGAGGCCACGGGCGGATGGGAGAACACCATGATTCTCTATGCGGTGGCCGTCTTGGTCGGACTCGGCCTGCTCGGCCTGAGCTCGAGCATTCGCGTCGTCAAACAGTTCGAACGCGGCGTCGTGTTTCGGTTCGGACGCGTCCAGCCCGCCGTCCGCGCACCGGGCCTGATGTTGCTGATCCCGATCGCCGACCGGCTCGAGAAGGTGAACATGCAGATCATCACGATGCCGGTGCCCGCCCAGGACGGCATCACCCGCGACAACGTGACCGTCCGGGTGGATGCGGTCGTCTATTTCAACGTCGCCGATCCGGTGCGAGTGGCAGTGGACGTGCAGGACTACGTCTCCGCGATCGGTCAGGTCGCACAGACGTCGCTGCGGTCGATCATCGGCAAGAGCGAACTCGACGACCTGCTGTCCAACCGGGAGGGCCTCAACCAGGGCTTGGAGCTGATGATCGACAGCCCCGCGCTGGGGTGGGGTGTGCAGATCGACCGGGTGGAGATCAAGGATGTGGTCCTCCCCGATTCGATGAAGCGGTCGATGTCGCGCCAGGCCGAGGCCGAACGTGAACGGCGGGCCCGCATCATCACCGCCGACGGCGAACTGCAAGCCTCGGCGAAACTGGCCCAGGCCGCCGAGACCATGACCGAACATCCCGCCGCCCTGCAACTGCGGCTCCTGCAAACCGTCGTGGAAGTCGCGGCCGAGAAGAACTCGACCCTCGTGCTGCCGTTCCCGGTCGAGTTGCTCCGCTTTCTGGAACGAGCGACACCGCACACCGCCCATGTTCCGACGCGAACAGCCGAACCTACAACCACAACCACGCCTGCCAACGTAAACAACGAACCGTCGACCCGGCACACACAACACAGATCCGTCGACGCCCGCGGATTCGCCCTCGAGCAATCACGATTCGGATAGGGCCAATAGACCCTGCAAGTTCCAGAGCGGTGATCGCCGGTTCCGTTCGGGGGTCCTGGGCAGCAGGCGGTGTCGGGAGCGGTGGTTCACCCCGACACCACGGTGACCTCTGTTGCGGCGGGACTTACGGGTAGGGGGCAGGACCGTCACCCGGTGTCTTCCGGGTTTCCAGGATGTCGCCCTGCGGGCCTTGGGGTCTGACTGCCCGCACTGACCTGCGACCGACCCACCACCGCCCCGCGGACCACGGCCCCGTTCTGACCGCGGCCGACCGGCACGGCTCGAGGTGCAAGGCCGAGGGTTCATGGATGCGATGAGTATTCAGGCCGTCCTACGGTGATGTCAGAACTGATTCGAGATCCACTCGCGCAAGACCACGGCTTGGTTGTGCTCGAGGTCCTTCGCCGAATACAGCAGCACCACAGTCCCGTTACGCGCCGCCTCGACGATCGGTTGGGCGGCAGCGCGATTGGTGTCGAGTTCCTGAAGGTAGCGGGTGCGGAACTCCGGAAAGCGATCCGCCTGGTGGCCGAACCAGGTCCGCAGCTGCGTGCTGGGTGCCACCTCCTTGATCCAGGCGTCGCAGTCGAGGTCCGCTTTCGCGATGCCCCGTGGCCACAGTCGATCTACCAAGAAGGTTGGCGATGTCTTCTTGGTGCCGCGAGCGTCATAGGCTCGCACCAATTCGATCGGGCCCATAGATCGATCATGACACGAAATGACGGTGCCCACAACGAATGACAAACCCGCGGTGCACTGTGGCGGTGGCGGTGGGGGGTGAAGACCGCGGACACCGCACTGATGGGTGAGAACCTGCTGAAGCTGCCCGAGTCGATCCACCTGGCGAGCGCACCGTGGCCGTGATGCGGCAGAACATCGGTGTCGCGCCCGCAACCGTGTCGTGGTGCCGGCAGGCGCCTTCGCCGGCCACGCCACGATGTCCCTCGGGATGCTCGTGCACGGACTGTCGGTGCTCGTGGCCCTCGTTAGGAGGGGTGTCGCGTCCGCACATCACGCGGCCCCCGGCGCGAGAGAGGGTCCGGACCGGTTTTCCGATCCGACAACCGACCACTGAGCTAACCTGTGGACAATCCGAGACGAGCTCCCCGAAAACGTAATTGACGAGGTTGGAGTCGATAACCATGTCTGTCACCATGAACAACGAGGGCCCGGGTTTCGTCGCGCTACCGCCAGTCCCCGAAGGCGCCGTGATGGTCACGTTGAAGATTCGCCGTTTCAACCCCGAGGACCCGGGCAAGGCCGGATGGGTCAGCTTCGAGGTTCCGTGCCTGCCCACCGATCGGTTGCTCAACCTGCTCACCTACGTCAAGGGGTATCTCGACGGGACCCTGACCTTCCGCCGCTCGTGCGCGCACGGCGTGTGCGGATCGGATGCAATGGTCATCAACGGAGTCAACCGGCTCGCGTGCAAGGTGCTCATGCGCGACATGCTGAACAAAGACGGTAAGAACACCACCGTCACGATCGCACCCCTCAAGGGACTCCCGGTCGAGAAGGATCTCGTCGTCGACATGGAGCCGTTCTTCTCGGCGTACGGTGCGGCAACGCCAGACGCCGTCGACGCCGCCCCAGAATGTCCATCCGCTCCCCGGCGCCTTCGTCGCGGCTGTCGAAAATGAAGCGATGGGCGTTGACGATGGCGGCCGGCCCGAAATAGCTACCATCCGCCCAATACACCGGGCACGACTCGGTACAGCACGCGCACAGGATGCACTCGGTGGTGTCGTCGTACCGGGCACGATCGGCCTGGGACTGGATCCGCTCGCGGGTGGGCTCCTGACCCGATGTCATCAGGAACGGTTTGATCTGGCGGTTCAATTGCACCGACGCTTGTCCGCGCGGAATCAAGGTGACGCAAGCGATCACCGAAGTCAAACGCGCGTTGCTGTTCAACCGCAAGGCAGTCGTGCGGTAGCCGCACGAGTTCTGCACCGCCAGACCTTGAACAGGGGTCTCCGGCCCTGGTCGGGGAACGAAAGGGTGTCACCCTGTTGCTTCCACGACCGACTCACTGTTGCTGTGGGGTGAGTCCCGCGAGCATCCGATGCACGTGGGCGGCCTGGCACGGTTCACTCCACGCCGGGTGACGGCGGCGGAGGTGCGGGGGCTGTGCGAGAGACGCTGTTTCCGCATGGGTGCTCTATGGCGAGCCGCTCAGGTCACGAGGAGCTGTCGCAGCACATATTGCAGTATCCCGCCGTGCCGGAAGTATCCCGCCTCCGCGGGGGTATCGATCCGCACCGTGGCCGGAAATTCCTGTACTTGACCATGGTGGTCGGCTCGGACGGTGACCTCGGTAGGGAAGTCCGCGCGCGGGTCGCCGCCTTCGAGTCCGGTGATCGAGTATTCCTCTTCACCGGTCAACCCGAGGCTTTCGCGGGTGCGACCGGGCGGGAACTGCAGGGGCAGCACCCCCATGCCGATCAGGTTGGAGCGGTGGATGCGTTCGAACGACGTCGCGAGGACCGCTTTGACCCCGAGGAGCAGTGTTCCCTTGGCCGCCCAGTCGCGCGAGGACCCAGATCCGTATTCGGCGCCGGCGAGGATGATCAGCGCAGTGCCCTCGGCGGCGTAGGCGTTCGAGGCGTCGAAGATGCTCATCACCTCCCCGCGGGGGAGGTGGCGGGTGACGCCGCCCTCCGTGCCCGGAGCCAGCAGATTCCGCAGGCGGATGTTGGCGAAGGTGCCGCGGATCATCACCTCGTGGTTGCCGCGACGGGATCCGTAGGAATTGAAGTCGGGCGGTTCGACACCATGCTCGCGCAGGTAGATACCGGCCGGGCTGTCGCGGCGGATCGTGCCCGCGGGTGAGATGTGGTCGGTGGTCACCGAATCCCCCAACATGACCAACACCCGGGCGCCGGTGATGTCGGAGATCGGTTGCGGTTCGGGCTGTATGCCGTCGAAGTACGGTGGCCGCCGCACATAGGTGGAGTCCTCGTGCCATTCGAAGATCTCGCCGGAGGCGACATCGAGGCCGCGCCAGTTGTCGTCGCCGGCGAAGACATTCGAGTAGCCGTCGGTGAACATCTGCGACTGCAGGCATTCGTCGATGACTGCCTTGACCTCCTCGGTGCTCGGCCAGATGTCGCGCAAGTACACCGGCTGCCCGTCCGACCCTGTCCCGATCGGGTCGCGGCGCACATCGGCGAGCATGGTCCCGGCGAGTGCGTAGGTGATGACCAGCGGCGGGGAGGTGAGGAAGTTCATCTTGCACTCGGCGTGGATGCGGCCCTCGAAGTTGCGGTTCCCGGACAGCACCGCGCAGGCGGTCAGATCGTGTCCGGTGACCGCGTCGCTGACCTGGGGGATCAGCGGACCGGAATTACCGATGCAGGTGGTACAGCCGTAGCCAACGAGTCCGAAGCCGAGCCGTTCCAGATAGGGGGTCAGACCGGCCCGTTCGTAGTAGTCGGTGACCACACGCGATCCCGGGGCCAGCGACGTCTTCACCCACGGTTTGCGGGTCAGGCCCGCCTGCACGGCCTTCTTCGCCAGCAGGCCCGCGCCGATCATCACCGACGGGTTCGAGGTGTTGGTGCACGAGGTGATGGCGGCGATGACCACGTGCCCGTGATCGACACTGTGCACCTCGCCGTCGAGGACCACCTCCACCGGGTCGGAGGGCCATTCATGGCTCTTCCCGCACCGGCACGGTGCCGCCGGTCCGTCCGAGGCGCGGTCGTGGTCGATCGCGATCGGATCGCTGGCGGGGAATGACTCGTCGGATGCCTCGTCGAGGCCGGCTTCCAGCGCAGTCGGCAGTGGTTGGCCAGCCAGCAAGGACCCGACGGCGTGCGACGCGCTGGCCAGCGGGATGCGGTCCTGGGGTCGTTTCGGGCCCGCGATGGAGGGCTCGACGGTGGCGAGGTCGAGCTCGACGGTGTGGCTGTAGGCCGGTTCCTGATCGGGGTCGTGCCACATTCCTTGTTCTTTGGCATAGGCCTCGACGAGTCGGATCTGCTGCTCGGGTCGCCCGGTCAGACGCAGATAGTGGAGGGTCTCGTCGTCGATGGGGAAGATGGCGCAGGTCGAACCGTATTCGGGGCTCATGTTTCCCAGGGTCGCCCGGTTGGCCAACGGGACGTTGGCGACGCCAGGGCCGTAGAACTCCACGAATTTGCCGACGACACCGGTCTTGCGGAGCAACTCGGCGATGGTGAGGACGAGGTCGGTGGCGGTGGTGCCCTCGGGTAGGGCGCCGGTGAGTTTGAGCCCGAGGACCTGCGGCAGGAGCATGCTCATCGGCTGGCCGAGCATGGCCGCCTCCGCCTCGATTCCGCCGACTCCCCAACCGAGCACGCCGAGGCCGTTGATCATCGGGGTGTGCGAGTCGGTGCCCACGAGAGTGTCCGGGTAGGCGAGGGGGCCGTCCGGTGTGTCCCGTGTGAACACCACGCGGGCCAGGTATTCGAGGTTGACCTGATGGCAGATGCCGGTATCGGGTGGCACGACCAGAAAATCGTCGAAGGCATGCTGCGCCCACCGCAACAGTTGATAGCGCTCCTTGTTGCGGGAGAACTCGAGGTCGGCGTTGACCCGGTAGGCGTCGGGCCGACCGAAGACGTCCGCGATCACCGAGTGATCGATGACCAATTCGGTGGGAATGAGCGGGTTGATCTTTCGCGGGTCGCCGCCCAGCGCCGTCATCGCGTCCCGCATCGCCACCAGGTCGACCACACACGGCACGCCGGTGAAGTCCTGCATCAGCACCCGGGCGGGCGTGTATTGGATCTCGGTGTGGCCGGGATTGCGCGGTGACCAGGAGGCCAGGGCCGAGACCTGACCGGGGGTGACCAGGCGGCCGTCCTCGTTGCGGAGCAAATTCTCCAACAGCACCTTCATACTGTAGGGAAGCTGGACGTCGGTCTCGATCGCATCCAGCCGGTAGATACCGTACGTCTGGTCTGCGACCGTCAGTGTGGAGCGCGCACCGAAACTGTTGCCGCTCACGGTTCGGGCTCCCCGGTAGTGGTGTGGCCACTATGGTTCATCGCGTTCAGGGCCAGCGTGGAGTGTGCGAACGCACCACCGGCCCGCATTTCCGCCGCGACCCAGATGGCTTCCATGATTTCCTCCGGTTCGGCGCCCGTGCGGCGGGCGAGCTTGGTGTGCCCGGTGATGCAGTAGGGGCACTGCGTCACATGGGCGACCGCGACCGCGATCAGCTGTTTCGTCTTCTCCGGCAGCGCACCGTCGGCGAAGACGGAGCGACTGAAATTCTCGAAGGCTTCGTGAATCCCGGGTGCGAGCGTTTTGCGGCGCTCCGAAATCTCCGGCGTGGTGGGCTGATACAGCGACTCGGGCATACAGCTGTCCTCCTGTTTCAGCGTTGCCAGCCGTAGCACAGACACCGCAGCAGCAGCGCGGACCTTGCCTGCCACCATAGCCCGTCCGCATCAAATTGCCAGGGCCGAATGTCCCCACCTCCACGACCGATCCGGTGGCTCAACGGTGCAGACGGAGTGGGGCGATCTGCAGGACAGTGTGGGACGATTAGTCATCGGCCCGATTCGCTTGCCGCATTGCGCGGCGCGATGGTGTCGGAGGACAATATTGGATGCGTGCGTTCCGATCTGAGCGACGGGTCCACCCCGCGCCGTGAGCGGTTGAAGATCATGGACCGCCCGGGCGTAGGAGATGAAAATGTGCGCTGCCAAGGTTGCCTCGTCGGTGATGCAAGTGGCCGAGTTGGATCGGTCGGTGAAGTACTACTGCGACGTATTCGCCTGCCGTGTCGCTGTGCGCGAGCCCGATGCAGCACTCCTTCTGACGCCGGACAACTTTCAGATCTACATGTACGCGAAGAAGGGGGCATCGACCCGTCGCGGGGTAAGCGTTATCGGCGTCCACTACGTCATGTGGGCCGCCGACACCGAGGACGAGTTGGCGCGGATCACCGAGCGACTACGCACATATGACGCGGCCACATACACGCAGACGGTCGGTGGGGTGACCTTCGTGGATGGTTGCGACCCGGACGGCATCCGGGTCATCGTCGCCTACCCGGGCCCCGAGCAGCTACCGCGGGAGCTGATCGCGCAACGATTCCGCGGGTGACCACAGGCGGTGGTGCATCCGCCACGCTGGCAAGACGAGCGCCTTGTTATCGAATGCGACCGTGCCGCGGTCTGGCTATTTCAGACGACGAGTTACGCACAACGGATCCCCGGCGTCGAGGTTATGACCGTTCGACGAGAACCGTCGAGTACCAGAGGTCATCGAGCCTTCAAGAGATACCGTGCACGGTTCGGTCAATTCCGCTGACGATGCCCGATCCTGACACTGGCGTGGATCAGCATCTAGGCGCGGATTTCACCCACGGGGTTCCATGTGCCGATGAGAACCTTTGCTACGAGGTTTGCTTGAGCAAATGGATCGTGTGTGAACAGACGTGTGACGGTGTCTTCGTCGGCGGCGTCGACGATGAACTGGGCGCCGGTATGGTCGGCGAGGGGACCCGATGACAGGACCACTTTGCGGCGGACCAATTCGGCGAGCCACGCATGGTGGTCGGTTCGGTGATCATCACGACCGGAGGATGTTTCGGGGCTGTAGGTGTATTCAACGACGAACACGGGCATGCTCTTCTCGTTCGCTCGTAGGCCGATCTATCCAGTGTGCAACCACGCTCGATTCAATACCAGTCCTTCTCGCGCGATTCTTCATGAGGGGGCGGCCCGCCTAAGCAGTCGGCCGAGGGTGGCGATAGATCCGAATATGCCTGTCGTTTAATCCATACTGAGCGACAGGCGTATTCATGTGTGGTTGGCGGATCAGCTACCAGTGGAACCACCCGAGAAGCGCATCGACCCGGTGCAGACGGAGTGAGGGGTCTCGGTGTAGGTGATCACGATCTGACGAAGTCCTCAGGCCTTCTCTTGAGCGGATCGACGCGACGGGTTGTCTTGTCCCGCGGCCTTGGGATCGAGTTCATCCTTTTTGGCGCGCACCCCCTGCGCGACTTTGTCGCCGAGGCCTTTGTCCACATTGCGCCAATACTCGAACACTCTCGCCAGGACAGGTTCGCTCACGCCGTTGAGTAGGTGCCCGACGATGTTGTCGACCAAGCGTCCGCGGGCCGCATCGTCGAGAACGTCGCGTACCATCGTGCCCGCCTGACCCCAATCGTCGTCGTCCTGGCGAAGTGTGTAGGCCTGCCGCACCATGTCCCCGTCGCTGTACCAGCCGATGGGTTCGCCCGCCACCGCTGGATCCGCATGCGGGCCGCCCTTGGAGTTGGGTACATACACCGGGTCTCCGGGATTCTCGTGGCGCATGTGGCCATCCTTCGAATACGACCGCACGGTGGTCGCGTGTGGCCGGTTGACCGGCAGCTCCTTGTAGTTGGCGCCGATGCGGTGCCGATGCGAATCGGGATACGAGAACCACCGGCCGAGCAGCATCTTGTCCGGACTCGGCCCGGTTCCGGGCACGGCGTTGCTGGGCTCGAATGCCCCCTGCTCGATCTCGGTGTGGTAGTTGCTCGGATTGCGGTTCAGCGTCATCTTGCCGACTTCGACGAGTGGATAGTCCGCATGCGGCCAGACCTTGGTGAGGTCGAACGGGTTGAACCGGTACGTCTTTGCATCCTCGAACGGCATGATCTGCATCTTGAGTGTCCAGCTGGGATAATCACCTTGTTCGATGTGCTCCCACAAGTCACGAAGGTGGTAGTCGGTGTCGATCGAGGCCATCTGATCGCCCTCGTCCTGCGTGAAGAACTCGATTCCCTGATCGGTGATGAAGTGGTACTTCACCCAGAACTTCTCGCCCGCGGCGTTCATCCACATGTACGTATGGCTGGAATAGCCGTTCATGTGCCGCCAGGTGCGCGGAATTCCGCGGTCACCCATCAACCACGTCACCTGATGCGCGGACTCCGGAGACAGCGTCCAAAAATCCCACTGCATATCATGATCGCGCAGATTGTTGTCGGCACGCCGCTTCTGCGAACGGATGAAATCCTGGAATTTCATCGGGTCCCGCATGAAGAAGACCGGAGTGTTGTTGCCGACCATGTCGAAATTGCCTTGTTCGGTATAGAATTTGAGGGCAAAACCGCGCGGGTCGCGCCAGGTATCCGGACTGCCACGTTCGCCGGCGACTGTGGAGAACCGTGCGAGCATCTCCGTCTTCTTGCCAGGCTGGAACAGGTCCGCCAAGGTAAACGCACTGACATCGCCCGTCACCTCGAATGTGCCGAACGCCCCTCCTCCTTTGGCATGAGGCTGCCGCTCGGGTACACGCTCGCGATTGAAAGCAGCCATCTTTTCGATGAGGTAGGCGTCGTGCAGCAAGATCGGACCGTCCGCGCCGACGGTGAGCGAACGCTCGTCGCTCGGTACCGGAATTCCCGCATCATCGGTGGTGTAGTTGTTCTCAACCATCATGCCCTTCTTTCTTTCGACGTTGCGGACACAGCCCTCAGAAGACGACCTCGGTATCGCTTGCTTGAGACACCTGTTTCGATCTGCTCGCGGACCAGATGGGCGATGTCTCTCGCAGTGAGGTGTGGGTGATCATCGAGAACCTCGAGCACAGCCCCGTCGCGGGCTGGTGAGCCGAAGGTCGACTTCCCGCAACCGCAATTCCACATCGCGTGATGTGTTGTGCCGCATACCCCTCAGGGCATCATGTCTTCTTGAATCCGTCAAGCGACGTTCTCGGTGGCTGCCACAATGACCGATATCTGGTTACGGCGTGATCGGTTGTCCGGGAGGTTGTCCGGGAAACAACCACTCGCTAATCACACGAGGTGGAGGTAACTCTCATTCGGGGGTGGGGATCAGGTGCGCCAGGCAGAGCGACGGCTCGACGAACGGTTCGAGTCGATCGGCCGCGAGCGGTGCCCGCACCTCGGCCAGCGCCCCGCGGATCAAGCCCAGGTGCAGCGAACACACCACGTCCCGGTGCCGCTCGGCTACCTCCCGGAACGGGCAGTGTCGCAACGGGATCACTGGTCGATCGAGGTTCTCCACCACGCCCGGGGCGAAGCCGGACTCGGCCAGCACCGTCGACAACCGGCGGACCCCGTCGGCGGCGTCCACCCGCTGCGACGGGGCCGGCCGCTCCGCCAGGTAGCGACCCCACGCCTCCCCGGCCGTCTCGGCAGCCCGGCCGGGCTCCGGCAGAGTGTCGGCGATCAGACCGGTCAGCATCTCCGCCAGCAACCGATAGCTGCGCTGTCCGGTGGACGCATCCGAGGGGGTAGCGGCATAGACCATCCGGGGCCGACCCGGCCGGCGGCTGTCCTCGGCGCGACGCTCGGCCAGGCCCGCGTCGACCAATCCGTCCAGATGAAACCGGGCCGTATTCGGATGCAGGTCGACCCGGTCGGCGATGTCCTGTACGCCCATCGGTTCCGCCGCGGCGCACAACAGGTCCAGCACCCGGTTCCGGGTCTCGCCGAGCGCGGTCGGCAGCGTGGGGTCGATCAACGTCTGCTCGCTCATAGTGCCTACTTTAGCCGAGACTATTAGTAGAAACCATCCGTATCGGCGAGGGAACTCAGCGCGGGGTCGAGCGTCGGATCCTTCGAGGTCACACGGTGCTAGTGATGCGCGTCACATGCATTGCACCTACCGTCGGTCAATGAGTTTGCACTAATCTAATAGTAAATAATAGTTGTTGTATGAGGTAGTGCTAGCTTGCTCTCCTCGCGCAGAGAGAGGACCTCGTCGTGACCGCACCATTCGACATCACCGACACCAAAATCGACCGAGACGACGCTCACCGTCTGCTCCGCGAGTATCGAGCGAAAGCCGCACTGGTGACCGAATTGTCACTCAATGGCCCACTGTCGGCGAAGACGTGTGCCGGGGTGAACCTCCCCACCGCCCGCCGTCGACGGCATCCGGCCCCCAGCGACCCGCCTTGGGACCGTGCCGAGGTCGAGGCACTGCCGTCCGGTTCGGCACTGCTCGTGGTCACCCGGGGGCCCAACCGCGGTGACTGGTTCCTGCTCGATCAGACGGTCACCACGATCGGTCGCCACATCGACAGCGACATCTACCTCGACGACACGACCGTCGGCCGTCGCCACGCCCAGATCCGGCGCGACAACGACACATTTCGGGTGACCGATGTCGGCAGCCTCAACGGCACCTACCGCAACGGGACACCGGTCGACACCGCACTGCTCGCCGACGGTGACGAGATCAAAATCGGAAAATTCCGGCTCGCGTTCCTCATCACACCGCTGTCAGCAGCGGCAACAGACCAATGACCACGACGGAGTGAGTGACACGGCTTTCCTCGTCGCCATGATCGCCCCGCCGCTCATCCGGTGGGAAACTGCTCACACTCGCGTTGCCCGGCCAGCGGGCCGGAGTTTTCGGTGCAGGTGGTGTAGCCGTAGCCGACGAGTCCGAAGCCGAGTCGTTCCAGCTGGGGGAGCCGTCCGGCCCGTTCAGCCGTATTCGGTGACCACACGCGCTCCCGGAGGCAGTGACGTCGTCGCCCACGGTTTGCGGCGGTCCCGCTGTACGGCCTTCTTCGCCAGCAGGCCCCGCAGATCATCACCGACGGGTTCGAGGACACGGCACGCTCTATTGTCGACCGGCAAGCGGCGCGCCTGCATTCCCACAGATGATCTGCGGCAGTCCTGTGGAAAACTCCCGGAGCCGTGCCTGCCCCACGCACAGCGTTCCCACTAGCGCCAGCTGCCGGTATGCAACCGGAGCGCGTCCAAGCGTTCCGCGAGCCGTGGATCTCAACCCGCGAGCCACAGACGCCGCCGTGCCACTGCCTTCATCTTCTCCACGATCGTCGGCCGAAGCGGAGTCGGGGGGTTCGGGTGCAGCTGCGCGTGCAGACAGCGGAAGAACTCGCCGGTATCCATACCGAAAACAGCGATAATCTCCTCCGCCGGGCCGCCGCCATGCGGGAACCAGCGAAGCGCGAAGGTCACCATCCGATTCACCTTTGCCGTGTCTCCGGTCATCGTATTTCCTTTCCCTCACCGCTACCCGGCCCGAGTCGATGGCGGAGCGCCCCTATTCGGGTGGGTCTTCGCCAATGGACTCCGGCAACGCGGTCGAGGACCGATAGTTGCGTCATCAGTTCGCTCATGTTCGCGGTTCCCTACAGTTCAAGTTCGACTTCGACGCTGCAAGCGTGGGTGCCTGTTCTGAAGGTCAGGTCCATTTTGGTGCTGGACGGGACGACGAACTTGCCGCCACCAACGGTGGGTTGGAAGGTGCGCAGCCGGAAAGGTCGTTGGCCTCGAGGCACTCTCGCAACGTGGGCGTCTTGCCGCGGCGACTCGGAGCGGTGCGCCACACCTGCGTCTCGAAGGGGAAGATCGACTCCCGCCGTCGACGTTCGAGGTCCCTGACAGGTGTCACGGCGGGCGAGGCCCGCGGCGGCGCGACCGGTGTCGGTTTCGTCAGTGTCCCGCCGGGGCGACGACGTGCCCCAACGTCGAGTAGGGCGACAGCGCCGATCGCGGCGGTAACCGCCACGGTGAACCCCCAGCGCTGGAGGTACTCCGGTGATGCCGCGACGGCCGCGTGGAGCGAGGTGGCGAACAGCGCACCGGCGGCCGCGACCGATACGAGCGTGGACCGCCGGTCTCGGGCGGAGGCGAGCGTGTGGGGCAGCAGACAGCTTTCAGCACTGTCACAGAGCTTACCGAGTTCGGTATGCAGGACGGCGATCTCGTCGGCGGTGCGGTTCGCCAGCGTTGATCGAAGGTGTGTCGATTCGATCCGCGGAGGCCGGTGAGCACCCGCGGGGTGTGTTTGCAGAAGCCGTGTCTCGATCATCCGTCTGCGGGCCGCCGCGATGTCGCCGAGGCCCGCGAGGGCGCCGCGTTCGCTCAGTTGGCGGCGGTTGCGCAGGAGCGACAGTACTCGTCGGTGGTCCGCCGAGTGCTGTGCGCGGAGGGCGACCCAGCCGATGAGGCAGTAGACCATCTCACGGGTGCCCCGATCGAGATGGCCGGGACCGGTGGCGGGGGAACCGAGGTCGACGGCAAGGGCTCGGGCGTCCTCGCGAATCGCGATCCCCGATCCGAGACGTGACGCCCTGTCGATCAGCGGGACCCGGTGCCAGCCCAAGAGTCCACGGTAGGAGCGGGACGCGGCCCCTGCGCTGGGTGTAGTGCCCGGTTCGTCGACCAGTCGCTGTACCGTATCGACCCCGTCGGTGTGGACCTCGATGATCAGGCCCTCGAGGGTGTCCCGCCCGGTCCAATTAGGGCCGTGGATTGTCAGGCTGCGTAGCGGCCGGTAGACCTCAGATCTGGGCAGTCGGGTGTCCAGCCGCGGGAAGACGTCGATCGGGCTCGCCTCGGTCGTCAGCCCGAAGGGACGAAGAAATGCTTCGATAGCGGCCCAGAATTCGGGGCTACCGCCGCCGCGGAGCGGGTCATTGTGCCGGTCGATCAGGCTGCCGGTGCGGTCGGGGGTGAGTTCCTCGCAGGCCAGCACCAGCCCGTTGCCGGGAACCTCCCACAGTGACAGGCACGTCGCCGGGGGGCCGACGTAGCGGCGTTGCGGGCCGTTAGGTGCGCGCTGTCCATCGAGTGCGAGGCCGAAGGTAACCGGCGGACTGCTGCGATCGACGATGTGCCGGAACGCCAGCAACTGTGCGTGCGGTCCATCGTCCCCGGTGGCGGAGGGGGCGCTGATGCGGGCCGGCAGGAACGGTTCGACCTCGTCGACCGCGGGTACCGGGACCGGGTCGGCGCTTTCGACGATGTCCAAGGGCAGCAGGATGACCCGCAACAGTGCCCGGCGTCTCCTCGACGACAGCGAAGCCTGGTTCGGCCGACGGGTAACGAGTCCAGGACGATTCATTTCTGTTCCATCAATTCTCGACACATCCGGTACTCCTGCACCGACCCCATAGGTCGGCAGGGGAGACGGTCATCTCACCGGATGTTGTGGGAGTGCCCCTGTCTCGCTCACCCTGAACTCTTTGGGAAACACGTCGTCCCGGCCGTGGAGGGGCCGGGACGGGCGTGTCAGAGGCCGGAAGTTGGCCCCCCGATCGGGTGGTCACACGCGGGGCGGACCAATAAGACTGCGGTGTGCTTCCATTGAACTCGGCAGGGTTTTGTGAGCCGCTTTCACCGTTGTAGAAAATTGGAAGAGAGTGCAGTCGCTGATATTTCCACGCTCCGAGCCGTTCTCTTCCGAAGCTGCTACATCTGATGTGGGCGCGGGTCAGGGCTGTTGGCCGAGTTCCCGGGGGAATATCATCGATCCTCAGGCAGCGAGGAGGGTGGCGGGGTGCGGTGTTGACGCCAGTGTCGCATCAGCTCTTCCGCTTTCGGGTGAGTAGAATGGACGCGATCGCCTTCTCTCGCTTCTCCGCCCGGCGCTCCTTGAGGGCTCGTGCGGACTGTTTCGAACTCTTGACGGCGGACTTGTCAGCCATTGTCGGTCCTTTCCGAATCGGCAACCGCGAACTGACCTCGACCATACCCAACAAAAGAAATAAGTCCAGTTCAGCGGCCGATTAGAGGCGGTTCGATGATGCGCGGGCCGTGACGACGGCGTCGGTTGGTGCGTCGGCGGGCTGTTCCCCGATCCGAGGTACTCTCACCCCCTGTGGCGTCCGATCCGGTCGCGTGCGACGTCCGCCGGGAGTTTCCGAGGTGCAAGGCGTGCAGGAAATTTCACGGACTTGCTTATTTCTTCCCGATGGCTATGGTGCAGGGCAGCATTAGTGGCATCTATTTGGAGGACTGAAATGTGAGTGCAGCTACCGATCGTCAGTGGGCGGTTCGTGACGCTGTTCTGCGTTGGCTTCTTGCGAAGACAACGGAGGGTTATCGCAGCCCGATTCTGGACGCGGATGCCATCGGATCAGAGGTCGGGTGGGTGGCCTCGCCGCTCACCCGCGACGAAGTCGTCGACGCCTCGATGTTCCTGTTCAAGGAGAACTATGTGACAGGCGTGCCGGTGATGGGGATCGGGATTCCACGACCGATGCTGACTGTCGCGGGACGTCGGGTGGCCAAGACCGGCAAACCGCTGAGGTACAAGGTCGACGCTCACGAGGCGAAGGTGCGCCGGCGTCTGGCGGCACCGCTCGCAGAGACATCCGCGACAACGGCGGCAGTGAAGTGAAAGAGAGAATGACTCGACCGGTCACTCGACGATGAGTACGTGAGCACGGGGTTGAGCGCGGAACCTGTGCGGTCCGCGCCGTCGTCGGCGCAGACCACGCCGGCACCGACGAGGTTACCCAGTCCGGTCGCGCCGCGAGGTATGTGTCGTATCCGCGTACGCACACTCCGTCGCGAAGGACCGACCCATCGGTCGACTATTTCATTGGTTAGCGATCGGTACGGCCTGGACCGTATGTCGGCGCCGGGCGGCCAGGGTGCATCACCGAAAACTTCGGAAGGATAGCAGAATTCATTGCGGTCCTACTGGATGACAGGGTGCTCCGAATATCGTAGCGTGGGCGCTGGAAGGATCGGCCAAGGTGCGCAGGGCGAGCTACAGTTTCGCCTGCCCGTCGCCGTTCGCGCGGCGGCGGGCACGTTGTTCGCTGGTGAGGGTGTAACGGTCGGCAATGACTTCGCGGCCTTCTCGTGGCGTTCATCATGAGTGTGAGACCCGACCACAGGATTCCGTCGATCCTCGCCGGTGCCGGGTCGATCAGTACCGACCCCGCGGGCTGCGAGTGAACTGAGCCCCACCACATTACGATCCGCACCGGCCGCCGCATTTGGCCCGCCCCGAGGAGGACCTGTCCCGTGAACCTCAATGTCGCCCTGCTGCTACTTGTCCTCGCCGGCGGAATCGGTGGCACCGCCGCCGTCCAGGCCGCGTTGCGCCGCGGCGCCGATCGCGGCCGGCGTGCGGTGTTCCACGTCAACGGCTGACCAATCCTTCTCGGCGCCGGGCCCCCGGGGGCCGCGAAGGGAAGAGGATGAGCGATCCCGCGATGGGGGGTGGGTCTGATACGGGCGCTGCCGCGCATCCCGTGCCGGCCCACTTTCATTCGCATGTCCGTGCCGCCGGGTGCGTGTGGGCCCGGGCAGATGCCTGGCCGACTTCGTCAACCCACGGCACTGCGGATCCCACCAGGATGGCGAACACGGCTTGCGCGGAGAGTGGCGCCGTGGTGTCGAAAGGGCCCTGCACGACGTCGAGGTGCACGATCAGGCCGATCCCTGGCGACGTCGTCTATGGCGACGATATCGAGGGTGCCGGCGCCCGAAGTTTTCGGCGGTGGCCAGTCGCCGACGACCGTTTGATCACTACCCTCGGCGCCAGTCCGCTCTTGGATTGGTCTTCCGGATGCAGCCGCATGGGGGCGTCCCGTGTGACCGCCGGTGCAGGCTGCAGCTGTGAGTGGCGGTGATGGAGACCAGGACGTTCGGATCGCTCGGGTCCTCCTTTCGTCTGCCGGCCCGATCGCCACGGGGACGAGGGTGTGATCACCGGAGTGTTCCCGTCCGAGATGCATCCGGCGAGGTCCTCGATTGCGGTTGTCCCGATCGCCCTGCCGAACTTGCGTTTGAGAGCTGCCCGCACCGTCGACGCTGATGCACCCTGGTGTGCGCGGTACACCTGGTCTACGCCCCGCTGGATGTTCGCCGCGACGACGGGCACCAGATCCGCCGCACACCCGATGTCTATGCGCACCGCAACCTCGACCACATCAACCTCGATCCTGGTGCATCACCGCACGCTCACCTTGAGAGTATGAGAGACGCAGGATGACTCAGCTGCCCATTCGTCGTCGATGGCTGTGGTGCATGCTATCGCGGCTGAGATCTGTCGGCCGGAGGCTGAATCCGGTTCCTTCCTCGGGTCGAGAGCGTCCCGATCGACCCGGCAGGGGGTGCATCGCACCGTTCGGAGTGGGTGCCGCGCGCAGGAGTCGACCACTGCGACGAACACTGTCAAATCAGGCACCGCTCGGCGAAAGGCGTGCGATGGATCGTTCGCTAGTGGTGTCAGCTATCACAGAGGCCGGAGGCCTCATCGGATTTACCCCTGCACAGCCAGAGTCATCCGCACCATTCGCCGAATTGAACCGCGCGTACACGCCGCGTATCGGTGTCGGGTCGCAGATCGGCCACGCCGCCGTGCGTGGTCCGCGACACAAGACCGAGCACCCCATCAACGGTCTCACCCACGACACCCGTGCTTTACCTAGGTAAGGACTAGGTAAAGGCCGGTGGTCTCTGGATGTCCCTTCATGGAAGCTGGAGCCACGGACGATACCGGGCCGTCAACAGTGAGACGCGAGACATCGCCCCACCGCGCCGACGTCACCTGTATCGCAGTACCGCCCGATGTAGCGAAAGGACTCTCATGCCGACCGACACCTCCGCAGTACCCGGACGAGGGCCTTCGCCGCAGGCCGCGGACGCACAGTTGCTGTCCGCCGCGGCTGCAGTTCTGGCCGAGCAGCGCGCCTGCAGCCATGACGCCGGCTTCGATGCTCTCCTCGATGTGGCGCGCCGTAGCCACGTCAGCGTCACCACCGCAGCTGTACGAGTCCTGTCGCGGCCGTCTGCGGATCGCGGTGGCCGTGAGCAACATCCCCGTGCAACAGCGCATCTGCCGCGCCGCGACGGCGGCGGTGGTGTCAATGGATAGGAATCCGCCGTTGTCGATCCCGAAGGATCCGCCCTTGGTGGCGGTCACCGTTGATTCTGGTGAGTGGCGGGTGCGTGCCGCGTGTCGCGGCGCCGATCTGTCGGTGTTCTTCTCCCCCGACGGCGAACGGCGCGGCGCTCGCGATCGGCGTGAAGCGCGGGCCCGGCAGATTTGTCAGGTGTGCCCCGTGCTGGTGCGGTGTCGCGATCACGCGCTGACGGTGGGTGAATCCTATGGCGTGTGGGGTGGCATGACCGAGTCGGACCGACGAAAGCACACCCACCGTGCCCGCCGCGGTGAGCGTCGACCGCTCGGGTCTTTCCATGAGCGGCCTGTTGGCGCTGCGTCGGGGGTACGCCGGGCCGCGTTCACCGGGTCGTTCGACCGTGCGTACACCGGTGGGGCGTCGAGGGGTCGCCCCACCACCGGGTGACAGCCACGCCGACCTGGACCGGGCCGATTCGTACCGTCGGACGCTTCGGCGAGGCACGGAAGCACCGTGGGCATGACCCCGGCATCGTCCTGGCGGCCCGAAGGTCAGTCAGATGACGGCTCGAGATCGAGTTTTCACGCATCGTCGACAGAGCCGAACGGGTACCGCAGGCTGCACTTGATCGTGTGGATTCCGGTGTCCTGTGGAGTGCAGACGGTGTTCGTCGAAATCCAGATCTGCAGACCATTGCGATGAGTTTCTGGGTGAGTTTCGTGCACAGGTATTTTGCGGGCGAAGACCGCGTACACCGTCCCGGTTGACCGGAACTCCACCGGCGGTTTCCCGCCACGCGGTACCACCGCGCACGATGTACAGGGTGACATCCACTATCCACGGCGGCATTCTTCTCGGGTCGCCTCCCGCGACCTGCCGTGCCACCGGTGCAGGCAATCGCGATTCGAGGGGCGCCCACTCTGCGTCGGTGACCGACGACGAGTACACCGCGCAACCATGTCCCCCCGGGCACAACGAAATCGGCGATGATGAGATTGTGGGCTCCTGTTGGGTCGGTGATCTGGTGATCACCGACCCAGCCAGGAGCCCACTTTCTTCGATTCTCGGCGAGGCACAAAGCGTGCCAGTTCGAGTTCTCACACACACTGTGGCGCAGCCGCTTGGAATGACCCGCAACCGATCATTGGGCGGCATGGACTGTCGTCGCACTCGGGCTTCCCGTGCTGGGGCGATTGGAGTGCGGCATGCAAACGCGATCGTTATGGCATTGATGGCCGAGACCGCCGGTGCCGATCGTTCGGCGCGGCCGCCTCCTCTTTTGCTCACCGTCTGGTGGAGCTATCCGCTGAGCAACTGTCCGAGTCGACGGCGCTGGGCAGATGGTTGTGCGCTCTGGGCCTGCCACATCCAGTGCAGTTGCTCGAGTCGGGCGGTGATGCCGATCAGCAGGTCCTGGGTGACCGGGTCCGCCTTCTCGGTGGACTCGATGCGAGCCCGGAACCGCTCGATGACGGCGGCCAGGTTCGCGACGATCGTCTCGACCACCTCGGTGTCGGGTGTCCACCCTGCGGCGGATCCCGTGGTACCCGCGTCCGCGGCCACGGTGGCCCCGCGGCCGTCCGGGCTGACACCGATCGCGGTGGCGCGCTCGGCGGCCTCATCGGTGAAATTGCGTGTGACGGTGGCTAGCTCGTCGAGGGAGGGGTGGACCGCCAGGAAGTGGGGTCCGATGACATTCCAGTGGGCCTGTTTGGCGATCAGGCTCAGGTCGATCAGGTCGACGACGGTGCCCTGCAGTGCCTTGCCGGCGATCCGTTGCTGCTCGGCGTCGAGGGCGGTGGTGATGGGGGTAGGGGTCATGGTTGCTCCTGACGTTTTCGTAGGTCGGTGTCGGGGTCCTTGGTGTGGTCGTCCAGGCCGATGTTGTCCCGATTGTGCTGTCGGCGTGGTGGGGGATCGTGCCCGTCGGTGAGTTCGGTACTCACGTGTGCTGCGGGGTGTCCGGCGCTCTGCGCTCTCAGGCACTGCCTGCGAGAAGCGGAACCGTGTTCTCCTCAACCTCGCTGAGCCGGTGTGCGAGCACTGAACCGGCGTTTCCTCCCGGGGCGCCGTGATCGGTCTCGGGGGCGAACATCACCTCGAGATGGGCCTTGATCTGGCGCGTGCTCATCGATCCGCCGTGGGCGAAGGATCGATGGATTGCCGCGGCGGGCGTGCGCGATCGGTACATTCCTCTTCTCTCTCTTTCTCGGCCTCCGGGCCGCTACCGGCGCAGGGTGGCCGTGCGTGCGGCGCAGCGTCACGACGGGGGACGCGATCAGAGTGCCTTCGGCCACAGCCAGGTGGCGTGGCCGCGGACTGATCACTCGGGCCGTCGGGGCGATGCCGAAACACCCTCATCGCGCACTGAGTCGCGGCGGTGCAGTGATCACCGTGGCGCGCTGTTGCCAACAGCTTGTGCCTGATCGACCACCACCTATTCTTCAGTGGCAATGGACACTGTGCGGGTGCCCGGTACGGTCTTGCTCAACGCGATCGCGATGCGGCGTTCGGATTCGTCTGCGAAGGGGCCTGCGAGGGTGACGCGGCCCTCCTCGACCGTCACGCGCCAGCGTCCGTCCCCGGTATAGTCGTCGAGGCAGCGTTGCGCGCCCACGGCGATCGTCTCGTCCGGTTTGAGCATCAACCGCACCACGTCACTGCGGCTGAGGATGCCCACTACCCGCCCGTCGATATCCACGACCGGTAGACTGCGTAGTCCCTGCTGAAGCAGCATCTGGCTCACATCGGCCAAATAGTGGTACATCGGCGCAGCGACGGCGGGTGCAGTCATCACCTCGCCCACCGTCTCCGAGCACGTTTGTCCGGCCCGCAACACGTCTCCGCTGTTCAACATCCCGACCAACCGGTCGTGGTCGTCGACCACCGGCACCGCCGCGAACCCGTACTCGGCCAGTAGCACTGCGGCCGTGCGCATACTGTCGGATTGGCGCACCACTCGAACCGGTCGCTGCATCACGTTCAACACTCGCATCGTCACCACTCGTTTCAGTCGATCCGGCACCCAGCACTAAACTGCGCCGGAAGTTGGCCCCCCGTTAGGTCTCACGCGGATGCAGGCCGATGACATTCGCCGTGTTTCCAGAACACTCTTCAGCGCTCCGTGAGCCTTTTCCGATTCTGTTTATGAGCGGAAAGGAGGGAAGCCCGGCGAGGTCCTCACCCCACGTAGCTGGAACCCGAAATTTGCTAGTCCGTGATGGGGCGAGTCGGCTTTTCTCTTGGCCGAGCGTCGGGTGCGACATTCCAACCCTCAGGCAGTGACGAGGATGGCAGGTAGGTGGCGATGCTCCAGGATGACGTCAGCTCTTACGCTTTCGAATGAACTGAGTCGATTCGAGGGCCTTCGCTCTCTTCTCCGCCCGGCGCTCCTTGAGAGCACGTGCAGACTGTTTTGAACTCTTGACGGCGGACTTGTCGGCCATTGTCGGTCCTTTCCGAATCGGCAACCGCGAACTGACCTCGACCATACCCAAATAAAGAAATAAGTCCAGTTCAGTGGTATATTCGGGGAAGGGCACGTCTACCGAGTCACGCGCAAAAGGGCCGGTTCGGAGTGCGTCGATGGTGACGACGGGATCGGCTAGAACGTTGTCACGGGTCTGTTTGCCGCGCGAGATGCCCTGCGCCTCAGTCGCGCCCGCGCCGACGAGCTTGCGGCATCGACCGGGGCTGTTCTGAAATCCTAAGACGCGCAGAATAGTTCGATACTTGTCTATTCCTTGCCGACGGCTATGGTGCATGGAGGCATCAACGGCATCTACCGGAGGACTGAAATGTGAGTGCAGCTACCGATCGTCAGTGGGCGGTTCGTGACGCTGTCCTGCGTTGGCTTCTTGCAAAGACAACGGAGGGTTATCGCAGCCCGATCTTGGACGCGGATGCCATCGGAGGAGAAGTCGGGTGGGCCGCGTCGGCGCTCAGCGACGACGAGGTGTACGACGCCGCGAACTATCTCTTCACGGAAGGCTATGTGACAGGCATGCCGGTGAAGGGTCTCGGGATTCCACGACCGATACTGACTCTTGTCGGACATCGTGTGGCCAAGACAGGCAACCCCCTGCGGTCCAACGCCGACGCTCGCGAAGCTAAGTCGCGCCGACGCCCGCCCTCTTTTGCAGAGGCATCCGTGACGACAGCGGGTACAACGAAGTAGAGACGGCTCCGCCCGTCATCTGACTATGCGTACGTGAGCACGGGGTCAAGCCCGCCGAAACAGTGTCCGACCATCACCACACCCGAAGGGAGGTTGACATGTACACCAACGTGGCACTGCTGCTGGGGTTGCTCGCCGGAGGAATCGGCGGCACCGTGGCCGTGCAGGCACTTCTGAGGCGGCCCGGCAGACCGGGCCATAGGGCATCCTCGGTGATCCACTTGGGCCATGTTTCTTAGAGCGCGTTTGAAAACCGTCAGGTTCGGGCGAGCCGCCTCGTCATGTGTCGCGATCGTCGCGATGTGAACCATGGCCTCGTGGTGGTCGGGTCTGGTTTCGTAGTCTCGCACGCAGTGGCGGTGCTTGTTGAGCTACGCGAAACTTCTCTCGACCACCCAAACGCGGGGTCGGACGTGGAAACCGGTGGCGCCGGGGATGCGTTTGATGATCTGCATAGGCAGGGCGAGAGCGTCTTTCGCCCAGACGGGCAGCCGTCCAGGATAAGCGCCGTCGGCCCAGACCAGCCGGATGGTGGAGAACCTGCCGCGCAGTGCGGTCAGGAGTCGGTGCGCGGCGTCGCGGTCCTGGATCGAGGCAGCGGTGACGACGACGGCGAGCAGCAGTCCGTTCACATCCACGGCAACGTGTCGCTTGACGCCGTTCGTTCTCTTGCCGCCATCCCAGCCGCGGCCCGATCGGGGCACGTCGACGCGCTGCGCGACCGCCTGCGGGTGCGTGACGGGCGGGCCCGGTGCCCGACCGCGGCGATCATCGACTCGCAGACGGTACCGGCCGCCGATACCGATGCGCTGCCACGCGCCGCTGTGGGACCAGCGGGTGAAGATCGCGTACACCGTCCCGGCTGGCGGGAACTCCATCGGCAGTTGCCGCCACGCGATACCACCGCGGACGATGAACAAGATGGCGTCCAAACGGCGGCAATGCTTCGGGTCTGCCGCCTCGGCCTGCCGAGATGCCGGGCGCGGGCAACAGCGGTTCGAGGGTCGCCCACTCTGCGTCGGTGACCGACGACGGGTACACCACGCAACCGTGCCCGCCCGCCGCGTGGGGCGGGCACGACCGGCATGGCGGTATCGGCGATGATGTCATTGTGGGCTCCTGGTGTAGTCGGGGACATGTACTCACCGACCCAACCAGGAGCCCTCATTCTTCGATTCTAAGCGAGGCACACGCCCGCGATCGCGAGTTCTCAAACACCCCTTAGCCATGAAGGCCTCGTTGAGATTTGCATCACAATGAACTGTAGGGGCGCCAGCCGTCCAGATTAGTGCCCTATATTGCGACCCTCCGCGGCCACACCAAGCGATGCGAACTCAGACCAACGAATAAACAGGTATCGGCTGCTGGTCATCGCGCAGATAGCAGCCTCCGCCAAACTTCGGTCCGACGCGTCAAGTTCGACGGCGCCTGCCCGCACAAAATTTGGTTCAGTCGGTAAGTCGTCGTCCTCGATAGAGGGGCGACCGACACCGACGACGAGGTGATCGCTCACTGCCGGAGGCGGATCGCGTCTCGCCGAAGCCGAGTAGGTCGCCTTACTGAACGATTCCTGACCGATGAGGTCTGTCCGCCGAGGCTACGACTAATCAACGAATCATTAAGCGCCCAAATAGGACCCCGATTTTCCGCAGTCTCAGGGCTAACGTCTGAAGTCGTCGAGAAGCGAAGGGCCGATCTGAGCCAATCCCTCGGCCTCCTTCAAGGGCAGCACACAGAAGCCATCCTCTCCCGGCGGCCCCGGTGTACGCGATCCCTGCAGACACGGTCATTAACGACTGAAAGGGCGATGTTTCAATGTCTATCAATGAAGCGCCGAGTGAGGATGGCTGCCCCGAGGGTCAAACTGACGGACGAATCCACGGGGTCCGACGGCAGATAGCGATCGTCGCGGTCATCCTGCTGTTGTGCGAACTCAACGCGATGGCTGTCGCAATGCTGGTACCTGGTCTACGCCCTATGGCAGCAGAGTTTCCGGTCGAAGGACTCGCCTGGACAATAACGATAGTCTCTCTGGTCGGCGCGATGGTGATGCCCCTCGGAGGTAAGCTGGTTGACCGCTTCGGCCAACGGCCGGTGGTTCTCACCGCCTGCGCGGTATTTCTGGTAGGAAGCCTGATCTCGGCGCTATCGTCGTCTTTCGCCTTGATGATCGTGGGTCGGGCACTCCAGGGGACGATAGCGGTGATGCCTGTGATCGCGTACCGGGTGTTCCGGGACTCACTACCACCACGCGTCGTCCCGATTGCGTTAGGGGCACTCGGAACTGGGTTCGGCGTCTCCGGACTGCTAGCACCTGTCATCGGGGGTGCGTTCGTCGATGGTCTGGGCTACCGGTCGATCTTCTGGTTCTTCTTCGCCTTCACGGCAGTGCTCGCGCCGCTGAGCGTCATCGTATTGCCCCGCACTCCTCGGCAACGGTCCGCTGAGGTCGGGCGAGTCGACATCCTCGGTGGCCTGCTACTGGCGTTGGGCATCGGAGGGATCCTGCTTGGGCTTGGGCAGGGTGACAAGTGGGGCTGGCTTGCGCCCCTAACCCTGCTGGTCATTCTCGGTGGATTTATCGCACTGGGCATGTTCGTGTTGGTCGAGAGCCGGGTTGAAGAACCCATGATCGACCTCCGGGTACTGCGCAACCCAGCCGTCGCGCTGACCCTTACAGTCGGTCTGGTTGGGTTCATGGCGTGCGGGATGATGGCGATCGCCCTCCCGCAGATGCTGCAGACCCCTTCCTCCACCGGCATGATGTACGCCTTCGGTCTCAGTGCGTTGATGGTCGGCCTGGCCCAGATCCCATTCGGGATCACGTCCATGGTGTTCGGACCGCTCGGCGGGCTGCTTACGAAACGCTTCAACCCGCGGGCGATCATGATCTCCAGCATGGCCAGCTTCGCGATCGGATCGACGCTGCTGGCTCTAGCGCACCACTCACTGGTACTTGTTCTCGTCTGGTTATGCGTTATGGGTGTCGGGTTCGGGCTCTTTTGGGCGGCCCAACCCAATCTGATGGTGGAGGCGGTGCCTCGGAAGTACACGGGAGTCTCGGGTGGGATCCAGGTCTGCTCGGTCTCGATCTCAACTGCTATCGCCAGTGCAATCGTGGGCGCCGTGCTGTCGAGCAATGTCGCGGACGTAGGCCCCGAAGGGCCGTTATACAACGACGCCGCGTTCACCACAATCTTCCTTGTCGGTGCAGGGAGCGCTGTCATCGCCCTGATAATTTCCATGTTTATGCGACACGGACGACAGCCCGCCACCGGCGGCGCCGCAACCGACCTCGAGCTGGACGTCGAGGGTGCTACTTTTGCACGTGTCGGCTCTGCCGACGGGCAGGGCCTCGCCTGATCGTCGGTCTCGCGGGATTTCACTCCGATCGAGCAAGTCCCCAGCGTGCCTTATCCTCGATCCACCGAACGGTTGTGGGTTGGTTAAGGCCCTGGGTGTCAGGGCGAGTTGAGACCAGTGGTTCACAGCAAACCCGCCTGCAGGGCGAGATACGGATCAACCCGCGATGACGTTCTCCCACGGTTTCGTGACTGATTCTCCCTCCTCCGCGCAACCTGATGGCGCCACGCCTCCGATCCCGAACGACCCAGGGCCTGCGGTTCGGACCAATGCCGTGGTCGCCGTGCTCGCCTTCGCCGGCGTGGTTGCCGCGGTCATGCAGACGCTCGTCGTGCCGCTGATCGGCGAGCTGCCCGAGCTGCTCGATACGACGCGCTCGAACGCGACCTGGGTCGTCACCGCAACCCTGCTGGCCGCCGCCGTCGCCACCCCGATCAGCGGACGCCTCGGCGACCTGTACGGCAAACGCCGCATCATGCTGGGCTGCTCGGCACTGCTTATTCAACCCTTCATCGTTACGACACCCGGGAGGTGGACTCGTCGTGGCGGCACCTCAACCTGGGCGGACGCGTCTGTGTGCTCACGATGCGCCGCCGGCGACTGCGGTGCCCCGAGCACGGGGTGCTGGTCGAGGCGGTGGACTTCGCCCGCCCCGGATCCGGGTTCACCCGCGACTTCGAGGACCTGGCGGTGTGGCTGGCCACCAAGACAGACAAGTCCACCGTGGCGACGTTCTACCGCATCACCTGGCGCACCGTCGGCGCGATCTGCGGCCGGGTCGTCGCCGACAAACTCGACCTCGACCGATTCACGAATCTGGTCGAGATCGGGGTGGACGAGATTTCGTGGCGCCGCCACCACAAGTACCTGACGATGGTGTCCGACCACGACACCGGCAAGATCGTCTGGGGCACCGAGGGCAAGCACGCCGCCGCGCTCGGCACCTTCTTCACCGACACCCTGCCCGCGGGGGCCGCGCAGCGGATCGAGGCGGTGTCGATGCCGCAACGGATTCTCGATCTGTTGGGAATGGCGTTGTATGCCGTCGATGAGGACGGTGGTGGCGTGCGGCAGCTCTTCGGCCGCGTATGAGCACTGCCCCGCCGCGAGCGGGACGGGGCAGCAATGTGGAGATACCATCGCTACGCCCGCAGAGCGAGGGGTGGTGCGGTGATGGGGCGGTAGCTCAGTCGGTTAGAGCCGTGGACTCATAATCCATTGGTCGCGGGTTCGAGCCCCGCCCGCCCCACCGCGCCGCCGGGCGACCTTCGGGAAGGGCTCCGTCAGGGCTGCCGTGCCGGCGGAACGAGCGTGGGCAATGCGGACTCCGCTCAACCTGGCGATGGGCCGAGTATCTCGAGTGCGCTGACGTACTCAGGCGCAGTCGCGGCAGAGTTGTTGCGCAGCGTCGGCGAGGCGGCTGCGGTGGTGGACCAGAAAACAACTGGTGCATGTGAATTCGTCCGACTGCTTCGGGATGACACGGACGGTGAATTCTTCACCGGACAGGTCCGCGCCGGGCAGTTCGAACGACTCGGCGGTGTCGGTGTCTTCGACGTCGACGACGGGGGACTGGGTGTCTTTCCGGCTGGCGGTCAGCTGTTCGAGGGAGGTGTCCGGCTCGTCGGATTCGGTGACTCGTGGTGCGTCGTAGTCGGTGGCCATGGCTGTTCTACCTTCACGCTCAGGGTGTTCGGATCCGCCAGGTTAAAGGGTCCGTCGACACGACACGCTCGCGGGGTCGTGCCGGGCGGCGGGTGCGCCGGGTGTGGCGGGCGCGTTCGGTTTCGGACATGCCACCCCAGATGCCATAAGACTCGGTGGCGGTGAGGGCGTGCGCGCGGCAGTTGTCGAGCACGGGGCAGTCTTGGCAGATTTGTTTGGCGGCGCGCTCGCGCCGGGCGCGGACGTTGCCGCGTTCACCGTCGAGGGAGAAGAACATGTCGGTGTCGGTGCCGCGGCATGAGGCGCGGTGCTGCCAGTCCAGGTCGATGGGGTGGTGGAGATGATCAGGCACAGCAGATGAGTCGCTTTCGAAAAATGAACGGTGACACGATCGGCGGATCGCGCAGCGAGGTGCGCACGGTGCGCACGGTGCGGCTGGCGGGCTGTGGGCGGTCCCCGGCCCGCGCGTGTACGGCACATCGATGTGGGTGAGTGTGGGCTTCCTGTGGGCGCGGACGGTGTGGGATCGGGTGCGCACCGTTTCGTTGTGGTCCGGGAAGTGTTGTGCGACATGACCCCTCGACGCATCGCGGTTTCACTTCTGAGCCCCGGGGATGGGCGGTCGGGTTCACGACAGTGACCGACCGGGGTTCGGGACTGGTTTCGGTGCGCACCGCGCCCACACGGGTGGGGATGTCGGTGCGGTGATGCCTGGGCTCGACATCGGTGGATCCGGGAGGTGCCCGGATGCTCTACACCCGGCGCCCGTCTCAGGGGTTGGTATCGGGGTGTGTTGTCGAGCGTAGCGGCGCGGCACCCGATGCCGAAGAGAATCGCTGGAAAGTAACTGGCATCACATCCGTGACGTGGCCGTCTGTGCGGGCCGGCAGGCCGTCGGGGCGTCGGGTCGTCATCGGTCAGCCCACACCACGCGTGCTCGAGGTGTGCGGGCAGGGATTGGGCGATTGTGTCGGTCAAAGACGGGGGTGTGTGCCCGTCGTGCAGGCTTTCGGCTCGGTCCACGTGGCGGGCGGCCGTCCGGGAAGGTGGGGGTGTCGGCGGCGAGGAGGGTGTCGGGCCCAGGCCGGTGTGCTGGTGGTGGCCGGTCGATGGTTGGGGATGGTGCATGTAACGCCGCGGCATGTGAATCAGATCACACCTATGCGTGGGTGCTGGACCAGCCACGCGGGCCGCCGCGGTGGCGGCCCCACACCCGAGTGACGAAGGCAGATTTCTCATGGCGATACCCTCGACCCCGACGATGTCCGTGCCCGAATCCCGGACGTGGCGGCGGCCCGGTGATGAGCACCGCCGAGATCAAGGCGCGGGTCGAGGCCATGTACGCCGACGATCGCCGACCGAACACTCCGACCGCTCGCTGACACCTCGCCGGTCGGTACGGAACGGGATCGTAAGGGGGGCCGACGGCGGCGGATACTCGGCTGCTGCTCGCGGTGATCGAACGTGCCCAGAACCTGGTTGCCGTCTCCGACTACGACAGCGGTCGCCCGCTGTATCTCAATCCTGCGGGGGTGGCGCTGATGGGTTTGACCGACGATGGCGCGGTCGGGGCGCGCAGGCGCCGGAGTTCGTCACCGATGTGGGGGTGGTGCAGGCCCCGGAGATGGAAGCGGCCCTGCCCGCGCGGGGCCGATGGGAGGGCAGATCCGATGGGGGTGGTCAGTACGCCGCGGGGTCTCAGAAGTAGAGATTCGGGACAAACGCACCGAGTACGCCGGATGGCGGATTGAGGGCATGCTTTCGTCCCTGCGCATCGAGCTGGTACGCCGCGGTCTGTCCGTAGAATGAGACGCACTCGATGTTGTCGGTTCCGAAGGGGCTGAATGCGACCTTGTGGGTGCCGTTCCATGCATCGAGTGACCATGGGACCTGGAATTGGTCACTGCAGGGGTACTCCCCGTAGCCGGCGTCCTGCGCGGTGGCGGTCGGAGCGCACATTGCGCCGAAGCCGAGTGCCAATGCGCCTGCGGCGATGACCATCGTGCTCTTCATGGAGCCTCCCCTGCGAAAAGTATGAGCGGTCTGTTTATAGGAATCTCGTTGAACGGTGTACGCGGGTCCCCGCTGGGATGCGTGGTGTGCGAGACTGATTCGGGGTCTGTCGCGGCCGGCTCACCGTTTCAGGTGGGGATCGGGTGAGGGTATCGATGGTTCCGACGGTTCGCCTGTCGACGTTGACATAGTGGGTCAGGGGCAACCGAACAGCAGTGACTGCCCTCGTCGGGACGGCCCTCGATGACGGCGTGCGGTGGGCCGATCGGGTGCAGCTGTTCCCGGGGGTGAGCGCGAGCGATCCGGCCCTCGGCCAATGTTTCGCCATCAGATCCTCGCCGCCGCCCCGGACTTCGACGGGGTGATGTGCGGCTGCCGCAACCACCCCGCCGAACTCGTCCTGATGCTGCCCGCCGCGGAACCCTGGGCTCGACTGCACTGACCATTCGCCGAGTCCACTGACGCGGCTGACCGACCAGGGCACCGTCGACGAGGTGGTCACGGTCCCGGGTGAGGTCCACCACTTGAAATGTGTGGGTGTGGGAAGCGCTCGGCTTCCGTAGCCCGGGCTTCGGCAACGGATGGGCGTGGGTGTGGACTCGCATCCAGCACGGTGACACAGGGTTCATGCTTGGTGATGGGTTGGAGATCGGTTGGGAAAATGGGGTATCAGGTGATTCTCTATCTCTCGGTCTCCTCGAGGCCGTGGTTGGGGGCTCGAACACTTTCACGCCATTTCTGTTTGGGGCTGCGTTTCACGTCGTGGCAGTTCCGCGAATTCGGTGCATGTCGACGGTTCTGCCGTGATCCCTATTGATCGTCGGAAACGATTGCAGAGCAATAGAGTCCGTATTCTCTCTCCGATACGAAAAGAAGACCCAGGCCTGGTTGGCTGACATGGTCCTGCAGTCGTCCGGCACCGTCGGCAGATGGTGCTCTGTGTGGTCCTGTCAGACGACAGGGTGAGGGCTACGGGTCTTCCCAGATCAGTGCGGCCCGCGTGTGATTGGTTGCCGTTTCATCGGCTGGCGGCGGGGGCGCCGAAATGCCGCTACTGTGTGTTTGACGATTGCCTGGCGAAATGGGGAGACAACGTGGCGGTATCACCGAGGGGTTCTGCAGGTTCGGCGAAGATGACGACCAAAGAGATTCGTGAGTGGGCGATCGGGGCGGGCTTGGAGGTGTCCTCCCGTGGCCGGATTTCGGTCGAGATCGAGCAAGCCTTCCATGACGCGCAGGCGAAGCCGGCTCCGGCTGAACCGGCGAAGGTGAAGAGGACGGCCGCGAAGAAGACGATCGCGGAGACGACGACGGCGAAGAAGAGGGCAGCAAAGAAGGTAGTCGGGGAAAAGGCCTCGACGAACAGGGCAGCGGCAAGCGGGGCGCCAACGAAGAAGACGACCAGGGAGATTCGTGCGTGGGCGATCGGGGCGGGCTTGGAGGTGTCCTCCCGCGGCCGGATTTCGGCCGAGATCGAGCAAGCCTTCGACGACGCGCAGGCGAAGACGGTTCAGGCCAAGCCGGCGAAGGTGAAGAAGACGAGTGCGAAGAAGGCAGCTGCGAAGACCACGGCCGCGCCGACCGCTCCGGCCAAGGCGGTAGCGGCGAGCACGGCGCCCGCAAGGAAGGCGCCCGCGAAGAAGGCAGCTGCGACGAAGGCGTCCGCGGCGACCGCTCCGGTGAAGAGGTCGGCGGCAAGCACCGGTCCGGCGGAGAAGGCGGCCGTACAGAAGAAGTCCGCGGCGGCTCCGGTGACGAGTGCGTCGGTGAGCACGGCGCCAGCGAAGAAGACGACCAAAGAGATTCGGGAGTGGGCGATCGGGGAGGGGCACGTGGTGTCCTCCCGCGGCCGGATTCCCGCTGAACTCGAGCGCGCCTTCCATGACGCGCAGGCCACGAAGGCTCGGAGACGAACGGCGCCGGCCAGGAAGCCTTCCGCGACAAAGGCGGCCGGGAAGAAGACCGCCCCGCCGGCCGCTCCGGTGACGAGGTCGGCGACGAGCAAGGCTCCGGCGACAAGGACGGCCGCGAAACCGGCGGCCGCGGAGAAGGCTCCGGTGACGAGCGCGTCGGTGAGCAAGGTTTCGGCGAAGAGGGCGTCCAGGGAGATTCGGGAGTGGGCGATCGGGGAGGGGCACGTGGTGTCCTCCCGCGGCCGGATTCCGGCCGAGGTCGAGCGGGCCTTCCATGATGCGCAGGCAGCGTTTCCGGTCGCGTGACATTGTGGACACTGGCCTGATGGATTCGGCGGCCCTGTCGCCGGCCATCAGCGCAGTCATTCTCGGTCGGCCCGGCCTCTGTGGCGCAGCATTGGCGAGCCATCGGTGCTCTGTGCGGACATCTTTGCGCGCACAGCCAGAAGCGCGCCGGCGACGAGGACGGGGCCTGGGTGCTCCGGCGCTCCGTGGTCGCCGGCGGCCCCTTCCCGCCGCGGCGCGGAGCCACCGACAGCCCTGGTCAGACGCGTCGGCACCGCACACTGTCGGCCATGCCCCCTACGCTGGGGGTGTGTTCGGTGAGGGAGGTAGTGGTGGGTGATGGCGAGTTTTCTTTCTTCGTCGGTGCTGACCGCTTCCCCCAGTGTCCGGACCGAGTGTGAACGGGAGGTCGACATTCATTCGATGAGCAAGGACTTTTATCTTTCCGAGATGGCCCGTGCCAATGAGAAGGCTCGGAAGGTGCTGCGTGTGCAGTGGGCGTTCCTGGGCGCCGCCTGCGTTTGCCTGGGGCTTTTCCTGGTGTTTGGTGCGTGGTGGTGGCTTCTGGCGATCGTCTTCGCGGTGGGGGCGCTTGTGTCGGCGACCATTCACCTCCGATTCGTGAGCCAGTCGAGGAAGGCGTCCCGGGCGTTGCATGCACTCGATGCGGCGGACTCGACACACCCGGAGAGCTGAACCCGATTTTTTCGGGTGGGTGGGGTGAACGCTCGGGGGTGCAGCAGACTTGTCCGGTATGACGGATCCGTTGTATGCCGACCTCATAGAACGTCTCGGTCGGGCGGTCGCCCGCGCCGCTATGGAGGGGGATCCGATGTTCGGCACGGTGGAGGTCACCATTGAGGAGTTGGCGGAGCTGCTCGAACGCCAAGTCCCTCCCCGCGACGCGGATGCTGCACCGCACTGAGGGTGGACTCTCGCGTCTGTCGTGCGGCTCGCTCTGGTTATCACCCATTTCAGGGCAGGGTGAGGTCGTGGGTGATCGAGCCGCAGCAGACCTCGAGCGTGAACTCGCCATGCTCGCCCAGGTACGTCGTCGCCTCCGCGCGTCGGAGGGCGAGGATTTCCGCATCCCGACGACCACGGTCGATGAGGTTCTCGATGAGCTGAACAGCGTCGAACGATCACCGTGGGATCCGACGTGAATGTCGGGGCGGCACCCCGGGGTGCGGTGGTCGCGATGCAACTCACCGGTGGTGCCGAGGTGGTGGTGCCGGGGTGGTGCTGGTCGGTCCGGCGCCGGCAAACGACTCCCAGCGGAGCGGGTGTGGCCCGCAGACGCAGGGTAGATGGGGGATGGGGTTCCGGTGGGCGGGGGTTGCTGTTGCCGGGCCGCCATGGCAAGCGGGTGTGGTCTGCTCGGGTCTGTCGTAGGTGGATGTCAGAATGGGCGGCATGAGTTCTGGTGGATGGCGATGCCCGCTTCGGCGGGCGAGGGATGCGGTGCTCCTATCGCCGCCCCGGTGCGTCCTCATTCGGGGGTAGCGGGCCGGGGCGCCTGAGCGCTGAAAGGCACCGCCTTGTCCCGTACCGATGCGCATTCTCCGTATTGGGTTCGTCTTCGCCGTGGCGAACTTTCCATTGAACCGTTACACGCCGACTACCACGACGTGTGCGACCTCCCTGACCGGTGTCAGGAGGGTCGGGCCTGGTTGCCCGCGACGAAGTGCTTCTGGGCTTTCACGTACACGGGCACCAGGATCTGCTCGTGTTCGCTGTGCTACGACGGTGAGGGTCATGCTCGTGATCTCCGTCGTGAGCGTCGCCGTACCGCTCGTACCCTCGCGGCGGGGCGTCGCCGGTGGGATACCGGTGACACCAGGGTCTTCGACGACATTGTTGTCCCGCATCGCAGGCGGGACTGGTGGAAGTAGCCTCACGCTGCGGCCCGCATCCGTAGGTGGTGCGGGCGCGGGCCGACGGCCGAACTCGATGCCGTCGGGGCTACCGATGAGCCGGCCACGATCACGGTCTGTTCGTGCCCATTGCCGCCCAACCGTGCGGCGGAGTGGAGTTCGGTGCCGGCGTGGCCCGGTGCTTGCGCCATCGCCCAACCGGGCGGCGTTGTCCGCGGCCGGCGCCGACCGGACCGTCCCGGACATGTTGCCGTCCGGCCCGTAGTTGGCACACCGAGTCCGGAGCGGGCAGTCGGGGCCCGGGGTGGCTGATCGGCCCACGGTCCTCGAGGGTCGTTGCAGCGGTGGGTGTTCAAGACCCGGTGGGCGGCGGGTTGCCTTGTGCGGCGGACGTTCTCACGTGTGGTGTCTCAACGGGCGGGCACGCCGGCGCCGCGGCGGCAGTCGGCTCGATCGCCCCTGCGGCGATCGGTGCGGGAACCGCGAGACCGGATCCACCTGTTGCGCTCGCGGCCGCCCTTCTCCGCCGTATCCGAAGCGCACCCCAACCAGCGATGGAGGGAACACCCCGGTCCGGGCGCACGACGGTCCGACGATCCCGAACACCGTGTGGTCCGCTCATCGAGCGGTGAGGCATGCGGCGGGTGGCCGGCGCCCGAGCGGAACGCGGTACGCCGCCCCCGGCGTGATCTGGAAGGCTTGTCGGACTGTCTCGCCCATTGCTGAAGAAGAGGGATTGCTGTGAACGAACCCACCGGACGGGTTGGCCACCGGACGTATTGGATTCTGCGTGACGGGAATATCGACGTATCGGCCGATACGCGGCAGATGCGCGAGCACCGGTCCGGGACGCGCATCGTTGCCGAGTACGTGGGCATCTACGCCCACGACGGTGCGCTCGGTCAACTCACCCCGGCCTGTGCGCGCCAGTTGGCCGAGGTGTTGACTGCGGCGGCCGACGCCGCCGAGTCGGGCGATGCCGCACAGTCGTTCGACGAGGGCGCGCGTCCGGGTGGGTGAACCGTGATTCGCGCGCCCCAGGCGGTGGAGATGACCCACGCAGATCGACCGGTGGCCTTACGGCTCGGCGCCGAATCTGCACAACCCCCGCCGGCAACAATCAGTCGCGGCTTCATGGAGGTCCCTCCGCGGTGTCCGCCCGGCGCCGCCGCGCCACGCGGCGCCCCGGTCGCCGGTGTGTACATGGTTCCGATCCCCGGTCGGGCTTGGGCGGAGTGTCTGTGTCCACCACTACACTTCGTCGCAACCACAGGCAGCGAGGAGGGAGATCTCATGGCGATCGAACCAGGCATCGACGAGCTCCGCGAACTGAACATCGAGAACGAAGGCGTGATCCGCGCACTTCGGCGGCAACGTGACGCCGCCGAGACGAAGCTCGCCAAGATCGAGAACCTGGTGAACTCCTCACATGAGCGGGTGATCGGGCAGGACGGCACAAGCGGTGTCCCCCTGGAGAAACTGCTCGCGCTGCTCGACGAGCGCGAGTAGCCGCCTCCTCATCACCACACCTCAGCGACGCGAAAGGTCGCGCTGCCGGAATACATACCGCTTGCCCGTCGCCGTCTGCGTCGGGCCGATGCGGGATGTCGGCGGTGACGGCATTTTCACACCGCGAAACGGCTGGGGAACCAACCGCTCCAACAGCAACGAGTGCGACCCGCGGCACCGCACATCAGCCAGCCCGCCGTCGGATTCCGCGGTGCGGCCGGGCGCACCGCGGAATCGCCGCAGCCGTCCGCACCGGCCTGGCCAACCGGGAAGACCCGGAACGCATCGAAGGCCGGATCCGAGACGCCGAGGCCGGATCCCGCGGACGCTACGGTAGTGACCGGCGGCTTTTCCCGAATCCGGATAGCGCGTAGTGGTCAGCAGGAGTGCAGGACCTGGCTCATCACGTCCTTCTCCGCCTGGGTCACCCACAACCGGTAGAGGGCTTTGACGTCGATCTGCCGGGAGATGTAGGTGCATCGGTAGGCGTTGTTCGGCGGCAACCAGGATGCGGCGTCGGAATCAGGTGACCGGTATGTCCACGAACACCATTGAGCGGCGGGGAGATGAAGGTGGTTGCTATAGAGCGGGTAGCGGCCGCATGCCTCTCCGGTCTGCTTCGGGAAGCGCTGCAGGACTTTATCGTTGATCAGCGAACGTCCCCCGGGCCGCCGATATGGTTGTTGGCACTGTCGCGATTCGAGCGTTGAGGGGAGGGCTGGAGGCGAGTGGATGGGTTCTGGTGGGGAGTCGTGTCGGTGGTGGGTGCGGTGTATCTGTTGGGGATGGTCGCCGCGGTGGGAGTGATGTGGCGGGCGGAGCGGTTCTTCGCGCCGGCGGCGGTGACGCCGCGCCGCGCGGGCTGTCGTGCCATCTGGTGCCACCGCACGTATGCGGTGGCGATCGCCGCGGTGGCGTGGCCGCTGGTACTCGTGCGGTCGTGACGTCTGTGGAGGTTGCCATCTGTACCGGCATCGGCCCTCCTCGGAGTGGCGCTACCGGGCTTCTCGTGGATCGGCATATTGTGGGGTCTGGCATCCGAAGCGTCTGTGATCGGCAGTGAGGGGCAATGGTATGGCTAGCGACTCCGGTTCTGCGGGTGTGGGAGGGCGTCGGCGTGAGGTGTCTGTCGCGGAGGGGCTTCGTGAGGAGCCGCGGGCGTGGGTACCGGCCGACGATCGTTGGATCGCTGAGCTGGTTGCCGAGGAATCCTCACCTCTGATGGGTGCTTCTGTATCTGATGACGATGGTCCGCGAGTGCAGACCCGTGAGCATCCGGATGCCCGTGATGTGATTGCGGGCCTTCTTCGCGGGAGGCGAAGGTGACGGCGCTGTAGTTACCCGTATACCCCGGGTTTTACGGACCTTCCGGGATTCGGCGCCTGGGCGGCCCCGATGTTGACAATGCCTTCGCCGCGGACGTCCTCGCCGAGTTCACCTGCATGGGCTGGTTGGGCGGGCGCGGATCGGGTACGGCCAGTCAGATCGCCACCACCATCACCGAGCAGGGAGTCACGTGCTTCCGTGCTTCCTGGAGGATTGGTGGGAGATCGTTGCCGCACGGCGTGATGAGGCCCTTCAAACCCTGCTCTCGCTCCCCGTATGACCCCTCCACGTATCGCCGCTGGTGGATCCGCGACCGCATGGCCGCCGACGTCGCGCACGGGGCGCTGTGGGGGGAAGTCCCATCCCGCAGAGCCCCGCGGACTACAGGCTCAGTGCGTACGCCGAGCGCTTCGGTTCGCGATCGCCCGCCCCCTCCGACGCCTCTGTGCTCGACACGCTCATCGCGGCGATCGAAGTACGCCTCGGCGTCGTGCCCGACGCGGTTTACGCGATCCCCGGCGTCGGAGCTGCGCATGACCCGGCGTCGGCATGACCCGGCGGCGAGCACAGCTGGACCCGCGTCGGTCGTAGCGTCGCCGGTGGCCCGGTTCGGTGCACACTGGGACCCCTACGCGTCCGCTGCCAACGGCCGCCCGCGTAGGTCCACTACGTGGATGTTGGCCAAGTGCACCGGGCCGGGCGGTGCGGAGTCGAAGAACACCACCGGCACATCGGTTTCGACGCGGCGGGCGAGGTCGAGGACGACGAGGGAGTCTTTGCCGGAGGACGCCGCGTACCGGTCGTGGGCGGCCAGGTGCGCGTCCATCCGGGCCGCGAAGTCCGCGACGGCTGCGCTGCGGCACCGGGCTTGGCCGACGGTGCCCGGAGGCCCGCTCGATGCGGTGAGGCCCAGGCCTGGGTCCTGTGTCGTCGTCGACACAGCGGTCAGGCTCCGAACTCGCCCCACACGTCACCGAACCGCTCCCGCGTCGACGTGGGGACCTATCCGCCGTACGGGTGCTAATAGTCGATAGAGCGGCGCAACGGTGGTGTCGGGGGCGGCGCCGAGATGCGACAGGCCGTCGCCGATCCTCGGTATCGGCGGTGGTCTGCGGTTGAATGGGGGTATGGGGTCGTCCGCGGTGGAGCAGCTGTGGCAGACGTTGTCCGAGAACGAGTTGGCGTTGGTGTGTGTCCGGGGCCCGGAGTGTGAGTGGGCGGATCTGATGACGGCCGCGGACGATGGGGTGGGGGAGCTGACCTGGCTGGCCCGGGAGACGAGCGAGATCGCCGAGCAATACCCGCACGGCGCCGTCACTTCGGTGTCGTGACGGCGTCGAACCTCACTGCGGCGGAGTAGGACGCGGTGTAGGCCGCCTACACCGCCGCCGTCGTCGGTATCCCGGACCACGCCGAGCCTGCGGACCTGGTGGCCGGGTGCTCGCGGTGCGGCCACGCGACGCCGGTGATGAGACTGGTCGGGCAGGTGATCTCGCGGCAGTTCATCGTCGTTCGACGGTCATGGGCCGGCCTGGCCGGCTCAGGGCCGGAGGCTTGCCGGCGGCGCGCACATTGTGTCCTGCTCAATGATCGAGGTCGTGAGACCCATCTCGCGTGCCACCGTCGTTCCGGCGGATGGGTTCAGCTCCCCTTGCGTTTTCTCGATGGCACCACCTGTGTGGCGGGCGGTCCCGGCGCGGACCGGCCCTTGCCGCGGGTCTTGACCAGCGCTATGTGCTCGGAGGCGGGGTGAAGTTCTGGGGCCATGTCGTCTCGTTGTCGTATTTGATTCCGGTCAACTCCGTGCTGTCGTCGATCTGTGCGTCTGTCAGGTCGACTCGACGTAGGCGGGCGAAGGTCAGCATCGCGTTCCGCAAGTCGGCTCGGCGCAGGTGAGCGTGTGAGAGCTGCACACCCATGAGTAGTGCGCCGGACAGGTTGCAGTCGTCGAGTGTCGCGTCGAACAAGACCGTTTGGGGTAGTTGGATGCCTTGTAGGTCTGCGCTGCTGAGGTCGAATTGGCATCTGGACCAACCGTTCTCGGGTAGTCGGTCGTCGCTGATCTTGGTGTGCTGATGAATGACTTTGATCAGTGCGGCGCGGAGTTTGCGGTCGTCATCGGCGGTCGCGGTGAGGTCTCGGAGTTGGGCGCACAGCAGATCTATGCAGACTTGGCGCTCTCTATCGTTGCCGAATGCGTGCCAATCGTCGGCGAGTGAAGCCAGCGCATAGGTACCGGCCATGCGGATCACCAGGGTCTTCTCGGCGAGTTGTTGGGCGACCGCGGTGTACCGAGTCCGGAGATCACGGGCTTCTTCGAGCGCATGTGTTGCGCGTAGCTGTTCCGATTGGGCTTCGATCTGCGTTCGAAGGTGTATCTCTTGGGCGTGAAGTTGGGCCGACAGGTTGTCCGATTGCGCCGTGATCTGCGAGGTCAGGTTCTCCCGATCGGCCGCTATCTGCGTTTGCGTGTTCTCCTCCGCGCCTCGGCGGGTTATCCATGCACCCCACACAGCGAGTGAGGCCGCGACGATCGCACCCATACCCGCCAACAGTGTGGCTTGCCCTGGAGTCAGGTCATGCCACGACTGGACTTTCAGGAATACGAACACGAGGACGGCGACTGCTGCGAGACCGACGCCGAGGACGATCAACCCCACGGCAGGTACCTGTCGGTCCTTCTTGTGTCCGGAATTGGTCGAGGCCGAGTCGACGCTCACCGTTCAATCATCGCGCGTCCGGCACCTTGATGGACCCGCTTTCGTGCCTCGATTCGAGAGGCCAACCGAAGTCTTTCCGCACGAGGTGGTTCCGCGCCTGTGGGCGTAGACCAGGTGCTGGGGCCGGTAGCTGCGTGCACGCGGCGGTCGCGGTCAGCGTTGAGTATTCGCTGCCCAGGATGCCCGGCCCAGAGAGGCCAGGGTGACGGACTGATGTGGTGACCGGGGGAGCGCTGGCTCTGGGGTATGAACGCAGAGGAGAAAGCCCGCCAGATCTCGCAGTTCACCGTCCGGTTGCTGAACAAGTTCCCGGCCGGGTCGCGGGAGGCGGTCGGGACCGCGGTGGCGGAGGCGGTCGCCCATTTCGTGGGATGCCCGATTCGGGATTTCGTTCGTTGCTTCTCGAGCGTGCGGCGACCACGAAGCTCGTTGCTCGAGGCGTGAGCGTCGGCGCGAGGGCGGGCGACTCGGACGCGCGCAGGCGCGGATCTTCCGTTGGCCAACTGGACACGGCGATCGATATCCTCGCGGCGCGGATCGAGACCGTCGATGCCTTCATCGAGGGCGCCCCAGGCCCACCGGCTCGCCGACTGGCTGCGCGGCGAGGCCGCTGCGCTGCGTGCCGAGCTGTAGGAGGTGCATCGGCTTATCGATGCGATCGTGTTCCGGTTTCCCGAGGTGATGACCCGCGATGCATCGGCACGCCACCGAACTGACTACCCGGACATGGTGCCCGTCACTGCCATCGGCCTTGCGGGGCCGTGTGAGGAGCCCGCTACCCGGCCTTCCGTGGGCGGCGGGTTCCGTTGTTCGCCGGCGCCCGCGCTCACCGCCCGTGCTCACCGACGGCGCTCGCTCGCTGATGCGGTGACGACGAAGGTGTCCTGGCGGCGAATTCTGTTGCGAACGACAGCCCCCGGAGCGGCGCGTCGACGACGATCACACCTGTCGCCAGTTCGCCGATGTCTTCCGTCTGGCGGCCTGGCGCCTTCTGGTGCCGATCGGGCAACCGCACCGAACGGCGGGGTGGCGGAGGGTGGGCATGTTCGTCCTGGTTCGTCATGTGCACGCGGGGGAGAAGAGGAGCTGGCACGGCCCGATGCGGACCGTCCGCTGAGCATCCTCGGGTACTGGCAGGCCCGGAGTCTGGTTGCCGCGCTGAACGGCATCATCGTCAACTTAGACTGGCACGATAATTACATACGGTGCCCTGAACATTCGGTAAAGTGTGTATTATTGTGTCATGAGATCGGATAGTCGTGCTGCGCAGGTGGTGGCGCTGGCTGCTGAGCAGGGGGGTGTGGTGACCAGCCGGCAGGCGCGGGCGGTGACGTCGGTGTCGGTGCAGCAGCTCAAGCGGATGGTCGATTCGGGGGTGCTCGAGCGGTTGCATCATGGGCTGTACCGGCTGGGACGGATGCCGGAGGATGTGCATCTGGGGGAGCGGGTGGCGTGGCTGGCGCTGGACCCGGATGTGGTGGTGTGGGAGCGGCTGGATCAGCCGGTCCCGACCGGGGTGCTTTCGCATCGCACCGCCGCCGCCCTGCACGGGGTGGGGGATCTGGACGCCGATGTGGTGGAGCTGACCGCGACCCGACGGATCCGGCTGGCGCTGCCGGGGGTGATCGTGCACCGGGGTGCGCTGTCGCGGGAGGATTGGCAGCTCGTCGACGGGCTGCCGGTGACCACCCCGGTCCGCACCATCGCCGATCTGGCCGCCGCCGGTACCGATGCGGGGCATCTGGCGTCGGTGGTCCGCGACGCCCTCACCCGAGGACTGGTCACGGTGGCGGAGGTGGTTGCGGTACTGGCCCCGCATGCCTTCGACTATGGTCACCGGGCGCTGGACGGGCAGGGTTTCCTGGAGGTGCTGATCGCGCAGGCGGGGGTGCCGGCCACCATGCTGGCGGTCGCGGACCTGGCCCGCAACACCACCACCACTACTGCGCCAACTGTGGCCGCGGCGGAGGCCGGGCAGCTGGACGTCGCCGCCCTGATGAAGGCGATGACCGAGTCGCCGCAGGCGCGGGATGCGCTGCTGCGGTCGCTCTCCGTTGCGATCGGGCAGTCCGCCGCCGGCCATATCAGCTCCGGCGCCGGGGCGGCCGCTCCCGCCCGCCGGGTCGCGGAGGACACCGGCACGACCGGATCCGATCGGACGGCACGGCCGGGCCGCTCGGCTCGGCCGGCGAAGGTGTCCGACCGGTGAGCCCGGTGCCGCGGTCCCCGCAGGCGGTGCGGGCGAGCATCACCGACCGCCTCAACCGATACGCCCACGATCACGGCCAGAACATCGCCCTGGTGCGCCGCCGATTCGTCATCGCCCGCTTCCTCACCCGCGTCTTCGATGCCGACCCGGACGGGTGGATCCTCAAGGGCGGCATCGGAATGATGGTGCGTCTGCCGCAGGCCCGCTACAGCAAGGACATCGACCTCCTCGCTGCCACCGACCTTTCGGACTCGGTCGACGAGCTGCGCCGCGCGGTCCGCGACCACCATCTCGACCACTTCCGTTTCGAGGTCGGCCCGGCTACCGAGCTCAGCCACGACAAGGGGGTCACGGTCACCGTGACGGCCTCCCTCGGCAGCAAGAAGTACGACAGCTTCTCCCTCGATGTGGTCGGCAGCCGCCGCACCCTCGTCGGGGAGATCGAGCGCCGTCCGATCCCGCGGCTGGTCGACACCGACGACTTCCCACCCGAGACCAGTGTCCCGCTGTATCCGCTGGCGGATCAAATCGCCGACAAGATCTGCGCACTTTACGAGGTGCACGGTGCGGCCGGGGCGGCGTCGGGGCGGTTCCGTGATCTGGTGGATCTGCTGCTGATCAGCATGTTCCTGCCCATCGATCTCACCTCCACCGTCGATGCGGTCGAGCGGGAGCGGCGGGTGCGCGGCCTGCCCTCGCTGCCGGTCACGTTGGTGAGCCCGGGCCCGGCGTGGGCGACGCAGTGGGCCAAGACCGCCCGCAACTCTCCGTTGACCGCAGACCTGTACGACCTGGACGTGGCGCTGGCTGTGGCGGGTCGCTGCTACGACCGCATCCTGGGTGCGCTTCCCACTGCTCGGGAGTCGGCGGTGTGGAGTCACGGGCGCAGCGCCTGGGAGGCTCCGGAGTAGGACATCGTCAGGGACGCGGACCTTGCATGAAACCAGAGCCTGGGTGACCGCGCAGACCGAGAGTCTATCCAGGAGAGCGTCGTTCACGCGCACGGCAAGGGCAAGGAGTGGGGGAACTGCCGTGAGCGGGCTGGGTGGCGGGTGAATTCAGATTCCGTCGGTACCGAACTCGGCCGGTCTTTTACACTCTCATTACGCTCGGCGGGGCGGTAGTTCGTGCTGTAACGAGAGAGGGACGGTGCAGGAGGTGACGGATCAAGCGAGCGGACCCGGCGGTGACGCCGAATTGAGTCCGGTGGAGCGATGGTTGGCCAACAGCAAACCCTCGAGTCACACGAGCCGGAGCCCTTCGTCCCCTCCGTCCCCGTGGTGGACTTGACTGCTCCGGGCGGTTTCGTCGGTGTGCCGCCGCCGCGGCCACCGTCGCCGCTTCCGGTGAACTACACGCCGAACATCGTCGCCGGGTTGGTTGCGTGCTTGGCGATCGTTGTCGGCAGTCTCGGTCCGTGGGCGACCTCCCTCAGTGTCGGGGTGGCGGGCACCGAGGGTGACGGGAAGATCACGTTGGTGTTGGCTGTGCGGACCGACACCGAGCCGTGCAGGTAGATCAGAGGATGGCGGTGTCGGTGTCGACGTCCCGGTGATCGGACCCGGCGTGCGGCCGGTTGATGTGTTCGGCGCATCGCAGGGTGACGGACCAGAACTGGTCGAGGTCGGGGAGGTCGGCGATGGGGAAGCCTTTCTCTGTGGATTGGTGTCCTGGCCGACGAGGTGGGCGAGTTCGGCGAACCCACGGTGGTATTTGATCTTGTCGTACGTACTGGTACCAGTTGCCGTAGGCCATCAGCTGCCCGGTCTTGTTGATCCACAGTTGGATCGGCGCGTACCGCAGCCCGTAGGGGTGGAAGACGATTCCACCGCCGGGTTTGTTGCCGTACCAGAGGTCGTCGTGGGTTCCGCGCCGGCCGTCGACCTGGCCGAGTAGCGCGAAGAGTTTCTCGGCGCTCGCGTGGTCGGTGTCGGAGCCGATGGCGTCGAGGAAGGTTTCCTTCGTCCATCGGGTGGTGGTGCCGGCCGAGGCGCGGGTTTTGGCTGCGGCGATCTCGCCGCCGTAGGTGGAGGGGATGAGGATTTCGAGGTCGCCGTCCCGGCGTATGTCGTCGCGGGTGATCTCGTTGAGGTACTCGACGGGGGCGTCGGCGATGATCCGCTGGAGGTGATCCTCGTTGACGTATGCGGTCATCTCCGGGGTGGCCCAGGCGCTCGTGGATCCGACACGGCGCACCAGCACGCCCAGATCGGGATCGTGGGTCATCGACTGCTCCTCGCTATGGATTCGTCGCTTTTCGAGTATGCGCGAAGGGTTCCCGGCCAGCAGGCTGTGGATCGTCGACTCCTGCCGCCGGCGAAACCTGGCGTTACCACATCGTGGGCCCCAACGCGCAGGTTCTCGGTCTGGTCCGTGCTGCTCTGTGCTTGCTGGGGCGCTGCGGCGAGGCCCAGCGGGGGTGGCGGCGTGGGCGGCGGAGGCGCGGGCCGCTGGGGCTGGGACTCTGTAGCGGCCTGGTGCAGCCGGTTGGTGTCAGTAGCTCACGCCGGCAAAGAGTTTCGGATCGGTGATGCAGCCGGCTTCGCGGCCGTTGGCTGTTGTATCTCACCTGAGGTGGGTTTGTTGCCGCATCGGTCGGCGCCGATGACGGGGGTTCCGTCGGGTCAGTAGCAGCCGCTGTTGTAGCAGGAGTATCCGCGATCGGAGGTGGTGCCGACGGGTGTTCATGTGACGGCATCGGGGTAGGTGCCGTTGGTGTAGGGGTTGCGGCCAATCGCACCGTCGCATTCGAAGGTGTTGGCTTCCTGCTTTTGGCGGAGGTATTTGTCGCCCCCGAGCTGGTGGACGCATCATCGCGAGAAGGCGAGGGTGCGCCGGTCCGATGACGATTGTGTCCGAAATGTCACTGGTCGAAGAGCCATTCGTGTTCTGGGAACTGTTTGGTGCTGGACCGGGGCGTCGCTGATGACGTGTGGGTACTGATGACGTGTGGGTGGATACGAGGGGACTCACCGGTGCTGTCGCGCCCTCGTTCGGGGTGGTCTCGTCCCGTCCGCGCGGACGGTGTCTGTGCCCCTGCCCGAAGGTTGACTTCGAATGTCGACAGAGTTATGTTGATATTCGACATAAATAAGTGATGGCGGTCACGCTATCGACGGTTTTGGAAAGGGCGGTCCGATGTCGTTCACCCGAGAGCAGGTTGTCGACCGACTAAATACGCAAGTCAGTGATCAGCGTCCGATTGTTGGCGCCGGGGCGGGCACTGGGATCTCGGCGAAGTTCATCGAGCGCGGCGGGGCCGATGTCATCATCGTGTACAACTCCGGCCGGTTCCGGATGGCGGGACACAGCTCGATGTGCGGGCTCCTTCCGCTCGGCGACGCCAATGCGATCGTTCTGGAGATGGGCGAGCGTGAAGTTCTGCCGGTTGTTCACAACACACCGGTCATTGCGGGCGTGAATGGGACGGATCCGACTCGGGACATGCGCCGCCTGCTCGAACAGGTTGCGGCCGCAGGCTTCTCCGGCGTGAACAATTTTCCGACAGTGGGCCTGTTCGACGGTCGCATCCGGGAGGAACTCGAGGCATCGGGTCTGGGCTTCCAGCGTGAGGTCGAGATGATCGAGATCGCCCACCAGCTAGGTCTGTTCACCATCGTCTACGTCTTCACCCCACAGGAAGCCGCGGCCATGGCAGCGGTCGGGGCCGACGCGGTGATCGCCCACATGGGGCTGACGGTGGGCGGCAGCATCGGGATGTCGACCGACGGCGCATTCTCCCTCGAAGACGCCTGCGATCGGGTTCAGGCGATCGGGGAGGCGGCACTGGCGGCGAAGGCCGACGTCATTGTTCTGTGCCACGGTGGGCCCATAGCGACACCATCGGACGCCGAGTACGTCATGAAGCGATCGAACGCCGTGGGCTTCGTCGGAGCCTCCAGCATGGAACGGCTTCCGGTCGAAGAAGCTCTGACACAGACAACCGCGGCGTTCAAGGCAACAACGACCGCCTGAGCCAGGAACTGATCCCTGTCTACCCCCACTACATCGCCAGATCAAGAAGGACCACCATGACCGCCCACCTGCACGACAACTTCGACTGGAACGCCGTCGGCGACAAACTCACCAACACCGTCACGCTGGTCGTCGGTGGAGCCCGCGGAACGGGCAAGACGACCGCCGACAACCTTCTGCAGCTCGGTGCCCGAGTCGCCATCTCTGACCTGGACAAAGAACGAGTCGATGCCGTCGCCGAGGAATTCAAGCACTACGGCGACCGATTCCTCGGCGTCGCCGGAGATGCCACCCGGCCCGACGACGCAGAGCGCGTGGCCGCCCAGACCGTCGAAAAATTCGGCGCGCTGCACAATGTCGTGTACTCGGCCGGCGCCTACCGCGCCCAACGTCCCACACTCGAGATCGCCAGTGAGGAATGGGATCTCATCATCGATTCGAATCTCAAGGGCGCTTTCATCAGCTACCAGGCGACGATCCCGCACATCGCTAAATCCGGCGGCGGCGCACTGGTGAGTATCTCATCGCTGGCCGGGCGCACCTCGAGTCCGTTCCTCGGCTGCCATTACTCGGCCGCCAAAGCAGGAATTCTCGGGCTGACCAGGCACATCGCCAAAGAATTCGGCCCGCAGAACATCCGCGCAAACTCCATATGTCCTGGAGGGATCATCGGGGTCCGCATGAATGACCTGCTCACCGACCTGCACCGTGAAGCGGATCTCGTGGAGTTGGCCAAGCAGACCCCGTTGGGCCGCAACGTATACGAGCAGGATGTCGTCGGGGCCACACTGTTTCTGCTGTCGGATCTGTCTCGTTTCATCACCGGCGCCACCCTGGACGTCAACGGCGGCATCCTCACCCTCTGACAGGACAACACCGTGACCACAACAGTCGCCCTGATAGCGGCGCTCGACACCAAGGCGGACGACGCCGGCTACATCCGCGCGCGTTTGCGCGAGCATGGATTGCGGGTGCACCTCATCGACGTCGGCGTGCTCGACGAGCCCCTACTTCACGCGGACAGCACCCGCGAGGAGGTCGCGGACTCCGCCGGAATGGACCTGGGTGTTCTCCGGCGGCGGCACGATCGCTCGTCGGCGGTCGACGTCATGGGTGCCGGCGCCCGCCGCATAGTCGAGGATCTGGTCGCCACCGAGAGCATTCAGGGTGTCTTCGCGCTCGGTGGCGGTGCAGGAACCACGATCGGATCGATCGTCATGCGGGATCTGCCGCTCGGTTTTCCGAAAGCGATCTTGTCCACTGTGGCTTCGGGGAACACCGCGAACTACGTCGGCACCTCCGACATCGTGATGTTCCCGTCGATAGTGGACGTCGCCGGTCTCAACCGGATCAGCAGCGTGACCTACACCCAAGCCGCTGACGCGTTCGCGGGGATGGTGAACGGCTTGAGCACCAGACCGGACGTCTCACCGACAGCGGACCGGCCCCTTGTCGCGGCCTCGATGTTCGGTGTCACCACCCAGGCTGTCATGTGCGCCAAAAGTATTCTCGAGAACGCGGGATGCGAAGTTGTCGTCTTCCACGCCACCGGTACTGGCGGACGGACGATGGAACGCCTGATCTCGGAGGGCTACTTCGACGCAGTTCTCGACCTCACCACCACCGAATGGTCCGACGAGGTCGTCGGCGGCATTCTGTCTGCGGGACCTACACGCCTGGAAAGCGCCGCCCGGCACGGCGTACCCCAAGTCGTATCTCTCGGGGCCACCGACATGGTGAACTTCGGAGCACCGGACACCATCCCTGGCACCTTTGCGAACCGTCTGCTCTACCACCACAACGCCGAGAACACGCTGATGCGGGTCACCAGCGATGAGGCACGACAAATCGGCGAGGCGATCGGCAGAAAACTCCGCCTCGCCACCGGACCGTGTACCCTGCTGATTCCCCTGCGCGGTACCTCGGCACTCGATGCCGAAGGAGAACCCTTCGACCGCCCCGAGGCCCGCCGCGACCTGTTCGACGCCGTCAAGTCGTCCCTGGACGGCTCGGCGGTGACCGTGATCGACATCGACCAGCACATCAACGACGAGGTCTTCGCGACCTCTGCTGCCCGTCTACTGCTCGACTACCTCAGCCACGTCCCCTACACAGCCCAAGCGAGCAACCATGCCTGAGAACGACAAACTCCGCGTTGCCCTGATCGGCCCCGGTCGGATCGCTGCCGCGCACTTACCCGCCATTGTCTCCGCCAGCGACGTTGCCACCCTTGTCGCGGTCGCAGGCCTGCCCCACGAGAAAGAACGCACCGAGGATCTGGCAGGTCGATACGCGGCCGAGCGTGCGGTCCACGATGCCGAAGCGGTCATCCTGGCCGACGACATAGACGCGGTCGTCCTCACCGTCCCCAACCATGTGCACGCGCCGCTGACCAAGGCCTTGGTCGAAAACGGCAAGCACGTGCTCATCGAGAAACCGCTCGCCACCTCGCTAGCGGACGCCGACACCATGATCGACGCCGCCGCAGCCAATGGCCGCGTGCTCATGGTCGCCCACTGCCGACGCTTCTTCGAGGGAGCCCAGACCGCAAAGAAGCGGGTAGCGGACCTCGGTCGTCCCCTGACCCTGACCCATACCCTGGGCGTCTTCGCGGAGCACGTGGCAACGCAGTGGTGGAAGTCCGCCTCCGACACCGGCGGGCTCGCTCTGGGGCTCAACGGTCCGCACGTCCTCGACACCATGCTCTGGCTCATCAGCAGCCGTCCCACTCGGGTGTACGCCCAGACGCGGCGCCTGCGTGATCTGTGGGAGGGCGAAGACGAGGCCATGCTGATGGTCGAATTCGAGGACGGCAGCCTCGCCTCCGGCTACATCTCCCTGAACACCCGAGTCCCGGTGAACGACAGACTCATCAACGGACCGCAGGGCAGCATGCGGCTCACCGACGACCGGAACCTCTGGGTGAACAACATTCCCGCGGTGCAGGAAGAAGTCGTTCCCTACATCAACGGAGACTCCTCCTTCGACAACCAATTCCGGGAGTTCGTCGACGCGATTGCTACGGGCAGAACCCCGCAGTCCTCCGCGGAGGAAGCACGAACAGTGGTCGCCCTCATGGAGGCAGCCCACACATCCCAAGCGACCGGGCAGCCCGTCGACCTCGACGCCTACCTGACGACCAGAATCTGAGGGAAAACCCATGTCCAGCAACAGTACGACCGCGAACCAGGCGCCGCCGACCTCACGTCGAGGGCTCGCCCGCGTCGTCGCCTCCAGCACCACCGGTATGGCGCTGGAGGCCTATGACTTCCTGCTGTACGGCTCCGCGGCTGCCCTGGTATTCAACAAACTGTTCTTTCCCGCCGAGGACCCGATCGTGGGCACGTTGCTCGCCTTCCTCAGCTATGCCCTCGGGTTCTTCGCCCGCCCCATCGGCGGACTCGTCTTCGGCCACTTCGGGGACCGCATCGGCCGCAAGCCGCTGCTGATCATCAGCCTGGTCCTGATGGGCGGCGCCACCTTCGCGATCGGACTGCTACCGACCTACGCGGCCATCGGGGTGTGGTCGGCCATCGCACTGAGCGCACTTCGCCTCATCCAGGGCTTTGCCCTGGGCGGCGAGTGGGGCGGAGCGATGCTCCTGGTCGCCGAGCGGGTGCCGGCCCGACGACGCGGCGCGTGGACCAGCCTGCCCGAGGCCGGAATCCCACTGGGCAACCTCATCGCCACCGGAGTCCTCGCCGTGCTCGCCGCCACACTCGATGACGACGCCTTCCTCGACTGGGGATGGCGTATCCCCTTCCTGCTGTCCGCCGTGCTTCTGGTCGTGGGCTACTGGATCCGGTCCAAGGTCGAGGACGCACCGTTGTTCGTGGAGGCACACGAACAGGCAGAGAAGGCGGTGGCGGAGGAAGCCCCCGCCCGAACCGTTCTGCGCGAGCACCGCCGCGAGCTCGCCGCGTGTGCGAGTGCACGCTTGACCGAAAACATCGTGTACTACGTCCTGACCGCGTTCATCCTCGTGTACGCCGTCGAGCGGAGCGGCGTCGACAAGAGCGTGGTGTTGAATGCACTCGTCCTCGCCAACGTCATCCAGCTTGTCGCGACACCCTTTTTCGGTGCGCTGTCGGACAAACTCGGTCGCCGCCCCGTGCTGCTCGGCGGAGCGATCGGCACCGCCGTCTGGATCTGGATATTCTTCTGGCTCCTCGACACCGGGAGCTCGCCACTGGTTTTTCTGGCCATGGTCGGTGGGCTCATCTTCCACTCGGCCCTCTACGGGCCTCAGGCAGCGTTCTTCGCCGAGCAGTTCCCCACCAGGGTCCGATACACGGGCATGTCGATCAGTGCCCAGGTCACGACCGTGATCGGTGGCGCCATAGCGCCGTTGATTGCCATTGCCCTGCTCGGCGCCTTCGACTCGTCGATTCCCGTGGCCATCTACGTGGTCACCGTCGCAGTGATCACCAGCATCGGAGTCGGACTGGCGAAGGAAACCCACCGCAGGGACCTCGCGACGATGCACGACACCGCGGGCTGACCCCCGCGCGGGGCGACGGACCCCCCGCACCCTGAGCGACAAACAGAGAACGGATCCGCATCGGCGCCGACATCACGACTGCGTCGTCGCCCACCCCCGCCTGAAATCAGCAACACCTGCGGAGGCAACCGCACAAGCAGAGAGGAATCGTCATGACAGGACGACTCGCAGGAAAAGTGGCACTCATCTCGGGTGCCGCACGAGGTCAAGGCAGGTCCCACGCGATCCGCATGGCACAAGAAGGCGCGGACATCCTCGCATTCGACGTATGCCGGCAACTCGACACGGTGCAATACCCCCTGGCCAGCTCCGAGGATTTGAAGGAAACACAGCGACTCGTCGAAACACTCGGACGGCGCATCCTGACCGCCGAGATCGATGTACGCGACGCGGACACCATGGCGCAGTTCGTCGACACCGGGGTGGCCGAGTTCGGCCGGCTCGACATCATCTGCGCCAACGCCGCCTTCACCTGCTTCGTTCCCAACACCTGGTCGATCACCGAGCAAGAGTGGGACGAGATGATCGGTGTCAACCTGACCGGGGTGTGGAAGACCGTCAAGGCCGCCATCCCCGCAATGATCGAGGCGGGTCATGGAGGGTGCATCGCCATCACCAGTTCGTCCGCAGGTACCAAGGGTATGGTCAACCTCGCACATTATGTCTCCGCCAAACACGGTGTCGTCGGCCTGATGCGGACACTCGCCAATGAGCTGGCTCCGCACATGATTCGGGTGAACACCCTCCATCCGACTGGCGTCAACACGAAACTGATCAACAACGATCACGTCCGCGGGTTCCTCGAGACGCACCCCGAGTGGGACGCCAACATGGCCAACGCGCTTCCGGTGGACATGGTCGAACCCGAGGACATCAGCAATGCCATCGTATGGCTGGCGTCCGAGGAAGGTCGCTACGTCACCGGAGTCAGCTTGCCGGTCGACGCCGGTTTCGCCGGTCGCTGACACCCGTGGTGCCAAGTGCGCCACCCAGGTCCGGGGGCGCCGCTTACGCGGCGGAAGAGGAAGAGTAGCTACCGGTCCTCTCCCGCCACGTGAGCGGGCAGGAAACGACAATAACGGTCCCCGTAGCCCCACCCCGCCGGTGCCCCTCCAAACCGAGAACACCTCACCGGAGGGCACCGGATTGGCGGCGCATACCCCGGTCGATCAGAGAGAACAGATGCGGTCATGCCCGAACACCCTCAGCGTGAACATCCGTGGACGAGGTCCGGATGGACACCGGATCCGCGAACCCGTCAGGTCCGTCGCGAGCATGAGCACTCTGCGATAGAAGCCGATGTGCGTAAGTATCGACAACGACATCGGCAACGAACACAATCCGGAACAACTCGCCACCGTCCCGGGGTCGTACGCGACGAAACCGAAGCGTTTCTGTCGTTCGCTGACATCTGGGCGCCTTTCGGTGGCCCGCCGGAGGCGGAGCTATTCGTCACCTATGGGATCACGAAATCGACTTTCTCCGAGCGACTCTGGCACATCCTCGCCTCGAGGAAATGTGATCGAAGCGTCGCCCAGCGGCTCTGGGCCGCCTACCCGCCGCCATCTCGTTGAGGAGTGCACCCGGTGAACGGGTGCACGGCCTCAGACGATGCCGACACCACCGGTGAGCGCAGAGCGGGTCAACGGACCGGGCAGGGTCATCGCGACCATTGCGTTGTCATCGCAGTCGAGGTCAGATCGCGACGGGAATGGTCCGCCGCGGACCGATTGGGGGCGCCGGTTGGCAATCGCCGGCCTTTCCGGAGGGAGTTTATCGGCGGGGTGTTGCGCGTATACCGGCCGGGCGCATCATCCGGCGTCGGCTGTCGCCACCAACTCGTCGATCGCTTCGGGCGCCAAGGCGTCCTCGATGACCGCCAACGCGGCCCCTCGCAGCCCCGCGTCGTCGCCGAGGCGCGCACGAGTGATGACCGTGGCGCGAGCGGATGAGGGAAGTGCCGACTTGTAGATCGACTCCTGCATCCCGACGAGGAACTGGTCACCGGCATCGACCAGATACCCCCATACCGTCACGACGTCGGGGTTGAGGAGATTGATGACCGACGCCATGACCTCCCCGACGTGACGGCCGGCCTCGCGCACGGCCTGGCCCGCAGGAACGATCCCGGAGTTCGCCAGGTCGGCCACGTCGCGGGCGGTGTGCGCCTGGAAACCCTGCTCCACGAGGGACGCCGCCAGGGCTGGTCCGCCGGCGATGGTGTTGAGGCACCCCCGGCTCCCGCACGGGCAGGGCAGGTCCACGCCCGCGATCTTGGTATGGCCGATCTCGCCTACCATTCCGGTGGCCCCGCGCACCACGTTGTGGTTGATCACCAGACCGCACGCGACAACAGTTCCGACCTTCAACGACACCAGCACGTTGGCGTCGCGCCACCCCGTTCGGTGTTCTCCGATCGCCATCAGGTTGACGTCCCTGTCTACGAAGGACGGTGCATGGAACGACTGCGAAAGACGCTCCGCGAAAGGGAAGTTCACCCAAGCGCGACTGCCCCCCGCCCGGTTCGACGCCGGAGCCGTGGAGATCTCGACATCGCCGGGCAGTCCCAGTCCGACGCCGTACACCTGGTCGGCGGAAATTTCGAGTTCCGCCAAGGCGTCCCCGAAAACAGTGCAAATGAGCTCGATCAACGCGTCCGGTCCGTGCGACACGTCGAATTGGACCTGGGTGCGCCAGAGTATCTCCGCATCCAGGTCGGTGATGGCGAGCATCGTCCCACTCATGCCCACTTGAGCTACCAGGGTGACGCCGGCGGCCGCGTTGAACGCCAACAGGCTCGCGGGCCGGCCTCGACCCGGTGACGTTTCTCCACCGGTCGTCAGCAGTCCGATCTGCTGGAGAATGTCGAGTCGTTCGTTGACGGTCGAGCGGGCCAGCCCCATCGACTTCGCCAATTCGGTGACGGTCTCGACCTTTCCGAGTCGGACCAGGTTCAGTACCTCACCGGTCCTCGCCATTCGGCCACCGGACCGTTTCACAGGTTGTGTGCCGTTGCCGGTGATGCGTTGTGCCCGGCGCGTCGACGGCAGATCCTGGGGCGATCCGCCACCCCCATTTAACGTCATGAAATCAGCATATACGCCGACGTGAGTGGGTATCCATCCTATTGACGAAACATTTCGACATCATTATGGTGATTTCCGACATATACGTGGCGGGTGGGTTCTCGGTGCGCCCGTTCCGTCTGCCCGGTCCGCTGACCGCCTTCGAAACAGCGGTGCGAACAATGACCACTCAGAGGAGATCTCCAGATGAACGTCCCACACGCGAACGAACTCTTTATCGGTAGCCGTTGGGTGGCTCCGCAGGGCAGTGAACTCGCCGATGTCGTCGCGCCCTTCGGCGGTCGGGTGATTCGCCAACTGCCTCGACCCACCGTTGACGACGCGAAACTCGCCGTCGCGCAGGCCCAGGAGGCCTTCGGCGCCTGGGCCGACCTGACTCACGACGCGAGAGGTGAGATCGTCACGAGATTCTGTGGCGCGCTGGACAAGCGCCTCGATGAGATCGTCCGAGTCTGGGCACTCGAGGCCGGAATGCCGTTCCGCAACGGCGATGAACTCACCAAAGCCGCCTCGGATCTGTGGAATCGGGCGCTCGACGAGTCCCGGACCGCTCCGTGGATCGAGACACGCGAGACCTCGATGGGACGTATCGAGGTTCGCCAGGAACCGATCGGGCCCACCGTGGGGATCGTGGCGTTCAACGGCCCGCACATGCAATTCGCACTCGCAATCATCCCCGGCCTGCTGGCCGGGAACACGATGATCATCAAGCTTCCGCCCGAATGCCGGATGCTCGGATATCTTTTTGCCGATGCGGCCGCCGAGGCCGATTTCCCGCCCGGGGTCTTGAGCATCCTCGCCGGCGACGCTGACGTCAGCCAGTACCTCGTCGAGCATCCGGGGATCGCGGCCGTCCACTTCACCGGCGGCACCGAGGTCGGGATGTCCGTCATGCACGCGTGTGCCGACCGCGTAGCCAACCTCGTGCTGGAGTTGGGTGGAAAGTCTGCCGCGATCGTCGCCGCCGACGCCGACCTCGATCTTGCGGTTCCCGCCCTGGTCGACGCGATGGCCCTCTACAGCGGTCAGATCTGTGTGGCTATGACGCGACTCCTCGTCGCCCGGGAAATCCACGACGAGGTCGTCGATCGACTCGTCGCCGGCCTCGAGGCGCTGACGATGGGCGATCCCGCAAACCTCGACACCACCTGGGGCCCGCTCGCGGCACCACGTTTCCTGGACCGCGCCGAAAACTACATCGAACGGGCCGTCGCCGGCGGTGCGACCATCGCCACCGGAGGCGCCAGGCCCAGCGGCTTGGAAGGGTACTTTCTCGAACCCACCCTGCTGACCAACGTCAACAACGACATGGAGGCCGCCCAGAACGAGATCTTCGGTCCGGTCTTCTGCGTCATTCCGTTCGATAACCTCGACGAAGCCGTCGCCATCGCGAACGACTCGCGGTACGGGCTTTCCGGGTCGGTGTTCACCACCGACGAGCAGGCCGGCCTCGACGTCGCACGTCGCGTGCGCTCCGGTGTCTTTATCATCAACGGCACATTCCCGTGCCTCGCAGCGCCCTTCGGGGGAGTGAAGCAGTCCGGATTCGGTCGCGAAGGCGGCCCTGAGGGGCTGTTCGCGCTGACCCAGACCAAGAGCATCACCCTCTCCGTCGCTGCTGGCGCGACTGCCTAGCGGGCCGGCGCTGCACTTCCCATGGGCCGTCGAGCGAAAAGCTCGGCGGCCCAGGCTGTATCAGGTAGCCCGGCAATTTCCGCCTGCAACGGCCTTCGCGGTCATCCGAGACCGGGATATGTGTGACCGAGATCTCGCGAAACCATTGACGTCGAGAATCGACAACATTAAAGTGAAAATCGACGTTAATGAGTCAGCCGCTGTCGGAGCCCTCGAAAACCCACGCTTGCTGACCGACCCACAGTCTTCCCATCACACATCACAGAGGTGCAGCATGACCCGCGCGTCCGCACACAGCCGAAACCCCAAACCGGCACATCACCGTCAGACAGGCCGCCGCCGATACGCCCTGGTGGCCGCCGCACTCCTCGTCACCGGCGCTGCCACCGCCTGCGCCTCGAACTCGACCGGCACTGCGAACGCGAACTGCGACACAACCCCGTACGACGCCGCGATCACCGCATACACCAGCGGTGACGTCATCGGCAAAGGCCCCTACGGTGAAACCTCCGTACCGGCAACATCGATCGAGCTCACCGACGCCGAGGTGACCCAAATCCGCGCCATGAACTCCACAGCAGCGGTCGTGATGCACTTCTCCGGGGACAGCTGGAGCAACGCCCAGGTCGAGGCGCTCAAGGCGGAGTTCGACAGGCTCGGCATCAGAATCGTCGCCCAGACCGACGCCCAGGCCGATCCCGCCAAACAGTTTTCCGATATCGAAACTGCACTCTCGGCCAGACCGAACATCATCGTGTCGATCCCTTCCCTCGACCCCGTCGCGCTTGCGCCCGCCTACCGGAAGGCCGCCGACGCCGGCGTCAAGATCGTCTTCATGGAGAACCCGGCCGAGAACTTCCAACCGGGACAGGACTATGTCTCCGTCGTCGCGACCGACAACTACGGAGCCGGTGTTCTCGGCGCACACCAGTTGGCGAAAGCCCTCTGCGGCAGAGGCGAAGTGGGTGTGATCCACCACGGCGCACAGGCACCGACGAATGTTCTGCGGGAACAGGGTTTCACCGAGACGATCGCGAAAGACTACCCCGACATCGACATCGTCGAGAACAAGGGACTACTGGGTCCGGACTGGAAGGGCGAGGGAAACTCGAACGTCAACGCGTGGCTCACCAAACACCCCCAACTCGGCGGAGTGTGGTGCTTCTTCGACGCGCCGTGTGAGGGAGCCATCGATGCCGCACGCGCCTCGGGACGCGACTCCCTTGCCGTCACGACGGTGGACCTGGGAAACAACGTCGCCATCGACATGGCCCAGAACGGATTCGTCGCCGGGATTGCCGCCGCGCAACCATACGACCAGGGAACCGTCGAAGCGAAGCTCGCAGCCTACGCGCTCCTGGGCAAACCAGCTCCGGCCTTCGTCGAACTTCCCTCTCTCCCCGTCACTCGCGACAACCTTGTCGACTCATGGAAGTCGCTGTATCACTCCGATGCCCCCAGCGACCTCCAGCAGGCATTGGACAGCGGACGATGAAAGCCGCGAACGATGCCTCGATCGCGGTCTCCATGCGGGGCATCCACAAATCCTTCGGCAAGGTGGACGTCCTGCGCGGGGTTGATTTCGAGCTACGTGAAGGCGAGGTCCATGCCTTGCTCGGCGGCAACGGCGCGGGAAAGTCGACGCTGATGAAGATCCTGCAAGGGGTTCACCGCGCCGACGCGGGCGAGATCACAATCAACGGGGAACCGGCAAATTTCCATTCACCGTCCGATGCGACGGCGGCGGGCATAGGCATGGTCTTCCAAGAGTTCAGCCTCATCCCGAGCCTCTCGGTGGCACAGAACATTTTCCTCGGTCGCGAACCCCACCACTTCGGACTCATCGACGATCGAGGTCTGAACCGACAGGCGAGGACGCTCCTCGACCGCATGGGCGCCGACATCGATCCACGCAGCCTGATCGGAGATCTCCCCGTCGGGTACTGGCAACTCACCGAGATCGCCAAGGCACTGAGCATGCAAGCACGGATCCTGGTGATGGACGAGCCGACCGCCAGCCTCCCGTATTCCGAGGTCGAAGCGCTGTTCGCCCTCATCGCCAGGCTCAAGACACAAGGCATCTCGATCGTCTACATCAGCCATCGAATGGCCGAGATTGCGCGTGTCGCCGATCGCCTGAGCATCATCCGCGACGGCCGCCGGGTCCTCACCGACACCGTGTCCGCAGTCCCACCGGAACAAGTCGCCGAATCCATTGTCGGGCGAGAGATCTTGCACGGTTTCACCAGAACCACGCGTGATACCGACACTCCGCGTGAGATCACCCTGTCCGTGGAGAACCTGACTGCGGGAAACCGTCTCGACAACGTCTCATTCAAGGTGGCAGCCGGTGAGGTCGTCGGCCTGGCCGGGCTGATCGGGAGCGGCCGAACGGAATTGGCACGATGCCTGTTCGGCATCGACCGCGCCGACTCGGGTCGGATAGTGGTCGACGGCACAACCATCAACCCACGTCGGCCACTCGACGCCATCAAGTCGGGTGTCATGCTCGTACCCGAGGACCGTCAATCGCAAGGCCTCGTACGCGAGCATTCGGTCCGGACCAACCTGCTGCTACCCAGCCTCACCCGCTTGACCCGAGGGCCGTTCATCGACGACGACAGAGGCCGTGACCTCTGCGTAGACCTCACGCGCAGACTCGGAATTCGCACCACCGCAATCGATCAACCAGTCGGCCGACTGTCCGGCGGAAACCAACAGAAGGTCGTCATCTCCAAGTGGCTCGGCCTCGGCGAGGTGGGAGTACCACCGCGAGTGCTGATTCTCGACGAACCCACCACAGGCGTCGACATCGCCTCCAAAACCGACATCATGCAACTCGTACTCGACCTCGCCGACGCGGGTACCGCGATCATCCTCATCTCGTCCGAACTCGAGGAACTCCTCGCCGTCGTCGATCGTGTCCTTGTCATGCGACAAGGGCGAATCGACGCCGACTTCGCCCGCGACACCATCCCCGACGAAGAGTCGCTCCAGCTTGCCATCCAAGGAGTGTGAACACCCATGCCCACCAAAGCCACCACCTCGAACGCCACGGCCGGGGCGGAGGAGCCGACCTCCACCTCAGGCATCGCAGCGCTTCCTGACCCCGGCCGACCGAGCATCGCAGCACGATTCGGCAAACTCGAGTGGCGCGACTTCGCAATCTACATCGGCTTCGTCGTCATCTTCCTACTGTTCACAGTCTTCCTACGCGATGACGGCTTTCTGCTGACCAGCAACTTGCTCAACATCGTCAGACAAACCGCCATCATCGCCGTCATGGCGGTAGCCGGAACCTTCGTGATCGCCGCCGCCCAGATCGATCTCTCGATCGGATCCGTTGCCGGACTGTCCAGTGTCGTCACTGCCATGACCATCTCGTCGACCGGCAGCGTCCTGGTCGGAGTGCTGGCAGGACTCGGCACCGGCGTAGTGGTCGGCACCATCAACGGGGGCCTCGTCGCAATCCTGGGCTTGCCGTCCTTCCTGGTGACCCTCGCAATGCTGGGCATCGCAGCCGGAGTTGCGCAATGGATCTCCAACTTCCAGCCGGTGCCCATCCTGAACAAGGCCTTCACCAATCTGTTCGGGTCCGGAGACTTCGGACCCGTTCCCTCCCTCCTGCTCTGGGCAGGACTCTTCGTCCTCATCGGTGTCGTGGTGATGAACAAGACAGCATTCGGACGGCAGGTACTGGCCGCCGGAGGAAACGAGACCGCAGCACGCTTCACCGGCGTCCGCACCAAAAGGATCACCTTCTACGTGCTGTTGATCTCCGCCATCGTCGCCAGCATCGCCGGAATGCTCTACGCGGGCCGCCTTCAGTCGGGCCGGTATCAATGGGGCACCGGGGACGAGCTCTCCGTTATCGCCGCCGTTGTTCTGGGCGGGACCAGCCTCTTCGGCGGCTACGGCAGAGTCATCGGATCGGCGATCGGAGCAGTCTTCATCGGCCTCATCAACAATGGGCTGATCCTCGCCGGGCTGGACGTGAGCCAGCAGATCATCATCCAAGGCATCATCATTATCATTGCGGTCGCCCTCGCGAAGAAGAAGTGAACCACATCCTCAGTACTCCTGAAGGCCGCGATCCGCAGGCTTTCGTCTGAAAAAGACCAACTGACATCGCCGGTCCCGCTCACCGACAGGCGTGAGTACTACCTGGCATCATTAGCGAACATTTCATGACAAGGTGATTGTCAATGGACTCGAATACCCTGATCGAGTTGACTGCACTGTCCATAACCCGACCCGCTCCGGGCGCGAGCGCCGAGACCATGGCCGCATGGTACGAAGCGCAATCACGCCAATACGAACACGACTCGTTGCGAGCAGGACCAGACGGAGCCCGAGACAGCGCCCAAGCCGCACGAGCACACCAGCGGTCACTGCAGTTGCTCCGAGACTCGGTTCGCGCGAACCCCAGCGAGGAGTCGCCGTCACAAGCGCCGTGACGTCGCAACTGCTCGATCTCGACACCATTGTGTGGCTGCTCGCCGGTGGAACTCTGACATTCCGAGAGCGACGACCTGAAAGACCGATTGATCCTGCCCCAGACTCGCTGGACGTCTCACTCGGGTGTCCTCCCCGAGACGTCCGGCGCGGGCGGGGACCCGCAGCCTGCCGCATCTGTGGGTCTCCGCCAATCCAACGCCCCCACCATTCCAACGGGCGGATCCAGCACTCGGGCAGCATCTGCCGAATGGTATGTCGCTGTGCGATGGGTCCTTCTCTCGGTCAGGCGACGTCGACCAGCTTCGCCAAGTCGGCCATCCTGCCCGTCACTCGTGCTGACAGCGCGGTGCGGTTTCCGTGGTGTGGGTATCCGTCCGGCGGCGATCACCTCTCGATCGGTCCCCACGGGTGCGGTCATTTCCGCCCGGCGGTCCATTTCAGGCCCCAGCGGTAGGCCTTGGAGATGTCGGATTGGGTTCCGTTGATGTACCGGACTTCTCGGGTGACGGTCAGTTCGTTGCGTTCGTTTTTCAGGAGGGCGATGGCGCAGGATCGGGCGCGGTTGTCGGGGGAGTCGAGGCGTACTTCCACTTCGGGGCCGTGGGGTGGGTACAGGGTGACGATGCCGTCGGCGGCGGACCAGTTCGGGGTGCCGTCGTAGATGTAGGCGAAGATGAGGATGCGTTTGAAGTCGGCGAGGTGGGCGAGGTTGATGTGGAGGTTTTCGCCGCCGGCGTTGGTTCCGGATCTGTCGTCGCCGTCGAGGGCGATGTAGGGCGGGTAGTGCAGGTCGCCGAACGCGTTGCCGAGTGCTTGCACGACACCCTTGGATCCGTCGTTGAGTTGGTACAGGCATGCGAGGTCGAGGTCGATCGCGCCATTGCCGCCGAAGAGGCCCCGCCGGCCGCGGGTCCAGTTGAGGTTGACCCGCATCGTTCCGGTGTCGCCGCCCTTGGCGAGGGACACGGTGGGGCTGGCCTTGGTGAGGGTGATCTTGCTGCGCTGGACCCGCGGTTGCGGCGCCGGCGTGGGGGTGGGCGCCGGGGGCGCAATGACGGGCGCGGGCGGCTGGGCTGGGGGAGTGGACGGGTATGTGGGGGCCGGCGGGTGGCTGGGGGCGTCGTCGACGACGACACCGTGTTCGGTGACGAGGGCCTTGAGGCCGGTATCCCAGCCGGCGGAGACGTTCCGGATCTTCCATTGCTCACCGCGCCGGTAGATCTCGGCGAGGACGGCGGCCCGTTCAGTGGTCAGGCCGAGGGCTGGGGCTGAGACCGAACCCAGTGTGACGCCGAGACCGGGGATGGCGGCGAGGCTGCCGGGAGCGGAGTCGTCCATGCTCACCGCCAGACGCAGCCTGTCGATGCTGTGGGGCACTTTGGTGACGTCGACGTCGACGGTGCTGGGGCCGGTGAGCCGGACCGCTCCCTCGGGGGAGGCGGGTTGGTTGAAGAAGACGAAATCGCTGTCGCTGCGTACGTTCCCGGTGGTGGTGACCTGGAAGACCATGAGGTCGACCGACCCGGGGGTGACACCGGACACGGTGACGGTCAGCTGCGGTGAGGTCAGTGGGGTGTTCTGGCCGCGGACAAGCGACGTCATGGGTCTCTCCTGCGTGTTGCGTCGGATGAAAGGTGCTGCTCGCCAGGCTTGGCCGGCACCGGGGGCGCTCGTGTTCCGGGGGTGCACCCTGCCGCGGCGTGGCGCGGCAGGGTGCACCGTTGAGATCGGTCGGATCCGGTCGCGGGTGAGGCGCGTCAGCCGACGCTGGCCTTCTCCGGTTCGTCGTCCCGCTCACCGGTCGCCTCGATCGGTTCGAGGGTGCGGCGGTTGCGGATGATGCTGGAGATGAACGCGGCGCCGATGAGGGCGACACCGACGAGGCCGGTGACGTTCTCGTTGACGTGGTAGCCGATGGACACCAGCAGGATCACGGCCAGTGCGCCGATGGCCCAGTGGGCGCCGTGCTCGAGGTACACGTAGTCCGACAGGGTTCCCTTGCGGACCAGGAACACGGTGATGGAACGGACGAACATCGCGCCGACGAAGCCGAGGCCGAGGGCGATGATGATCGGGTCGGACGTGATCGCGAAGGCGCCGATGACACCGTCGAAGGAGAACGACGCGTCGAGGACCTCGAGGTAGAGGAACAGGAAGAACCCGGCTTTACCGGTGGCCTTGGCCAGCTCGGTCGGTCCGCCCTTGGACCCTTCGACCAGTTCGCCGTCTTCGTCTCCCTCGGGAGTGTTGAACAGCTCACCGAGACCGTTGACGGCGATGTAGGTGACCATGCCGAGGACGCCGGCGATCATCACCGTGGAGACGGTGTCCTCGGGGGCGATGTACGCAGCGGTGATCAGCAGCAGGGCGCCGGCGATGATGACGGCGAGCTGGTCGAGCTTGCCTGCGCGGGCGAGGGGCTTCTCCAGCCAGGACAGCCAGGTGATCTCGCGCTCTTCGAGGATGAAGCCGAGGAACAGCATCAGCAGGAACATGCCGCCGAACGCCGCGATCTGCGGGTGGGCGTCGGTGAGCAGGGTTTCGTAGCTGGCGCTGCCGTCGGGGAAGTACGCGGCACCGTCGGCGGGCGGGTTGAGTGCCAGGTCGAGGGCGGCGACGGGGCCGAGGCCGGAGGCCAGCCAGACGATGACGAGGGGGAAGACCAGGCGCATGCCGAACACCGCGATGACGATGCCGACGGTGAGGAAGATCTTCTGCCAGAACTCGCTCATGCGGCGCAGGACGGTGGCGTTGATGACGGCGTTGTCGAAGGACAGCGAGATCTCGAGGATCGAGAGGATCACCACGAGCAGGACGGCCTGGGGGCCTCCGTAGATCGCGGCGATGATGAGGGAGATCACCGTCACAGCGAAGGAGAGACCGAATATTCGCAGAACCACGAAGCGTGGCCTTTCTCTAGTGGGCATGCAGGGTGGCTACTGCAATGGTGTGAACACCAGCGGGCCGAACGCCAGGGGGAGGGCGCGGACGCGTGGTGCGGGCCCTCCCCGACCCACTGAGGTGGGTCAGATGTTGACGCCGTAGTCGCGGGCGATACCGGACAGCCCGGACGCGTAGCCCTGGCCGATGGCACGGAACTTCCACTCCCCGTTGTGCCGGTAGAGCTCACCGAAGGTCATCGCGGTCTCGCTGGATGCGTCCTCGGACAGGTCGTAGCGGACCAGTTCGTTGCCGGTACTGCGATCGACGACGCGGATGAACGCGTTGGTGACCTGCCCGAAGTTCTGACCACGCAGTTCTGCCTCATGGATGGAGACGGGGAAGAAGATGTTGGTGACGTTCGGCGGCACGGCCTTGAGGTCGACGTTGATCACCTCGTCGTCACCGTCGCCCTCGCCGGTGAGGTTGTCCCCTTCGTGCTGGATCGACCCGTCCGGGGAGCGCAGGTTGTTGTAGAACACGAAGTGCTGATCCGACAGGACCTTCTTGTTCTCGCCCGTTGCCAGAGCGCTGGCGTCGAGGTCGAATTCGTGGCCGGTGGTCGATCGCGCGTCCCAGCCCAATCCGACCGCGACCGCGGTCAGGTTCGGGGCCTGCTTGTCGAGGGATACGTTGCCGCCTTTGGCAAGGGTGACGCCCATGGGGGTCCTTTCACACAGGGGATAGGGGCATGCATACAGATGTGTGCCACCCCCGCAGATGTTCGAGCACGCTCACCATAGATCGTGGGGATTCGGTCATGCGAGAGGACGCGCGATTTCGGTGCAAACCGGTTCGCGCGGCGCGTGAACGGTTGTCTGCCTTGAGTAGTGAGCGATCCCGGCACCTCGACTGGAGTCGGTTCTGGTGCTACCAGAAGGGTGTGCGCGCTGTCTGTATACCCAGTAAATGACTCGGCCGGACACGCAGCGGGCATCCACGGTCGGCGGGCAATCTGCACACCGAGGCACGTGCGTGCCCCGTTTCGTCTGGGGTGAACTGGACCCTGAGATATCGCCGAGCAGCGGAACGGCGACGGTGGCACCCACGAAGACCGAAACAGTGATGGACGGCGATGGCGTCCACATCAGCGGCACTTATCCGCGGGTGGCCGGTCGACGGCACTCAGGGGCGTGACGGCCCGACTGTGGGATTACCGGAGGTGGTGCGGATCAGCTCAGCTGGCGCATGCAAGCCTGACACTGCGGTCCTGTGTGCGTCCGGTCCTCACGGGGTGCCGCCGAGTGCGCCGAGCGCGGGCGACGTTTCAGGGAAGCTCCGCGACGTGTCACTTGTCGCAGGCGATTCCGTCCTTGTCGCGGTCGAGCTTCGTCGAATATCCGGGCTCACCCTTGTAGATCGGGGCGGCGCCGGCGGCTCGCACTTCATCGCAAGATCCGTAGCTGACCGTCGATTTCGGTACGGGCGGGAGGGCCGCGGGCGGGCTCGTCGGAATCACGACCGGCGCCGGTGGTGGCGCCACGGCAATAGTGGTGGTGGGAACTACCGGGGCGACCGGCTGCACGGCAGCCGGTGAGGTGCTGACCGGAGCGGCAACCGTGGTCGTCGTCGGTGCCGGTCGTGAGGTGGTGGCCGGTCTGGCACTCGATGCGTCGACGACTCGGGCAACGGACGCTGTCGTGGTCGGTGTGGTGCTGGACTCGGTCTTGCTGCTTCCGCATCCGGTCACGAGCACAGCGCCGACGATCAGGGTGATCGCAAAGGTCGTCTTCTTCACCCAGGGCATGTAATCAGACAAACCGGATCATGTGTATCGGTCAGCCGGTATACATCGCCGATGGGAGAGGGCTCTCACGGCGTGCGTCGCCGAGCCGCCGCCGTCCCGTCGTGTCGGTGCGGTCACGGTGAGTGCGCCAGGGTGGCGGGCTGATCTCTCGGAGGGCCCGATCGCGATGACCGCAGCGGCTTCGTCGGGACACCGCAACGGTTCGCGTCGCTCCCGCGCCCTGCGCGGTCTCAGCACCAACGGCTACGGCGGCAAAAGCCACCACCACCACCACCGCCACCGCCACCGCCACCGCCACTGCTGGTGTAGGCGGGCGCCTCGACGTAAATGTTCCCGTTCTCGTCGAACTTGTACATCGAGTGATCGTCATCGCTGGTGTAGAGCCGGCCATCGGGTCCGGCACGCAACCGGTAGTTCCGCCTTCTGATCCGCTTTCACGATCGCTGTGTCATCGTCGTTGCGGCACACTGCTTGCAGCCCCGAGCGGGTGTCCCACGCATGCCCGATATGCCGTCAACATTCTGGTCCAGCGCGCAGCGTTCGTGGCCGCCGCGTTGGATTTCTCGGCCGATGCGAGCTGCTGGTCGAGGGGGATCGGGGCAAGAGCGGAAAGGTTGATGTCCGGCATGTCGAGTGTGCCGAACCCCTCGGCGAGCAGTATCTCGTTGAGGAGCACATCGGAGTCGGTTGAGGACTGAGCCGCCGCGGGGGCGGTCGTTGAGGTGGTGGAGGAGGTGGATGTCGTGGACGACACACGCGTCGTTGTGGGCGTGGTCGTCGGGGCGGGTGTGGTCGTGGTGGATATCTCCGACGTGCCGTCCGCAGGCGCGCTCAGATACACGTACCCACCGGGAGTCAGGCTTCCCCAGCGGACGAGGTGGCACGAACAACCCGCACCCCGGTGCCGATCGGCGCGAGTTCCGCCAACCGACCCAACACCGCAGCACGATTCGACTCCAGCGATGCATACCCGCCGCAACTCACCGCACCGACATGACTGAGATCGACACGGGTTCGTTGTCCGTCCACGTCGATGAATAGACCAGGTCCGGACCCTGCGGCCACGTCGTACTCGAGAACCGATCCCCGCCACTCAGGCCGCTGCGGCACCGGAACGTGCGCGGCGGTAGCCGTGCGAGCCGAAGGTGTAGCGGCCTGAGTGACGGATCGCTCCGATCGGGAGTCCTCGTCGATGCAGCTGCCGAACAGTGCCAACACCGCAACCGCCCCGAGCCCCCAACCGAACTTCCGCCTTGTGGCCACCACGAACTCCTCTATTACTGCCGGTGCCGTCACCGAGATCCGATGCAGCTTAGACGGTTCAGTGGACGTGGATGATCGCCTCCCCCCGCCACACCGGACGTCGAACTGCGACGCACCAGAAGGCGCGTCGACCCAGTCCCATCGATGTCTACACGTGCACGACTTCGTATGCGCCCGCCTGCCATTCACCTGAATGGTACTGATCCGAACCGACGCGGCCGGCGGCACCCATGCCCTCATCGACTACCTGACCACACAGAAGTTGTCGTACTCGATCGGATTCGGTCTCACCGACACCATCGTCACCGCCATCGACGCCCTTTCCGAACACGCTTGGATCCCCGCCTACAACGCCGACGGGCAACCCCGCGACGGCGCCTGGGTGACGGAGGTAACCAGTCTGCTCGAGCTGCCGGGCTGGCCCGACGGGATGCGAGTCACGGTCCGCAAAGAACGCCCACACCCCGGTGCACAACTGCGCTTCACCGACCGTGACGGGCTGCGGTTGACCGCGTTCGTCACCAACACCGAAGGTGGACAATTGCCCGATCTGGAACTGCGGCACCGGCGCCGGGCACGCTGCGAAGACCGGATCCGCATCCTGAAAGACACCGGCCTCGAGAACCTTCCGCTGCACGGTTTCGATCAGAATCGGATCTGGCTCGCCCTCGTCGCCCTCGCCGTCGAGGTCACTGCATGGATGCAGATGCTCGCGCTCACCGACGACCAAGCCAGTCGGTGGGAGCCAAAACGGCTACGACTACGCCTGTTCGCGACCGCCGGCCGCATCGCCCGCCACGCACGAAAAGTGCACCTGCGGCTGTCCGCCCACGCACCCTGGATCGACTTGCTGATCCGCATTGGCCCGTCTCAACGCAATCCCCGACCCCCACTGACCAGCACCAATCCGACGATCGAGACGAAAGGAAATCAACCTTCGCGGCCCTGGACCCCGACGACCACCCGACCGCGTCGGGCGACCACGCGTTGCCGAGCACCGAATCCACGCCCGAAACACCCAACCCGAAACGCTATAGCCGGTGGCTCTCATTCCCGCGCGGGAGATGATGCGCCGGCTGTCCCGGGCCCGCTCTCGGGCACGAGTACGACTGAGCCGAGGACGCGGCACAGGGCCAGCGCGAGTTGCGTGTCGAGTGGCTTGTCGGCGACGCCGCGGCCCAGTTGCAGCGAGGCTTTCTCCAGCCGGTAGCGGATCGAGTTGCGGTGGAGCATGAGCTGCGACGCCGTCGCTGAGTAGCTGAACGCGGACTCGAGGAACACGCGTACGGTGTCACGCTGACGAGCGGCGGCGTCGGAGTCGACCGCCAACTCCCCCAGCACATCGTGAACCCAGGCGCGGGTGGCGGGGAGGTCGTCGATGAGTCGGGAGATCACCGGGATCCCCTCGTCCGCATAGGAGGTCACGCGCGCGGTCGGGTCACTTGCGACGTGCGCGATCCGCGACGCCTGGTGCGCCTGGGACCGGCTTGCGCGGAATCCGGCCGGTCCGAACCCAGGTGAACCGAATGCGAGGCGGGACCCACCTGCAGAAGCTACCACCGAGTCAAAAGCACGGGTGTCGACGCGGTGCACGCCACCAAACCACACGTCCGCCTCGCGCCGACCGGTCACTACCACGAGTGGATCGTCGCGACCTCCAAGCATCGCGCGGACCTGGTCGATGAGAGGGGCGAGCGCGGGGGTATGCGCGGGCTGGTCGGCGCGATCGTCGACCCACACTCGGCATGCCACGTGTACCTGGTCGAGCCGGTATTTGGTGGCAGCGGAGAACTCTCTAGGGGACACGTCCTCGGCCTCGAGGACACGATTGACCCAGGTGAAAGTGGTGCGCGCAGCCCGCTCGTGGGAGGACCGCTGCTCCTCCTGATATGTGGCAATCACCTGGCGCGTGATCGCGTCGATGTATTGGTACAGCCAGCCCGCCAGGTGACGGTAGAGCGGCGGCTGCTCGTGAGGCGGACAGTCAATCTCCTGCACCTGGTCGAAGATGCGAGCCAGCAAGTAGTGGGATCCCACGTGATAGGCACGACGCAATGAAGACTCGGGAACGTCCTGCCGCGCGAGCTCCTCGGCGTACCGGTGCGCATGCGGCAACGAAGGCAGGTCGGACACCTCTTTGGAGTGCGCAAGCTGATCGATCATGACCTCGACATTGTCCGTGACGCTGGAGTGGAGAGCGTCACGCATCGCCCGGTCGTCGAGCTCACCGACCGCAGCCGCGATCTCGGCGGTCATCCCGTGACTGATCGCATCGGTCTCTCGCTGGAGGCGCTCCCCGATCTTCCTGGTGAGTTCACGGAGCCGCTCGAGATTCTGCGGATCCACGCTGAGCTTGCCTGGAAGGCTCCAAGACTCAGTCATCGCGCCAGGTCTGCCAGCGCGGCGCGGGCGGCGTTCCAGCCGGCCATGCCGTGCGCGCCTGCTCCGGGTGGGGCGGCGGCCGAGCAGAGGTAGGCGCCGGGGACGCCGGTGGCATACGGCTGCAGAGTCACGCGCGGACGGAACACCAACTGCCGGGCCGTATTCGCACCGGTGATAATGTCGCCGCCCACGTAGTTGGGATTGGCTTGCTCGATCTGCGCCACCGACCGCGAACGCGTCGACAGGATCCGCGCTCGGAAGCCCGGAGCGTACCGCTCGATCTGCGCGGTGATGATCTCGGTGGCGTCGCCGCTCCAACCCGACGGCACGTGGGCGTAGACGTCGACGGGATGCACCCCGTCCGATGCACGCCCAGTGTCCGCGACGGACTGCTGCCCCACCAACACGAATGGCCGATCGGGCATCACGCCGCGCACCACGTCGCGTTCGGCGGCGGCGATCTCTTCGAAGTTCCCGCCCACGTGCACGGTCCCCGCACGCCGGGAGGGTTCGTACTCCCATGGGATGCCGCCCTCGACGGCATACGACACCTGGAACGCGCCGGGCCCGTGCCGGAACCGGCTGTAGGCGCGGGCGATCCGCGGGGGCTGCGCAGAGCCCAACACCGATGCAGCTGCGGCGGGCGCGGTGTTGAGCATGAGGATGTCGGGCCGGCCCAGCTCGCGGTGGTCGCGCACCAGGGCTCCGGTCTCCACCCGTCCGCCGTACGACTCGAGCGCCGAGACCATCGCCCGCGAGATCGCAGCCGAGCCCCCGCGCGCGACCGGCCAACCGTAGCGGTGCGCCGCGGTCCCCAGCGCCACGCCGATCGCCGACGACATCACCGAACCGAACGGCCGAAACGCGTGCGCTGCCACCCCGCCGAACAGGGCCCGCGCCCCATCGGTCCGCCAGCGCCGCGCGAGCACGGTGGCCGGCAACGCTGCATGCACACCGAACCAGCCCAGGGCGAAGGGGTGGCGGGGCACGTGCACCATCGGTTGGAGGAATTCGCCCACGATGTCGTGGAAATGCGCGGAGAGGGGGCCGAACATCCGGCGGTACGAGGAACCGTCACCGCCGAGCCCCGCGGCGGTCTCTTCGACGGACCGCACCACCGCGGCCCCCCGCCCGCCGTGGAGCGGGTGCGCGTACTGGACCTCGGGCCACAGCCACTCGAGACCGTGCGCGGCGAGGTCGAACTGTCGGCTGAATCCGGTATCCAACGCGAGCGGGTGGAAGCCGGAGCAGTGGTCGTGGAGGAGTCCGGGCAACGTCACCTCGCCGGACCGGGTGCCGCCGCCGGGGGAGTCGGACGCTTCCAGAACGGTCACGTCCACTCCCTCGGCGGCGAGTGTCAGGGCGGCGGCTAGGCCGTTGGGCCCGCTACCGACGACGACGGCGGTGGTCATCAGTTCAGCCTGCCACCTCTGGTATGGGATCCCTACTGGCCCCTGCGGGAACATAGTCGGGACTGGCCCCTGCGGGAACATAGTCGGGACTGGCCCCTGCGGGAACATAGTCGGGATCGCGCCAGGTGACGGTGTAGTTGATCGGCCCGTTGGGCAGCCACGGCTGCTCTGCGAGCGCGTCCTTCACCACGTAGTAGCCGGTCTCGACCACACCGAGCGCCGCGTCGATCACCTTGTACTCGAGGGTTTTCTTGTGCAGTGGCTGCGACTCGGTCCAGACGGTGATGAACTCGCCGGGCTCGAAGTGGCACCGCTTCTGGATGGCGGCGATGGTGAAGGGGTTGAACAGGTGCCCGTCGCCGAACTGCCAGCCCACGAAGAACGTGCACATCATCTCGCCCTCGCGAAACCGGTAATTGTCCAGGTCGTCGAGGTGATCCATCATCAGCGACATATGGCCCCGTCCTTGAGAATTCAAGAGCCGGAAGGCGGCGGTCTTCTGGAGGAAGATCTCGGCGGCTTCAGGCCCGAACAGGCTGGACAGCTGGTGCTTGTGCGAGGTGATCTCGGTGATGAAGTCGGGGCTGTCCAGCTTGGCCTCGCAGCCGTTGTTCCGGAACGCCATGGTGGCGGACGACCAGTTGCCGGCGTACTGACGCATGGACAGCAGGAACGAGATCAGGTCGGGTCGGAAGTTGCCTACGATCGGCAGGGTGAGGGTCAAGACCGCGGCCGCCACCACGATCCAGGGATTGCTCGCGTCCCACACGGCGTAGCCGTCGCCGGCGAAGAAGCCGAGGAACACGAACGGGGAGAGGAAGCCGAAGTAGAGGTTCCATTCCTGCGGCATGGCCACGGCGAACATCGAGTAGATGAAGGCGTGGAAGCACGTCATGAACGCTGCGGCGAGCACTGCCACCACCCAGTTGGTGGTGAAGAGCAGGACTATCGGCACCAGGAACTCGACGACCGTGCCGAGGACGTGTGCGCAGAACCAGGCGAGACGGGAGGGCAGCAGGTCCTCGGGCACGTTGCGGTAGAGCGCGCGTCGCAGGGTCTTGGACTTGTTGATCGGCGAATTGGTGAGCATAGTCTGCACGGTGGGCGTGAAGTGATGCCCGATCTTGGACAGGAACGCGCCCCACCAGACGGCGAAGATCGCGATCTTGGCTACCACGATCATGTCCACGTGCCCGGCGGCGTAGTTGGTCAGGACACCAAAGGCGAGCAGCATCACGGAGTACTGCTCGGGGCGGGAGGCCAGGAAGGCGACCTTGTCCCGCAGTCCCATGACCAGCTGAAAGGCGATAAAGGCGATGAAGGGCCACATCGGCAGGAGGCCGGGCTCACTGTAGGCGGCGGCGGTCTGCTGGCCGGGCAACACCAGGCCCGCGACGAGGGAGGCGAGCATCCCGAGGTACAGCCACACGTCGATGGCCTTGCGCTCGTCACCGCCGGTCAGCGGGATCTTGCCGGGCCAGGGCGGGAGCCGCAGGGTACCGGTGCGGATCCAGTAGCGGTACCCGGCAGTGTTGGGTGTGAACTTGAACGCCAGCGGGCCCCACGATTCGTTGAAGCCGGTGGCAGACCAGAGCACCACCCACAGCATGGACTTCTGTAGGACGATCATCTCGCCCCACCAGGCGCCCAGGTCGAGCAGCGGCAAGCCGGGAGTGGTGAGGCCGATGAGAAGCCAGCCGGCGATGATGAAGAACAGGCCCTTGACCAGGTACAACGAGTGCATGATCTTGGGGGCGCCGAAGCCATAGTCCACCCAGTGCAGGCAGAGCAGCTTCATCCGCTCCATGGTCGGTATCTTTTCGAATTCTGCCGGGTCCACGTCGGGAACGTCGGCTTGGCGAAAACCCATGACTCCTCCTGGGGCGAGTTGAGTGGTGCGTTTGGGCACGAAGAAACGAAAATCGACGATCGTCGACTGTCGATATGAGAAAAGAAGGGACGGAAGGGACACGGGGAGGTCGTACGACGACGGAGTGGCCTCGCCCTCGCGCGAGGTCAGCCGACGAGCGCCTTGCGCAGTCCGGGCTTGTCGATCTTCCCCACGGGGTTCTTGGGGAGTTCGGTCACGATGTCCACGGCGACGGGCACCTTGACCCGTGTGAGCAGGTTGCGACAGTGCTCGATCACGGTCTCGGGAGTCAGTGAGGCGTCCGGGTACGGGACCACAAACGCGACAGGCACTTCTCCCATCACGTCGTCAGGTCTGCCGATCACGGCCACTTCGAGCACACCGGGCAGACTGCCGATCGCGTTCTCGATCTCCTTGGGGTAGAGGTTCTCTCCCCCGCGGATGATCATGTCCTTGATGCGGTCCACCAGGGTCAGGTAGCCGTCGGAGTCGAGCACGCCCACGTCGCCGGTGCGGACCCAGCCGTCGACGATGGTCTTCTCGGTAGCCTCGGGGTTCCCGAGGTAGCCGGCCATCACGACGGGTCCGGTGATCAGCACCTCGCCGGTCTCGCCGGTGGGCACGTCGCGCAGCTCGTCGTCGACCACCCGGATGCTTTGACCGGGAAGGGATGGGCCGACCGTGCCGATCTTGCGGAGGCCGACGAGGGGGTTGATGGCGGACGCGCAGGTGGCTTCGGTGAGGCCGTAGCCCTCCAGCAGCGGGGCTCCGAGCATCTCCTCGGAGGCCTGGAGCAGTTCGCGGGTGGCGGGGGCGGCGCCGCAGATGGCGAAGCGCAGCGAGGACAGGTCGGTGTCGCGTTCGGCGGCCTTGGTCACCAGGAGCGCGAAGATGGTGGGGACGCCCGAGAAGTAGGAGGGGCGGTGCTTCTCGACGGCGTGGAAGAAGGTGTCTGGAGAAAACTTGCCCACCACGGTCAGTTGGGCGCCCACGCGCAGGGACGCGAGGAGGCTCACCATGAGCGCATTTGCGTGGAACAGCGGGAGGATGAGAAGGCAGTGGTCACTGGTGGTGAGCGCCATCACCTCGACGATCGAAGCCGTCATGGCGTCGGCGTTGCCATGTGTGATCATGACGCCCTTGGGTCGGCCGGTGGAGCCGCTCGTGTAGATCACCAGGGCCATGTCGCTGTCTGCGAGTACGACCGGTGCAGGCACCTCCCCGGTGGAATGTTCGGCGAGGTCGTCCACGGCGATTGTTGGCTTGCCGCCGGTGGGGGCGCCGGGACCGGCGTTCACGACCAGCGTGGCGCCGGCATCGGCGATCTGATGGGTGGCCTCCTGTTCGGTGAAATTTGGGTTGACCGGAGTCACGGCGGCGCCAAGGCGCCAGGCGGCAAAGATGGCGACGACAAGCTCGCTGCGGTTGGGCAGCATCACGGCCACAACGTCGCCACGACCCACATCTCGTCCGGCGAACTGGGCGGCAACGGCGGCCACCCTCGCGTCGAGTTGCTCGAATGAGAACTCGCGGAGGTCGTCTCGGATCGCGGGTGCAGACCCGAACGGCTCAGCCAGCAGCCAAGGGAGGTAAGCCGGTGCCATGTGCACTCCTGTGCAGTAGATGGATGTATGTGACTTGGAACACTACGGCGGGCTACTGCGCAATACATTGGCTGCGATGACGAACTTCATAGGAGCAGTAGTGCACGGTGCACAATTAAGGCGAGACCCCCGAACGCCTCCGCCCCGCCGGTGTGCACCTGTGGTCGCGATAGCAGCCATTACTGCCCTGGCGGCTCGCCGGCATCCATAGTTCGTCGCAACCACGGCGAACCTCGTCGCACTCAGCGCGAAAAAGCCGGCCCCGCGCCGCAGTATCTACGACGAACTCCTAGGTCCGAAGGGGGGCGTTTGCAGGTTGCGGGTCGTTTTGCAGGTTTGCAGGGTGCCTGCAAGGGCGGGTGTGGAGGTGGTGGGCGTCCCGTCGGCTGGGTGCGTCAGGACCGTGCCGGGTCCGGGGGTGCTGCAAACACGTCTTTTCGTTTGCGACCCCGGGGTCGGGGCGGTAGCTCCCTGCGGTTGTCGACCGGGACGGGTGCCGCCGGGTCGGTCTTCCCTATCGGGGTGGTCGTTGCGCCGGTTGTGGTCGATCCTGGAGGCTGCCTGGGGTGTGTGGGAGAGCGAAACGAGTACGACCTGGACCTCGTGTCCCAACTCGACGTCGCAAAGACCTCTACCACGCAGCAGGAACTCAAAAACAGGGTAGGCGCACTGCTTGACGACTACCGCAAGGATCATGACGGTCAGGCGTGCGAGAGCCCCGGCAAAGTCTCCGAAGGCCGACGCTCCTGGTGCCTGCACTACGACAACTTCCACATGGACGTGCTTCCCGCCATTCCGGATGCCGATTCCCCATCGGCGACCGCGATCGAGCTCACGGACCGCAACCTACGGAACTGGCAGAAATCCAACCCGCTGGCCTACGTCGAGTGGTTCCGCACCCAGTGCGCCAAGCAGTTCGAGGAAGAACGCGCCATACTGGCCAGTTCGTACGGCTCGGTCGACGCGGTGCCCAATCACCGCGTACGCACCCCACTCCACCGCGTCGTACAAATCCTCAAGCGACACAGAGACATCTACTTCGCCAACGACCTCGACGACCGCCCCCCGTCCAGCCTCATCACGACCCTCGCCGGCAAGGGATACGAGGGCGAAACGGACCTCGTCGACGCGACCATGAGCGCAGTACAGCGAATGCCCGAGCACATCGAAAAGCGCAGCGGGCGGTACTGGGTGGAAAACCCCGCCTGTGACGGTGAAAACTTCGCCGACAAGTGGAACGAGTACGAGACTCGACGCCTGAAGTTCGAAGACTGGCGAGCGACTGTCGAGCGCGATCTCAACGAATTCCTCCTGGAGACCAAGAGAGTCGTCGCGCTCCACCAGCGGATCGCGAAGGCTTTCGGCAACGCCCCGGTCGAAGAGGCCCTGAAAACGCTCGGCGCACGGACCAACACCGCCCGGGAAAACGGGAACGTCCACTTCTCAACCGGGGGGCTCCTCACGACAGCATCGACGGCAACCGCCGTCCCGGCACATAGGTTCTTTGGTGGCGAAACCGCACGGTAGGCAGCTGAGCATCACTCAACAGCTATTCGTCTACGGCAGCAGTTTCCCGACGAGCCTGCACCTGCCGTGAAGTCCGGGACTCTGGTCTGGCCAGTCACTCTGCAACCAACGCCGATGAGCGTGCACTACACAATAGGGATTCGGTACAAGCATCGGCAGCGCAGCGCCGAACGTAGGCGTCGAACGGCCGCGAGGTGTCGTCGGGAACGGTCACCGACCACGGCAGGTGGGTCGTGGACAGCATCTGCTCCCACCGCTGCACCCTCTCGCCTGCGGCTTCGTGGTCCGCCAGTTCAGGAGCCGGTATTCGTCGTCTCGTGCTGTCATCGTCTTCTCCATTCCGCGGGCCGCATTGCCCACCCGGGATCAGGTGATCCACGGTACTGCCCTGCCGTCGCGGTCTGCGATCTGCTGAGCGCTGCTGTCACACTCTCTGCCCGGCGGTGCGGCCTCTCTGCCCGGCGGTGCGGCGAAACTAGAACCAGCGGGACAGGTTTATGAAGATTCACGACACCCTCGGTCGTGATCGTCGACTTCCGGCGTCGAGACATCGGATGTCTGGACCGATGAGCCTGCGCCGAGGAGGTCACAGGTGAATGCCGAAGGTGTCGATCTTTCGATAGAGCGACGACCGGGCGATCCCCAGTGATTTCGCGGCTGCCACGCGGTTGCCGCCGCATTCGCGGAGCGCCACCACGATGGCATCGCGTTCGGCGCTCTCCATCGCCGTCATCGTTCGCCGAGGCGCCGAACTGAGTGCGGGTGGCAGGTCGACTGCGGTGATCACCCCCGCCGGCTTGGCGCGCAGAGCGTGCTTGAGCGTGTCCACGAGTTCGGTGATGTTGCCCGGCCAGTGGTATTTCTTCAGCACCCGTAACACGTCGTCGGGGATGTCGGCGTCGCGGTGAGGTGCGAGCTGCCCCAAGCACATTCGAATGATTGCCGGTACGTCGCCGGGATGGTGTCGCAACGCGGGGACATCGATTGTCGTGGTGAAGTTGCGAGCAAGGGCGGAGTGCAGGAGCCGATCTCCGTCGGTGGAAGAGGTGGCAACGATCCACCGTGCCGGATAGCTGCGCTGATCGGTGGACACCACATCGGAGACGGCCTGGTCCAGGCGTGCGTCGAGCAGGTCGATATCGCGGAGAACGACGGTGGTGGCGGCGGAATCCAGCGCGTTTCTCAGGCGTTCCTCGACGGATTCCGTGGGGTTACAGTCCACGACGGCAATCGGTGCTTGGGGGTTCTTGTACAGATGTGCCCCGCGCGCAAGGGTGAGCCTGCCGCTTCCACCTTCTCCCCGCAGGATCGTGTTGGCATCGGTGGATGCCAGGGAGATCAGCTCCCTGCTGCACCGGGTCCATTGCGGTGAGGATCCGGTCGATCCGGGCAGCGCAGGAAGGCTGCGGTGGTGCGTGGTCGAGGACCTGGGGTGCGGAGGCCGTTCAACTTCGAGGATCACTCCCGCGACCTCGGCACCGTCCTCGATGATGTTGCGCTTGACCGTGATGGTGCCGCCCGAGGGGAGGTGAAGGGCGAGCTGGGTGATCCGCGAGGGGCCGAGCAGCGAATGTGCTTCCTCGCGGAGGAACGCCTCGTCGATCGGATCGAGCAGGCGAGAACCGATGGTGTTCGACATGAAGACGCCGCAGCTCAGTGAGTACACCGCGACCTGTCGACGTCGACAGGCTGCGAGGAACTCTCCCAGCACGAGCTGTTGTTTCGCCGATCCTGTCGAACGCAGTGCCGACTCGACGTCCCGTGCAGCCCCGAGCGCGAGTTGACGCATCAGCGGGTTCGCCTCTCGGGCGAGACCGCTGATATCGATCAATCCTTCGACACGTCCGAGGATCGGATTGTGAATGGGCGCGCCGGCGCAGGTGAAATCGTGGATTGCCTCGTGAAAGTGCTCGCGGCCGTCGACGTAGACGGCCATGCCGGTCTCGAGGGCGGTGCCGACGCCATTGGTGCCGATGAGTTCCTCGGAGTAGTTGAACCCGGGCGCGAAATAGACGCTGTCGAGCTTGGCGGCAAGGACAGGATCATTGTCGCGCCGCAGCATGACTTGGGCATGCTCGTCGGTCAGCGCGACGCTGAGTGACATTCCGGACAGGTCGTCGTGCAGGCGATCGAGGATCGGTGAGGCGCATTGCACCAGTCGGCGACGCAGGTCGAGGTCTTCGACGAACTGGAGACGAGGAGGGCTCGAACCGTCCGGCACCACGCCCGCCTGACGAGATCGCTGCCACGACTGGGCGATGAAGCTGGAGACCTCGTCCGTTGCGGACAGGGATGAAGCGGGGCGACGATCGGTAGTCACTCGCCGCCGCCTAGGGTCGCTGTCCATCAAATCTCCGTCCTGGTGTCTCCGACTCACCCCACTACTGTGTCGCAGGTCACTTTCCCTGAGTGTCCCAGAATAGGACATCGGAAACCTGCGTCGACCCGCGACCGACCGTCCGGGCGGATGCCGGCACTGCGGATTCGCAGCGCCGAGCTATTCGCCGCGGAGCGTCGGTCTCAGCGCGTCGAGCACCGCAGGGTCCTCGATGGTGGAGGGGACCGGCTCGTCGTGGCCGTCGGCGATGGCCCGCATCGACTTGCGGAGGATCTTGCCCGATCGCGTTTTCGTCAGTGGGTCCACGATGGTCACCTGCCGGAAGGCTGCCGCGGCGCCGATGTCTCGACGCGTCGCGGCGATCAACTCGCCCTGCAGCGTGTCGTGATCGATGTCGATTCCATCTTTGAGCACCACGAACCCGCGCGGCAGTTGACCCTTCAACCGGTCGGCCACGCCGATCACCGCGCACTCGGCCACCGCCGGGTGCGCCGCCAGCACCGCCTCCATCAACCCAGGGGAGAGCCGGTGCCCGGCGACGTTGATCACGTCGTCGGTACGTCCCATCACGAACAGGTAGCCGTCATCATCGAGGTATCCGCCGTCACCGGTGAGGTAGTAGCCAGGGAACCGCGTCAGGTAGGACGCGACATACCCGTTCGTCGGTGCCCCACAGGGTGGGCAAGGTGCCCGGCGGCATCGGCAGCTTCAGGCAGACCGCGCCTTCCTGACCGGGCCCCATCTCGGTGCCGTCCTCGTCCAGAATCCGCACGTCGTACCCGGGCACCGGCACCGACGGCGAACCGGCCTGATCGGCATCGGTTCCAACCCGCGCAGGCTCGCCGCGATCGGCCATCCGGTCTCGGTCTGCCACCAGTGGTCGACCACCGGTACACCCAACTTGGCCTGCGCCCACCGGTAGGTCTCCGGGTCCAGCCGCTCACCGGCCAGGAACAATGACCGAAACTTCGACAGATCGTAGTGCGCCACCTCGGCCGCCTCGGGATCCACCTTTCTGACCGCGCGCAGCGCGGTAGGGCGGTGAACAGGGCTTTCGCTCCGTATTCGGAAATGACCCGCCAGAGAGCGGACATTGCGTGTGACGGGTGGTTGGCGGAGCCACCGAACGGCGCATCCCGGACCGCGGGGCGTTCACGGTCCGGGATGTGCGCGGCCTCAGGTCAGGCGGAGGGGATGAAGTCGTCGGTGACGAACAGGGTGGCTCCGCCGGTGGCGAAGTTTCCGATGTCGGCGGCGGCGGCCTGCCCTTCGGGTGAGGCGAGTCCGTCGTCGAGTGCCTGCCGGGAGTCGAAGCTCAAGACGGCAACGAGGTGGTAGGGCGCCTGCGACTGGTCGAGGGCGCTGACCTTGCCGGCGTGCCAGGTGCGAACACCGGGGATCTTGTCGGCCAGTGGGCGATGGGTGGTGCTGTAGTACTGGTCGAAGGACGCGGGTTCGTCCGGGTGGCCGTAACAGACGATCAGATGGTGCATCGATTTTCTCCGAAAGGGTTGTCAGACAGCAGGATTATTGGACTCGGGCGACCGGGTGGTTCGCGGCGGATGAGCTGGCTGTGTCGATCAAGCTCGACGCCGCGCCCGGCCCGGCTTCAGACCTCGATGTCGAGGAGGTCCCCGAGGTGCCGGTCGATCTGGGGCATGTAGGTCGGTGAAACACCGAACAGACCCAAGTGACCAAGGGTGTCCTCGACGACCCGCAGTTCGCTGTTCTTGATCAATTCCTGCTCCGGGACACAGTCCCCGACCGGGAACAGTTGATCCTCGTCGATGGGCATGACGAAGGTCTTGGCGGTGATGCGGCCGAGTGCTGCCGCCAGGTCACCGCCGGTATGGCGGGCGACGTCACCGCGCTGCCACGCCCACGACTGCGTGAGGAGCGCGTTGGGGTCCATCGCAGTGAAGTAGGGCTCGAGGAATCCGCTCAGGAACGCCTCCTTGGAGTCGAACTCCATCGCCCGCCACCCCTCATGCTTCCAGAACTCGGTGGAGAATCCGACGATGGCCCAGATGTGGGCCTGCCGGATGAGCCCGTCGACGACCTGTTCGTTGGAGGTGTATTCCCCGCCGTTCCAGCCCGGACTCGACTGGATCGCTTCGCGCATCGCCTCGGCGATGAGGAAGTCGCCCGGCGTGTTCTGTGCTGTGCCCGCAATCGGCGCGGCGCGCAGCACCTTGTCGGGGAAGCGCACCGCCCACTCGTAGGTCTGCTGGGCGCCCATCGACCCGCCGGTCACCAGGGCGAGGCGTTCGATGCCGAAGTGCTCACGCAGCAGTCGCTCCTGCGCGACCACGTTGTCGCCGATGCGGACGTGCGGGAACTTCGACATCGCAATACCGGCGTTGGCGCCGGCGGCATTATGTGGGGAGACCGACAGCCCGCTGCCGATCTGGTCGATGCAGACGATGAAGTATTTCTCCGGGTTGAGCGCGTGGTCGGGGCCGATGTAGACATCCCGCCAGATCTGGTGTGTACCCGAATACCACGTCGGGATGAGGATCGCGTTGTCCTTGGCCTCGTTCAATACGCCGAAGGTTGCCACCGCCAGCTGGCAGTCGGGGATGGAACCGCCTTCCTCCAAGTCGAGCTGTCCGATGCCGATCAGTTCGTAATCGCCATGAAATTCGTCTGTGTAGTACGGGTTCTCGATCATTGTCGTCCTCCTTTGGACCGATGAAATGGATGTCGGATCAGCTCAGTTGAAAACCCTTGTACCCGGCGGCCGCTGCGGCGAGGGTCTTCTCCCGATAGGTGCCGACTCCGCCGATGTAGGACAACACTCGCCGAGGCTTGCCCGGGACGTTGGCGCCGTTGTACCAAGAGTCCGTCTTCGAGACCAGCGTGGCATTCGCGGTCTCGTCGTGATGGGCAACCCACTCGTCTTCACCGGCCCGCGTCGGCTCGATGACGGTGTGGTCGTGCGCCCGCATGTACCGGATGCATTCGGCGATCCACTCGGTCTGTTGCTGCAGGCAGGTGGTCATATTGCACAGTGCCGCGGAAGGCGCCAGAGGGGCACCGGTCGTGAGCATGTTGGGGTAGCCGTGCACCATCAAGCCCATGGTCGTGCGGATGTCGCGATTCCAGTCGTCCTTCAGTGCCCGGCCGCCGCGCCCGCGGATGTCGATCCGCGTCAAAGATCCGGTGCCGGCGTCGAAGCCCGTGGCCATCACGATGACATCGACCTCGTGCAGCGTTCCGTCGGCCAGGACCAAGCCCTGGGGCACGATCCGGGTGATCGGGTTGTCGCGGACTCCGATGGCCTCGACGTTCGGGCGGTGATAGGTCTCGAGGTAGTTCGTTTCCAACGGCACACGATGTGTTCCGAAGCCGTAGTCGGTGGGGATGAGCAGGTCGCACAGGTGGGGATCCTGGAGCCGTGCGCGCATCTTGCGCCGAACGAACTCCGAGATCTCTTCGCTGATCTCCTCGTCGTAGAACATCTCACCGAACGAGGCGAGCCACAGCTTCAACGAGCCGTTCTCGTAGATCTCCTCGAGTACATCGTTGCGCTGCTCCGGTGTCAGATCCGCCCACACGTGCTCGAAGTCGTACTCGAAGCCGCTGAACGTATTCGGCAATGTTTCTTTCAGCTCGGCGAACCGGCTCTTGTACGCCGCCACGTCCGACTCGTCGAAGGTGGGGTTCTTCATCGGGAGGGCGTACTGAGGTGTGCGGATGAAGACCTTCAGATGTTCGACCTTGTCGGCCACGGTCTGGATCACCTGGATGCCGGTGGCACCGACGCCGATGACGGCGACACGTTTGCCGTCGAGATCGGCGCCCTCTTTCGGCCAGCGGGAGGTGTGGAAGATCGGCCCGCTGAATTCTTCCTGGCCCTCGAACACGTACGACATCGGAGCCGAGAGCATTCCGCTGCAGGTGACCAGGAACCGGGTGGTGATCGTCTCGCCGCGATCGGTCCGCACGATCCACTTGTCGGCCCGCTCGTCGTAGTGCGCACTGGTGATCATGGTGGACAGTTGGATGTCGCGGCGAAGGTCGAGGGTGTCTGCGACGTAATGCATCCAGCGCTCGATCTCCGGTTGGCCGGGGAAACGCTGGCTCCAACTCCAGTTCTTGTACAGCTCTTCCGAGAACAGGTACTGGTAGATGTACGCCTCGGAATCGAAGCGCGCACCGGGATAGCGGTTCCAGTACCACGTGCCGCCGACGTCGCCGGCGGTGTCGTAGGCCCGCACTCGCAGACCCTGTTCGCGGAGCTGGTGCAGCTGGTACAGACCGGCAACCCCCGCGCCGATGATCAGCGCATCCAGTTCGAGCGATTCCGTTGCCGAAGTTTCCGTGGGCGCAGAAGCCGTAGTCGACATCTCATACCTTTCTGTGGTTCAGGTCACTGAGAAGTCATTTTTGTGACAACCGCCACCGCCAACTGTCCCAGCTTCGGACAGTTCGGTAGGCCCGTGTTCGGAAGCTACTGCCTATGCCGGTGAACGCCCCTTTCCGGGACGGTGCCCCGGTAGGCGTTCCTTGGGTTCGTGCGGTGATCGCAACACCACTGATCAAAGGGTGTTGCACATGGCGAAATATTCTCATCGGATGGTTCCGGAGATCTTTCAGACGTTCTGGGCCGGGATGGCTGCGGGTGAGTTCATCACGGACGCGGCCGAGGCGGCCGGCTCGTATCGCAAGCAGGGTGCTCGGTGGCTTGCGGCATGCGGTGGGGTGCGTCCCCGGCGTGGCCGCAACCTCAAGGGCCGGTGTTTGACGTTCGCGGAACGGGAAGAGATCGCCATCGGCATCGCCGCAGGTCACACGCTTCGTGACATTGCGAAAACCCTGAACCGGAGTCCCTCGACGATCTCACGCGAGATCGCCCGCAATCGTGAGCCGTCCGGGCGGTACCGAGCCAGATCGGCTCACGCAGCCGCCTACCATCGGGCCTCGCGGCCCAAGCCGTCCAAGCTCGCCACCAATCCGCCGCTGCGCGAGACGGTCGAGAAATCCCTGACCGAGCGCCATTCACCCGAGCAGATCGCGGGCCGCCTCCGACTCGATTTCCCCGACGATCCACAGATGCGGGTGAGCACCGAGACCATCTACCAATCGCTCTACCAACCCGCCCGCGGCGGACTCGAACACACCCTCACCCGATCGCTGCGGACCGGACGTGGGCTGCGCCGACCCAGTCGGAAGGCCGGCCAGCGCAAGAATCGGATCCCCGACATGGCCAACATCGCGGACCGCCCCAAAGACGTGAAAAACCGTGCAGTACCGGGACATTGGGAGGGTGATCTCATTATCGGCAAACGGAATCTGAGCGCGATCGGCACACTCGTCGAACGTTCCACCGGCACCGTCATGCTCGTTCATCTGCCCGACGGATACAAGCCCGAGCAGACCGCACCCGCGTTGACCGAACAGCTCGAGACGCTGCCCACGAGCCTGCGCCGAACCTTGACGTGGGACCAGGGTTCGGAGATGCGGGACTGGAAGAGCGTCAGCGCGGCCACCGGGATCGACATCTACTTCTGTGATCCACACGCACCCTGGCAGCGCGGGACCAACCAGAATACGAACGGCATTCTCCGTCAGTACTTCCCCAAAGGTTCGGACCTGAGTGTGCACTCGAAAGCAGACCTGGGAGTGGGTCTCAGGGCAACTCAATGAGCGTCCCCGGAAACGGTTAGAATTTCGCACACCCATCGAAGAGATGGAACGACTGCTGTTGTGATGACCGCCAGAATCCGCCGTTCCGCTACCGGGAACCGATCGCCCCAACGTTCGGTCGGTGCTACGCGGCTCGGTGGAGGAGTGAAACCGGCTGGCTATACCGTTTCGTCGGTGTAAGAGTGCATCTGAAAACTCTGGCTCGGGTCACGCTGTGCGGGCGAGTCGGCGTGACATGGTCGCGATCATGGCGATGTAGACGATGGCTTCGTGGTGGTCGGGTCGAGTCTCGTAGTCGCGGACGCATCGGCGGTGTTTGCAGATCCAGGCGAAGGTCCGCTCGACCACCCACCGACGGGGAAGAACCCTGAACCCTTTGACATCGTCGGTGCGCTTGACGACCTGAACCGTCAGTGACACAACTCGTTTCGACCAGTCGATCAGCCGTCCGGCATAGCCACCGTCCGCCCAGACCAGGCTGATTGTCGAGAACTGGGCGCGCAACGCAGCCAGCAGCCGGAACGCGCCGTCACGGTCCTGAATCCCGGCCATCGTCACCACGACCGCCAGCAGCAGCCCGTTCGAGTCCACAGCGATGTGCCGTTTACGGCCGTTCGTCTTCTTTCTCGCATCGTATCCACGACTCGACCGGGGCACGGTGTCGGCGCCCTGCACCGATTGGGCGTCGACGATCGCCGCGGACGGCAACGGGTGGCCGCCGCCCTGGACCCGCACTCGATCGCGCAGCGCGTCGTGGATCCGCTGCCATACTCCCGCGCGGACCCAGCGGACGAAGATCGCGTACACCGTGGTCGCGGGAGGAAACTCCGCCGGCAACTGCCGCCAGGCGATCCCACCTCGAACGACATAGAAGATCGCATCGAGTAGCAGACGGCGGCAGTGCTTTTCGGGACGACCACCGCTGCCGGTGGTGTTGCCGGGTGGAGGAAGCAGTGGTTCGAGAATCGCCCATTGAGCATCGGTCACCGAGGATGACGAGTAGACCGCGCACCGATGCCCGATCCCCGGATCCGGGGTAGGGCATGACGGACACAGTGCGATGAGCGATGATGGCAAGTGAATTCCTGGTCGGGTCGTGGCGTAAGCACCTACTGACCTACCAGGAGTTCACCCATTCCTCACCAGTCACACGCCGATCACCCCGAGTTTTCAGATGCGCTCTAAAACACGTCAGTCAGGTCCGCGTGGGTCAAAGTTGCCTTGAGCAGGTCCGCGCCGGACAGGTCTGCAGATGGTAGGTCTGCAGATGACAAGTCGAATCGGCAACCCGCCCAGCGATTTTGGTCTCCCCGAGGGCGCTTCCGGATCGCACTCAATATTGCAATGCGCGCTTTTTGCTCTTGTGGATCTGGCTTCGGTGGTTGCGCGGGTGACAACCAGAGCCGGGGCAGTCCCATTGGCAGTTCAGAAGGCGATGCTCGATGACACCTACGGATGGTCCAATGCTCGTGGCAACGAGGTGGTCCCATCACCCTGGCAAGCGACATACGAGGGGGAGGCGAATGTACCGGTGGTTCCCGGACGCGTCGCTGACGGTGGTGCAGGCGCTGCTCAAGACCCGCTCGGGCAAGATCCTGCGCAAGACGATGCGGCAGATCGCCGACCACGAGGAATACCGTGCCCTCCACCATCGAGGACGTCGCCGTCCTCGACGCGCTGAAGCGACCGTCACGTGTGCGCCGGCGACGGGGATCGGGCGGCGCTGACGTCCCACCACCTTGCCCGCCGCCTTGGCCACATCGATCGCAGCAACCCGATCGATCACCAACTCGTGATCATCGTCGGGAATCTCTTCCAGTTCCGGCTCCACTTTGTTTGTCCTCCAGTCGCGTCGGAACTCTCCACGGGCGGGCCGCCTGGGGGCCTCGGTCGAGGGAATCCGAAATTCTGACCGGCGTGCTCGAAGCAACAGTGCGTGACCCTTCCAAGGTCGGGCCCCGGCGCCAGGCTTATTTACGGGCTTACACTCCCAAGAAAACGTCGGCGTCGGCGGGCGACCCGACCCCATTTTCAGGCCTGCGAGGCGTCCCGGGAACGGAACTGGGTGCTCATTTGACTTGACGAACTGCGGGTTCCATGGAGTTCGTCCGCCGACTCCACTTTTTCAAAAGGTTGACGTCTTGTACTTTTGCGATGACCCACCAGAACTCGGGCCGTCGAGGGCCTGGAACAGCGCCGGGTGCCGTCCAGGCCGGGCGGCCGAACAGTTTGCAGATCTTCGCCCTTGGGGTGTGGCGGTGAACGCGAAATCCGAGGTTCGACGCCGAGGCCGGGTCTTTGGGTTTCGGCCCAGAATGTCCTCGGTATCCACGGTACCGCCCTCCCACGGTTCGGCGAGCTCGGTCTCGGACTGGACGGCCGCGAGATCACGAAGGGGGTGACATCGCCCAGGCGGGGTGGCAGCGCGTTGCCCGTGCACCGCGGTCGTGGTAGCCGACCCAGCTGGAGATCGCAGGCCTTGAGATCACCCGGCCGGTGTTGCCGATCCACACTACTTGCGGGCGAGCGAATGACTTTCTGCCGACTTGCGATCGGGGTGATTGTCGCTTCGGACCCAGCGGCCGAGGAGGAAGACCGCAGCTCCGGCGACGAGCATGGGGACTGACATTGCGTAGAAGACTGCACTGGCGGACCAGCCCATGCCGAGTGCCGCTCCGACCGCGATCGGCCCGACGATGCCGCCGAGGCGGCCAACACCCAACGCCCATCCAACCCCGGTGGACCGCATCGGTGTCGGATAGAACACCGCGGACAGCGCGATGAGGCTCTTCTGTCCACCGCTGATGCAGACCCCCGCAAAAAAATTGGCCGTCAATAGGACCCACAACGGCGCCGTAAAGGCGACACCGGTCAGCGCAACGAATGCGAATCCGACGACATAAACGGTTCCGAGGGTGACGTACGCGCCGAGTCGGTCCATACAGGGCCCGGTGACAAATGCAGCGGCGATGCCGCCGACAGTCGTGAGGGTGGTGGCGGTGACCACCGTACCCATGTCGTAGTCCAGGCTCGTCATGATCGACGGTAGCCAGCTCTGCAGCGCGTAAAACTCGCCGAGGTTGATGACGAAGACCAGCCACAGCAGCAGGGTTCCCAAGACCCGGTCACGGGTGAACAGGCTCCTCAGTGCAGTGCGTTGTCCGTCGGTCCGCTTCTCGGCCTCGTAGGTGATGTCGGGGCCGACGGCGAGGGCGGGATCCATTTTGCGGAAGATCGCCTGGATTCTGTTGGGCTCCGCGCCTCGGTTGATCATTGAGGTGAGTGAGTCCGGCAGGTAGCGCAGCAACGCCGGGAGCAGGAGCAGCGGTGCTACTGCGCCGACGACGAGTACCGACCGCCAGCCGAGGATCGGGATCAGCCAACCGGAGACCAGCCCTGCCGCGACGAATCCGAGGGAGAAGCCGCAATAGATCACCAGGACGAAGGTTGCTCGAAGACGCTTGGGGCTGAATTCGCCCGTCAGTGCGATGGCACTCGGCGCGGCGGCACCGAGCCCCATTCCGGTGATGAAGCGCAACGCCATCAGTTCGGTGACGTTCTGTGACCAGGCCGCCGCCAACGTGCCGAGCGCGAAGATGACCGTGCTCGTGAGGATCATCCGGCGGTGGCCGAACCGCTCGGACAGCGGCGAGAGCGCCAGATAGCCGACCATGAGACCGGCGAGAGCGGCGGAGAAGATGGGCCCGAGCACCTGTTTCGACAGGCCCCACTCCTCGGCGATGTGGGGCGCCATGTAGCTGATGCTCTGGGTGTCGAAGCCGTCGATGAACATGACCACCCCACACAGGGCGATCACGATGTACTGGTATCGACTCACTGGCCGCGAATCGATGAAATCCGGCAGTGTCACGCGCGATGGTGCTAAGGACATGATTGCCTCACATTATCTGATGCCCGGTTGCCCGGATGATGTGGTTGTGGTAGCGGATCACGCGGTGACAACGGGCTCGCCCGACGGTACGAAGGCGTCGCAATAGAAATTGTCTGGCGCCAAACCGGCCTCGTGGACAAAATCCTCGCGTGCCGCCGAGGTCATTGCGGGGCTTCCGCATGCATAGACCTCGTGGTCGCTGAGGTTCGCGTAGTCCTCGAGCACCGCTCGATGAACGAGCCCGGTGCGTCCGGTCCAGTCCTCCGCGGGATGTGACAGGACGGGAGTGAATGAGACACGACCCGGATCCGAGGCCCACTTCTCGGGCAACTCGGGTAGGTAGATGTCGCCCTGTCCTCGTGCGCCCCAGTAGAGGTGCACGGACCGTTCTCCACCACGTTTGAGGTGGTCCTCGATGATCGATTTGACCGGGGCGAAGCCGGTGCCGCTGGCGACGAAGATGACCGGCCTGTCCGAGTCGGGGTTCAGTGAGAACTCGCCGTAGGGCAGCTCGATCCTCAGTCTGGTTCCCTTTTCGAGCCCGCCGAGCACCTCATCGGAGAAGCGTCCACCCTGCACCCGACGAATGTGCAGCTGCACTCCGTCGTTCTCATGCGGCGGATTCGCCATCGAATAATTCCGGCTGTCACCGTCGTCGAGAAAGACTTTCAGGTACTGCCCGGCAGCGAACTTCGCACGCACCCCGGTGGGGAGACGCAGCTGCACCACCGTGACATCGGGCGACGGACGGGTGATCCGATGGACCTTTGCGGTCAGGGTCTTGCGTATCACCCTGTCCTGCTGGGTGATCCGCTTGGGCGTGATCGAGGTGTCGGTGCTCGGCCGGGCCTGGCAGAACAGCACTCCACTCTGAGGGCCTTGCGACATCCCCCAGCCGCGCACATCGAGGCAGCCGGCATCGAGTGCGCCTTCGCAACTCGAGCACACGCCTTTGCGGCACGAGTACGGGATCGCGTATCCGGAACGTTCCGCCGCGTCGAGCACGCTCTCATCGGGCTCGCACGGAAAGCTGATGTCCGTTCCGGTGACAGTAACTGTGTAGGTCATGAGGTAGCTCCAAAGGGGCCGGGTGCGGACATGTGGGTTTCGGCGGCGCCGACGAGTCGCAACGCCCCGACTACCGCATCCGGGTCGGCTGTGCCCTTGCCGGCAATGTCGAACCCCGCGCCGTGGCCGACACTGGAGAACCGCACTCCGGCGCCGATCGTCATCGCGGCTGCGCTGCGCCCAGCGAGGAGTTTGACGGGAATATGGCCCTGATCGTGGTACATGGCGACGAACGCGTCGAAGCCGGGGTCTGCCAGCATGAGGTCGGCCCCGACCGGTCCCGAGGCGTCGATCCCTGCGGCGCGCAGCCGCTCCACCGCTGGCGTTGTCACCCGCAGGTCCTCGTCACCGAACAAACCGCCCTCGCCGGCGTGTGGATTGATGCCGAAGACGCCGATGCGCGGGGACGGGATGCCCTGCGCCTGTAACGTCTCCACCGCGGCACGTGCCGCCCCGTGCACCAGCTCGGGCGTGAGGCGCCCAAGCGCATCCCGCAGCGATTCGTGCAACGTTGCGTGCACGATGCGCAAACCGGCACCGATCAACATCAAGAACACCTGATCGGGCCGCGCGCCGACGAGTTCGGCCAGCAAGCTCGGATATCCGTCGAAGGAGATGCCGGCGGCGTTGACCGCGGTTTCCGAGTGCGGGCACGCGACGATGCCGCGGGCTCCGCCGCCCTGCAGGCAGCGCACGGCCCGTTCCAGGTACGCCACCGTCGCCTTCCCGGCTTCGGCTGTCACCCGGCCCGGGGCGAAGGCCCCGGCGGGCAGCGAGGGCACCGGAAGCAGGTCGACGACATCGGCCATGGGCGTGGCCAAGCCGTCGGCTGTCTCGCGGACCGTCATGCCTGCCCGGTGGGCGAGCGGCTCGACGACACATCGATCGCCCACCAGGACCGGATTGAATGCGGGATGCTCCTGCGCTGCCATGACGGCCTTCACCGCGAGCTCGGGGCCGATTCCATTCGGATCGCCGATCGTGAGCAGGACCCGCGGGGGGGACCCACTCATAGCGGGAGCGCCAACAGGGTATCGATGTTGGTGCTGTCGCACACCACGACTCGTTCGGCAATCTTCAACTGATCGTCCACGTCGACATACCGGTCGACATACCGCCCGCTGGCGAAGATGTCGGATTGGCCGTCGCGCATCACCCGCACCACCAGGAAGCTGGTCTCGGCATGGATACCGTCACCGTTCTCTTCCAGGACCGAGGGCTGGCCCAGGATGTGACGGTAGGTGTGTTGCTCGTAGATGTTGGCTTCACGCAGCGCCGATACGCGGTCGACCAGCATCCGGCGAGTGTTGGCCCACACCAGTCCGGCGGGCAGGCCTTCGCTGTAGTTCTGTGCGGTGGTGATCCGGTACATGCAGTTTTCGACGAAGAAGTCCGGCCACTGCTCGAGCGGCCCCTCGTCGATGCAGCGGGAGTAGTCGGCCTGCACGCGGCCGATTCGCTGGAAGTCGTTCACGCTCATGCCTCTTCCTGTCGGTTCATCGCGGCCCGGTATGCCTTCCAGAAGCCGCGGACCGATGCTTCGGTGACACGGCTTTCGCTGGATTCGGCGAGACTGCCTCCCATTTCGAGCACGGCGGACTGGCTTGCCGCACCTGCGATTCCGCGTTGCACGAACCCTCCGACACAGCCGTCCTCCATCGAGATGTAGCCTGCGGGGCCCACGAGGTTGGCCTGCTTGAGTCGTACTTCCCGCTGCTCGGGCGTGTCTTCTTCGAAGCCGAGGTACGTCCAGTTCAGCCGTGTTCGTTCGACCCCGGTCGGCAGGATCTGGCGCACAGCCACGGAGTTCTGGATCTGCTGCAACACGAAGCCCGGGAAGACGGAGAGGATCTGCAGCGTCGTATCGTCACCGACCTCGCTGAACCCCTCGAGCAAGGTTGGATCGGCCAGTGTGTAGGCGCTTTCGGACCGGATGTTCTGATCTGAGTACGCGACGTCCTTCTCGGCGTCTCGGTCGATCGCTGAGTAACTGACGTGGTGACCGCCGCTCTCGTCGACGATGATCCCACCGCGCTGCGACAGTCGGTTGAGCTCGAAGGTCGTGAAGAACAGGTGCAGGATGCTGGCGTGGTAGGAGTCCTTGACGTTCTCTACGTACAGCTTCCAGTTGTTGGGAAGGATTTGTGTGAAGCGTCCGATGATCTCGGGTGTGCGCCCCGCGAGGACACGGGCGATCCGACTCGTGATCTCTTCGCCGAGATAGTCCTCGATGTCAGGCACGTCATCGGAGAAACTACCGAAAACCAGGCCGTGAAGTACGGCGATGCGCAACTTGCGCGGTCCGTGGTCCTCCATACAGAACGAATCAGGCATTCCGCCTTTGCCTTTGACTCCGTCCTGGAATGCTACTCCGGTCAGATCGCCCTGCAGGTTGTAGCTCCACGCGTGGTAGACGCACGTAAAGTCCTTCGTGTTTCCGCGGTCGTCCAGGGCGAGTAGGGCGCCGCGATGGGCGCACCGGTTTTCGAAGCCGTAGAGCTCACCGTCTCGGTCGCGCGCCACGATCACCGGTGTCTCGCCGACGAAGGTGGAGCAGTAGTCTCCCGGGCCGGCTACCTCGGCTTCCAGGCACAGGTAGCTCCAGTACGGGCCGTGGAACAACTTGGTCTGCTCGGCCGCGTAGACGTCTTCGCCCTGGAACACCCGATACGGCACCCGGGTGAGGTCGTCGGTCCAATCCGCCTGGGTCTCGCGGACCGTGTCGACAACGCTGCTTTCCATAATTTCTCCTCAGTCTGGACAACCAGTCGGGACATCAGAGAACTCGCTCGGCGGGACTTGACAAGCCCCGTGGCTGTTCGTATAACGAACATATGAGCAATTCTCGAACAATTAAGCCGGACGATAAGGGAAGTGTCAAGGGTGCTGCCCGCGCTCCCGAGGGAATGGCCGGACTGGCGAAGGGCCTGGCGGTCATCGAGGCCTTCGGCATCCGCCACCCGCAACTGACCGTCACCGACGCCGCTCAGCGGACGAACACCTCCCGCGCCGCGGCGCGCCGCTGCCTGCTCACTCTCGTCGAGCTCGGTTACCTGACCCACGACAACGGAAACTTCCGACCGACACCCAGGATGCTTCGGCTGGGCGGGGCCTATCTGGACACCGCGCCACTGCCGCAACTTGCCCAGCCGCAGTTGGTCGAGGCCCGCGATGCGCTGGGCGAGTCGGTGTCGCTCGCGGTTCTCGAAGACGGGTGTTCCCTGTTCGTCGCCCGCGCCGAGGCCGCACGGATCGTCGCGACCGGAGTCCGGGTCGGCGCCAAACTGCCCGCCCACAGCTCCGCGACCGGTCGAGTACTGCTGGCCGGACTTCCCGAGACGCAACTCGACGACTACCTCCGAGAATGCCACCCGCAGCCGCGCACACCCAAGACACTGACCGATGTCGATGCCATCAGCGAGCGAATCCTGACCGCGAGGGAGAGCGGCGTGGCCTGCACCGACGAAGAAATCGAACTCGGCATGCTGTCGATAGCCGTACCGGTGCGGACTGCCCGGGGCGAAACCGTGGCGGCAATGAGTGTCAGTGCGTCCACAGCCAGAACCACCCTGCACGACATCCGTGAGGCAGCCGTGCCCGTACTGAACAAGTACGCAGCAAGACTCGGCCGGCTTCTGTGAGATCCCACCCAGACGGCAACTCACACCCCCGCGGTACGGAGAGGGATGCGACGCTCCCAGCGTGTCTGTGTCGACGCATGCGGGGCTCCCCTGCGGGAGGTGACTTCGGTTGTGCTGGAGTCATTGTCTGTCGTGGCCGATGACGTCATGAGGGCGGCGAAACCGACGCCGGCAACAGCGAGGCGGCCATGAGCGCGCACAGGAGGGCCGAGCCTTTCAGGACCTATGCGGGTACGGAGGCGACATGACGGAGCCGAGTGCGATGATCGACGGCGATCGGAACCGGGAGACCGAGCAGCGCCAGGACCCCACGTGCTTCGGAGGTTCGCGGGACTTGCCGATCGGGTACATCGAGTCGGCCGACGCCGTCACGAACACCACGGTCAGCCTTTCCGCCACCAGACCTCGGGGATGGAGCCGTGACCCGTTGGGTCTGGCTGGGAACGGGGCTGTGTCGCAGGGGCGGACTTCCGCCCAATCATCGTGAAAGCGCGAGGTTCTGCGCACCCACGGTGCAGTGTGGCATTTAGAGACACCCGCAACACTGTCTCTCTGCAGACCAGAGTTAGCTTCTGTACAACAGTCGCGTGATGTGCTTCACTTTCGGGGCCAGGTGTGACGGGACTACAGAAGGAATCGGGTCGATATGGGCAGTAGTTCGCTGAGCCGGCGGGATTTCATGAGAGTAACGGCGGCTCTCGGGGGTCTCCTCGCTGTGGGAGCCGGCGCAGGGTGTGCTACCCAGTCCCGAGGTAGGGACGGCGTCTACCGAGGTGACGTCGCCATCACCGGGTTGGCGAGCCTGATCCATTCGGCCCCGTTTCTGATCGCAGCGTCCGAGGGCTACTACGAAGAAGAGATGCTGGCGCTGGAGAACGTTCAGTTCCCGGGTGGGCTGGACACCGTGCGTGGAATCGGCTCCGGGATCGGATTCGGCACTTCGGCGACGATTCCGGTGTTCATCGCCGTGGAGCGCGGACTCGATGTCAAGGCGTTCGGGAACGTCTACACCGCGGCATCTGTGGACTTCATCGCCCCCGCTGACTCCCCGATCAACACGATCGAAGATGTTCGGGGCCGCACCATCGGTGTGAGCAGCCCGGGATCGAACTCGACCGACTTCGCCGAGAAGACGCTTCGATTGGCGGGTTTGACACCCGGCGTCGACGTCGAGCTGCTCAGCGTCGGATCCGCGAGCGATTCGTGGACCGTCGCCTCCCAGGGCGTTGTCGATGTCGCGTGGACTGCGTCCCCGCTGTCCGAGCGCATCATCGCCGAAACCGGCGCGAAGGTGATCTGGCGATCCCGGGACTACGTCCAGGACTGGTCGGACACCTGCCTATGTGCCACCACCCCGTTCATCGAAAAGAATCGGGACGTCTTGGCGGGGTGGATGCGTGCTGTGGGTCGCGGTATCGAGATGATCGATACGGATCTCGAGCGAGCGGCCGAAATCTATGGCCGCACAATCAAGTACAAGCCCGAGATCGCTCTGGCGGCGTTGGAGAATTCGCGAGGCTTCTTCAGTCTCGACTTCGCGCGCCCGCAACTCGAAGCGGTCGTGGCCTCGGGCGTCGAGGCCGGACGACTCGGCGGCAAGGTCGATATTGACTCAGTTGTAGTCGAACTATAAGGCGGGAAGAGAACATGACCACTACACAAGTCGAATCGAAGAACGTCTCTTTCGACGGTATCGGTATGACTTTCGATTCCGACACCGGGCGGACCGAGGCCGTGCGTAACGTCACGGCATCGATCGCGGAGGGCCAGTTCGTATCGGTGATCGGTCCGAGTGGATGCGGAAAGAGCACCTTGCTGGACATGGCCTGTGGCTTACTTGTTCCCTCACGTGGACGGGTGACCATCGATGGGGAGATTGTCACAGGGCCCCGTAAGGACACCGCCATGGTGTTTCAGGAAGATTCGACGCTGCACTGGCGGAGTGTTCTCGACAATGTGGCTTTCGGGTTGGAGATCAAGCACGTCGACAAGGACGAGCGCCTGGAAAAAGCGCGTGCGATGATCCAACTGGTCGGGTTGAAGGGTTTCGAGAAGCACCGGCCAGGGCAGCTTTCCGGAGGTATGCGTCAACGCGTGGCGATCGCCCGTGCACTCGCCACGGATCCTCGAATTCTGTTGATGGACGAACCGTTCGGCGCTCTGGATCAGCAGACGCGACAGTTCATCGGGCGCGAGCTCTTGAAGATCTGGGAGCAGACCCACAATCGGGTGCTCTTCGTTACTCACGACATCCAAGAGGCGATCTATCTGTCGGATCAGATCTGGGTGATGTCGGCACGTCCATCGGTGGTCCGAGAGGTGATCGACGTCGGGCTCCCTCGTCCACGCCCGAGCGGCACACACGCCATGGCCAGATTCAAGGAACTCGAGGATCACCTGTGGTCGATAATCAAGGAAGAGGCCGCTAAGACACTGGGGCACGGGACGGATGCCGCATGACTGTGACCTCGCCGCAGGCGGCCCTCCACGAAACGCCAAGGTTGGGATTCCGACGAGCGAAACATCGGGCACGCGTCGTACGTTGGACGATGCTGGTTGCTCTGGTGTTGTTGCTCGAGGCGGCAACGCGAACCGGCTGGATCGACCGCAATCAGATGGTCGCGCCGTCCGAGATACTCGCCCACGTCGCGGCAATCATCCCGAGCACCCACTTCGTCACCGATCTGACGCGGACGAGCGTGACCATACTGGCGGCGTTCGCACTGGGCGTGCTCGGCGGGGTGCCCCTGGGGGTATTGCTCTGGAGGGTCCGGGTCGTCGGCCGAGTCCTCGAGCCATTCATCGTCACCGGGTACGCGATGCCGACATTGCTGTTCTACCCGATTCTGGTCGCGGTGCTCGGACTCAACGCGGGACCAATCATCGTCATCGCGAGCACGATGGCCCTCATTCCAATAGCGCTGACCACGATGGTGGCGCTCGGAGACGTCAAACCGGTGCTGCACAAGCTGGCGCGATCGGTCGATGCCTCGCGCCGGCAGCAATATTTCAAGGTGCTGTTCCCGGCCGCCACGCCGCTCATTTTTCCCGGGATCAAGCTCGGATTCATCTATGCAGTCATCGGCACCATCGCGATGGAGTTCATTCTGGCCTCGAAAGGCCTGGGGTTTCGTGCGGGCTTTATGTACCGCGAACTCTACGTCGCGGACATGTGGGCCTACATTGCCATTGTCGTGGTCTTCAGCATCGCAGTGAACAGTGCACTCGGCCTGGCTGAACGAGCCATTCGAAGGGACATGTTGTGAACGCCACCACGCTCAGCGCCGGAACCGAAGGTGAAGCAGGCAAACAGAATACGGAACAGCGGTTCCGCCTGTCACAGCGGTGGGCCGACAACGTCCTGCGAATACTCATCGTCATCGGGTTGATCGGTGTCTGGGCGCTTATTGCAGCGACCAGCGAACTTGTGCCGTCCCCGGGCGCGTCGATGTCGGCGGTATGGGGACTGTTCGCAGACGGTTCCATCTACAGGAATCTCAATGCCACGATGAGTGCTGTCGGACTCGGATTCGTCATCGCAACAGCGGTGGGTTTCCCGACTGGATACATCATCGGGCGAAGCAAGTTTCTCGGTGATGTGTTCGATCCGATCATCGCGGGTGCCTTCGCCATACCACGGGTAATCTTCTTTCCGATCCTGCTGCAGATCTTCGGCCTGGGACTCGGAGCACAGTCGGCAATGGCCGCATTGGCCGCGGTGTTCCCCATCATCGTCTCGACGGCGGCGGGAGTACGCGCCATCAACCCCATCCTGCTGAAACTCGGCCGGGCCACCGGTGCAAGTCCGCTTCAGGCAATGAGCAAAATCGTGGTGCCCGCGATGGCGCCCTCTCTCATGGTCGGTATCCGAATCGGCTTCAGCATTGCCTTCATCAATGTACTGATCGCCGAGTTCTTCGCGACCAGAGCAGGATTGGGGCAGATGGCGATGCTTGCGTACGGCAAGTTGGATCTGCCGACGATGTACGGAGTGATCATGCTGCTGGTCTCGATGGCGCTGGTGGGCAACATCGCCCTGTGGGCCATCGAACGGAAGATCACCGACGCGGTCAACTGATCGCCGCACGCAACTATTCGAATCGGCAGTGGGCCTTTCCGGCCCATGCCCACACCCATTTTCCGGAGGACACTGATGAGCGCCCTGACTGCCGCAGCAGAGGAATACCAGCGGTTGCGCACCGAATTCCGGGAGAAAGGTCTGGGCGGCCGCATCGGCTTCGGCGTGCGGCCGGCAGTGGTGGTGGTCGACTTGATCACGGGCTTCACCGATCGCCGTTCGCCGCTCGCAGGTGACCTCGATACCCAAATCGACGCAACGAAGATTCTCCTCGCGCTCGCGCGAAAGGCCCAGGTGCCGATCATCTTCTCCACAGTGGCCTACGACGCGGAACTCCAAGAGGCCGGCGCCTGGATCGGCAAGATCCCCTCGAACAAGTATCTGGTCGAGGGCAGTCAATGGGTCGAGATCGACGAGCGGCTCGAACAACAGCCAGGTGAGACGACATTGGTGAAGAAGTACGCATCGTGCTTCTTCGGCACCGACCTGGCCGCTCGGTTGATCAGCCGCCGGATCGACACCGTGATCATCGTGGGCTGCACCACGAGCGGATGTGTTCGTGCCACCGCGGTAGACGCCTGCTCGTACGGGTTCCACACCATAGTGGTCGAGGACGCAGTGGGGGACCGGGCGGCACTACCGCACACTGCCAGCCTCTTCGATATCGACGCCAAATACGGGGACGTCGTCGGACTCGACGAGGCCAGCGCCTACCTCGAGAGCGTTCCGTCGTCGAGTTGACGGTCACAGTGCCCGCGAGAACGTACCTCGCTGGGTGGACCGGACACTCACCCGAGCGCTGCCGCTAGCTGATCAGCCGCGTCCGTCAGGGCGCGGCCGATGCTGCGTACCTGTGCCGGGCGCAGGCGGTGCTTGGGCGCTGAAACATTCATTGCCAGGCGCATGCCGGGGGCGTTCGTCGGGACCGAGACGGCCACGGAGGCAACGCCTTCCTCGGATTCCTCCCGGTTGACCGCGTACCCGTTCCTTCTGACCTCTTCCAGTTGGGCTTCGAGCTCGGTCCGCGTGCTGATGGACTGGGGAGTCACCTGTTCCAGTTCCTCGGTCGGGTACAGCTGATGCAGTTCGTCGAGGGAAAGTTCCGCCAGCATGGCCTTCCCGGTGGACGTGCAGTGCGCTGGCATGACCTTGCCCAACCGGGACGCAACCCGGACTGCCGATGGGCTCTCCAGGGCGGCGATGAAGCGCACGGTTCGACCGTCGAGTGCCCCGATATGGACAGTTTCACGCAGTTCCTCGCTGAGGGTGCGCAGGATCGGTGCCGCCGTCTGAGGAATGTCGAGCCTGGCAAAAATCGCAAACGCGACCCCCGTCAGCGCTGGGCCCGGACGATAGGCCTTGCTGGCCGGATCCTGCCGAATGAAGCCCCGGTACTGGAGCATCGCCAGAAGTCGGTGAGCCGTCGACGACGCAACTCCGAGGTACTGGCTCGCCTCGGTCAGCCGAATTTCGGTCTGTTCACCGAGCAGCAACAGCAGACGAAGTGCGTTGTCGACGGATTCGATCGGGTACTGCGGTGGTGTCGCCTCCGGCGCCTGTTGCCGTGGACCGTGGTTCTGCATAGCAGAGAGCATACGTGTCAGGTCGGGTGTGCGGTCGACCTGCCAGCGGGTGGAATCCGCGTACGCGCAGGGGGTTGACTCGTCGGACTGAAGAGAGCAACATCTAGCTAACAGAAGGCGCTTCTGCATAGCAGAGAGACCGCCATCGTCGATCGAAGAGGAATGAACCTTGGAACCCCGGACGACCCACCACACACAAGCGATGGAAGACATTCGCCGCGGCATGATCCCGGCGCACATCTACAACGACAAAGAGATTTTCGAGCGTGAGAAGGCGACCGTCTTCAGTCGATCGTGGTTGTTCGTCGCGCACGAATCCGAGGTACCGCAGGCGGGGGACTACGTTGTCCGCCGGGTGCTCGAGGATTCGTTCATCATCTCCCGCGACTCCAAAGGGGGGATTCGGGCGATGTTCAACATGTGTCTGCACCGCGGGATGCAGGTGTGTCGCGCGGAAATGGGAAACGCGTCGAACTTTCGCTGCCCCTATCACGGTTGGTCGTACCGAAACGACGGCCGCATCATCGGACTGCCGTTCCACGAGGAGGCGTACGGGGGCGAGGAGGGCTTCAAGAAGAAGGGCCAGACACTCCTCCCTGCACCCAATCTCGACAGCTACAACGGAATGATCTTCATCAATATGGATCCGAACGCGGAATCGCTGTCGGACTATCTGGGTGACTTCAAGTTCTACCTCGACTACTACACCAAGCAGAGCGAGTCGGGGCTCGAGGTACGGGGCCCGCAGCGTTGGAGGGTCAAAGCGAACTGGAAGATCGGAGCCGAGAATTTCGCGGGCGACATGTACCACACGCCGCAGACACACACCTCGGTCGTCGAGATCGGCCTGTTCCGCGAACCGAAAGCGGAGAAGCGCAAGGACGGAGCAACCTACTGGGCAGGACCAGGTGGGGGAACGACGTACAAGTTGCCAGACGGCACCTTCGACGAGCGCATGCAGTACGTGGGATACACCGCGGAGATGACCGACCGGGCCAAGGAGGTGTGGTCGGACGAGCAGCAGCGAGTAATCGGCGCAGACGGCTTCATGATCTCGGCAGCATCGGTGTTTCCGAACCTGAGCTTCGTGCACAACTGGCCGAAGGTCGAGGACGGCGACGACGTTCTGCCGTTCATCTCCATTCGACTCTGGCAACCGATCAGTGAGAACGAGACCGAGGTGTTGTCCTTCTTCGCGGTCGACCGGAGCGCGCCGGAAGAATTCAAGAAGAAGTCGTACAAGGCATACCTGATGTGCTTCGGATCCACCGGCATGTTCGAACAGGACGATGTCGAGAACTGGGTGTCGCTGACGAACACCTCCGCAGGATCGATGGCGCGGCGCCTGTTACTCAACAGTCGCATGGGTCTGCTCGAGGACGGGACACGCGTCTCCGATGAGCTCACCGCCGACGAGTTCCACGGCCCCGGGACGGCGCAGGTCGGATACAACGAGGCCAACCAGCGCAAACTTCTCGAAATGTGGGCGGACTACCTCGAAAAGCCGGCACTGGAGGTGGGGCCGACATCGGTGGGAACCGACAATCCAGACGGAATCAGGCCGCTGACTCCGACGAACGGCAGCTGCGACCACAGCAAGGACGCGACTGTCAACGGGGCGGTGCTGGCATGACCACCTCTGTGCGAGCTACCAATACCGGTTACAGCCGCGTAGGTGAAGGCTCGACCTATTCGGAACAAGCCGTGCTGGGCGACCATGCATCGCGCGTCACGCGCACCGGAACTCCGCTGCGATTCGACGATCGACGGCACCTGGACGCGCACCAATTCTTGATCGACGAGGCATATCTGCTCGACGCACAGGAATACCAAACCTGGCTCGACAACATCACCGACGATATCCACTACCTCATGCCGGTTCGGGTAACCACGGCGCTCAACTCGGGATTCGACACCTCACCAGGAATGGCACATTTCGATGAGAACAAGTATTCGCTGAGCCGGCGGGTCGCGCGGTTCGTCACCGAGCACGCGTGGACCGAGGATCCCCCGTCACGACTGCGCCACTACATCACCAACATCCGGACCTTCCTCACCGACGCCGAGGACCACCTCGTCGTCGAAAGCGCCGAATTGCTGTTCCGCAGCAGAGGCGATGTCAATGAGTCGGCACTCGTCTCGTGTGGACGCGAGGATCTGCTCAGGCGCGTCGGTGACGAATGGAAGCTCGCACGACGCACCATCTTTGTCGACGAGTCCGTGATGCGGATGCAGAATCTCGCGGTGTTCCTATGAGCTTGCAGTGGGACGGCGAGGAGCAGGACGCACGCGCCGCGCGCCGTGCCACAGACGAGTTCGCGCAGCTCTTGGCTGGTGCCGTCGGTGATCCGCTGACCATCGCCAACGAATTCGCCGAGGTCAACGTGCACAAGGTGGCGACCCGCAACGGCGTACGGCTGCTGGTGCACGCCCCGAAGTCCGGACAGTGGGTCTGTGTGGACCCGCTGGAACTCGAGGCGCTGACCTGGCAGAACCCGGCCACCTTCGCCGCGATGGTGGGAAACATGTTTGCTCCGTTGATCGCAGAGGGAGACAACGAATGACTGGCTGGCTCGACGGCAAGCGGGCACTTGTCGTTGGCGGGGGCTCGGGGATCGGGCGAGCAGTCGTCGATGCGTTCCTCGCCGAAGGCGCGTGCGTCGCGGTACTCGAGCGTGACCCGAACAAGTGTCGAGTGCTGCGCGAACACCTACCCCAGGTACCGGTCATCGAAGGTGACGCCACACGCGCGGCGGACAACGACGCTGCCGTCGCGGCTGCGGTCGCCGCGTTCGGAGGGCTCGACACACTGGTCAACTGTGTCGGGATCTTCGACTTCTACCAGGGCATAGAGGACATCCCCGCGGACACACTCGACGTGGCGTTCGACGAGATGTTCCGAACCAACGTGCTCAGCCACATGCACTCGGTCAAGGCCGCCGTACCGGAACTGCGCAAGCACCGCGGATCGTCGATCGTGCTGGCGGAGTCTGCCTCGTCGTTCTATCCCGGACGAGGCGGAGTGCTCTACGTGTCATCCAAATTTGCCGTACGCGGGCTGGTCACCACCCTGGCCTACGAGCTCGCCCCAGATATTCGCGTCAACGGAGTCGCCCCAGGCGGCACGTTGAACACCGACCTGCGCGGGTTGGCGAGCCTGGGACGCGACGCCGATCGACTCGACGACAATCCGAATCGTGCAAACGAGTTGGCGGCGCGGACACCGCTCAACGTGGCCCTCTCAGGTGAGGACCACGCGTGGAGCTTCGTCTTCTTCGCTTCCGACAGATCCCGAGGAATCACCGCAGGCGCGACGCATCCCGACGGCGGCTTCGGAATCGGAGCCCCCAAACCTTCGACCCGCTGATACGAGTTCGACCAGTTCGGAAAGAGAGGAAACCGCGATGGCTGTCGTCAAAGCGAATCTTGGTGCATGTCAGGGATATGCCAATTGCGTCGTCGCTGCCGACGACTACTTCGACATCGACGACGACGGTGTCGTCGAACTATTGAGTGTGGAGGTCCCCGAATCGGAACGGGGACGCGTCGACAGTGCTGCCCGCTCCTGCCCGGTCTCCGCGCTCTGGATCGAAGACTGATGCCGGAATCGACCACGGTCATCGTCGGCGCATCGATCGGTGGTGTCCGAACTGCACAGGCACTGCGGTCGGAAGGGTATCCGGGCGCCATCATTCTCATCGGTGCCGAAGGCGAACTGCCCTATGACAAGCCGCCATTGTCGAAGTCGATCCTGGCAGGTGACTCTACGATGGCCGAGATTACGTTGTTGACCACCGAACAGGCTCGGGAACTCGATCTCGAGCTTCGGTTGGGCCAACCAGCCATACGGCTGAGCACGGCAAACCAGGATGTCGAACTCGCAGACGGTACGAGGGTCGCGTTCGACAACCTGGTGCTCGCCACCGGCGCTCGCGCCCGACCGTCACCGTGGGGAACGCCGAACGGCCTGCACGTGATACGAACAGCCGCGGACGCCCGCGCACTACGCCGCCATTTCGGCACCACCGACCACCTCGTCATTATCGGCGGCGGCTTCATCGGCGCGGAGACCGCGGCAACCGCGGTCGAACTCGGGATGCGCGTCACGCTGGTGGATCCAGAACCCGTGCCCATGGCACGCGTGATGGGTGCGGAGATCGGCGAGCTGTTCATCGACCTCCATCGGCGTCGCGGCGTCGACACCAGATTCGGGGTCGGTGTCGAGTCCGTGCACGGTGAGCACGGGTCCTTCGCGATCGGCTTGTCCGACGGGTCGACGCTCGCCGCCGACACGGTGGTCGTCGGTATCGGGGCGATACCGAACGACGACTGGCTCGAGTCCTCCGGTCTCGAGGTGAGCAATGGTGTGGTGTGTGACGTGTACTGCCGTGCAATCGGTCACGACAACATCTACGCAGTCGGCGACGTGTGCCGGTTCGACAACACCCGACGCGGCGGTTCGACCCGGCTCGAGCACTGGACGAACGCGGTGGAGCAAGCCGTCGTGGTCGCCCGGAACATCGCTCGCCCGGACGAGAAGATACGCCACGAACCGGTCGAATACGTCTGGAGTGATCAGTACGACTGGAAGATACAGACGGTCGGACTGGTGGGCTCGTCGACGCACACTGTCATCGGCGAGGTGACGAACAAGGCTCGGTTCGCGGTCTGCTACCCCGACGAGAACGGCAGACTGACCGGGGTCGTCGTCGTCAACTGGCCGAAAGCGCTTGTCACCGCCCGCAAAGCGATCGCACTCGGGGTCGAATATGCCGAGTTTGCGGCACGTCTCGAGGCAATGACGGTATCAGCCCGCACCACGGTCAAGGAAACCACGTGAACGAGACGGATATCGAGGGTGCACGGGTCGTCGTAGCCGAGGCGTGCAGGGTTGCCGCTGCCCGGGGTTTGATGGAGGGCATCCTGGGCCACATCAGCTTCAGAGTCTCCCCTGACCTTCTGCTCATCAGGTGTCGCAGTGCAGACGACACCGGCGTGGCCTATACACGCCCGTCCGACATTCGACTCGTACGGTTCGACGGAACAGCCGGCGCTCCAGGTGAACTCGACAACGGCTATCAGGTACCCAAGGAGTTGCCCGTTCACGTCGAATCGATGCGGGCCTCGCCGGACATCCGAGCTGTAGCGCACCTGCACCCCCCGTCGATTGTTGCAGCCGACCTAGCGGGTATCTCGCTGCGGCCCATCTACGGGGCCTACGACATCCCCGGTGCAGTTCTCGCGCGGGGTGGGGTGCCGGTGTACCGCCGCGCAGTGTTGATTCATAGCACCCAACTCGGCAAGGAAATGGTGACGGCGATGGGCGATCGACCCGTCGTCATCTGCCGCGGACATGGCATCACCTCCGTCGCGTCGTCGGTGCAACAGTCGGTTCTGCAGGCCGCCAGCCTGGAAGAGCTGGCGCGCATGTCCTTGGCTGTCGTGAGCGCGGGTGGCACGCTCGTCGACATCGACGACGCCGATTGGGAGGATCTTCCCGACCTGGGCGCCAACTTCAACACCGGCGCAGTCTGGCGACACGAGGTCGCACGCGCAGCGACGGTATAGGCCAATCGTGGGTACCGACGGTAATTGTCAACCTACTTGAGACACGTGCGTGTTGATTCCCTACGAGTGCGGCGTCTAAACACGGGGGCGTCGAACCACCGACCAGGATCACCTCGTCGATGTCGTTGGCGGTGACCTTGGCGTCACTCATCGCCTGCTTCACGGGGTCGAGGCAGCGTTCCACCAGATCCGCCGTCAGATCCTCGAACTTCGTCGCATGATCGTGGTGGTGAGGTGCTTGGACCGTTCGCGTCAGCGGTGACGAAGGGCAAGTTGACCTGGGCCTGTGTCACCGAGGACAACTCGACCTTGGCTTTCTCCGCGGCCTCGAAGAGGCGCTGCAACGCCCGCGCATCCTTGCGCAGATCGATATTCTCCGCACGCTGGAATTCGTCGGCGAGGTAGTCCACCAGGCGTCGGTCGAAGTCGTCGCCGCCGAGGTGGGAGTCGCCGGCCGTGGAACGGACCTCGACCACTCCCTCGCCGACGTCGAGCAGGCCCACATCGAAGGTGCCGCCGCCGAGGTCGAAGACCAGTACGGGTTGATGGGTCTGCTGACACTGCGGGCCCCACGCCCCCGAGACCGGTTATCGCGCTCGCGACACTCAGCCTCGGGGGTGACCACAGTTACTCGACCCGACCCACGGAGAAGTCAGTAAAAGGGGCGCACGGGCGGCGAAGCCGCCTACGTGGAAGTCGGTGACAACCGCTCCTGTCCCGCGGCTTCGTCGTTGTCGGACAGATCTTGCTGGTAGGTCTCCCGCATGGCGATCACGCAGACGACGGAGATGGCGCACATTGCGACCATGAACAGCGCGACGGCGCCGTAGGATCCGGTGCGATCCAGCAGGTACGTGGCGACGATTGGCGCGGGAGCGCTCGAGGCAAGGGTGCCGATCGTGTATCCGAAGGAGATTCCGGTGTAGCGGATGCGGGTGTCGAAGGCTTCGGCGAAGAAGGCTGCGAGCGGGCCGTAGGAGGTCGAGAAGGCGAGACAGAACGACACGAACCCGACCATCGCCAGCAGGAAGGATCCGCTGTTCACCAGCCAGAACCACGGAAAGGTGAACAGCAGCATTGCGACGACTCCTGCCAGGAACACCGGCTTCCTGCCGTAGGAGTCAGACAGTTTGCCGAAGAACGGCAGCGCGACGAACGTGACCGCCATGGCGACGAGGACGAGTGTCAGCATCTGGTTCCGCGTGTAGCCGACCTGCGCGACGCCGTAGCTGAGACCGAATACCGTGGTGCCGTAGAAGGTGACCCCGATGGCGAAGTAAGCACCACAGGTCAGGAGGACCTGCTTGGGGTAGTGGCGAAGGACCACCCCGATGGGCAGCTTCTCCAACTTTGCGTTCTTCTTGACGCGATCGAAGTTCGGGCTTTCGCCGACGTGCAGTCGGACGAAGAGGCCGATCGCGACGAACGCACCCCCGATCAGGAAGGGAATTCGCCAACCCCAGGATTCGAACGCTTCGGGGGAAAGTCCGGCCATAAACAGGAAGACTGTGTTGCCCAACATCAATCCCGCCGGCACCCCCATCTGCACCCAGCTGCCGTAGTAGCCGCGTTTGCCGGCGGGCGCGTGTTCGACGGCCATGAGAATCGCCCCGCCGATCTCGCCACCGAGCGCGAGGCCCTGCACGAAGCGCAGGGTCACGAGAATGATCGGCGCGGCGACGCCGATGGACTGGTAGCTCGGGAGCAGCCCGACTCCGAGGGTGGTGAAGCCCATGATGGTCAGGGTGATGACGAGCATCGACTTCCGTCCGATCCGGTCACCGAAGTGGCCGAACACCACTCCGCCGATCGGACGCGCAACGAAGGCGGCGGAGAACGTGGCGAAGGCGAGCAAAGTGCCGATCAGGGAGTCGAACTCGGGGAAGAAGATCTTGTTGAACACGAGTCCGGCCGCGGTGCCGTAGATGAAGAAGTCGTACCATTCGACTGTCGTACCGACACCGCTGGCAAATCCGACTTTCGAGGTTTGGGACATTGTGAACATGTATGGCCTCCGTTGCCACGATTGCGGAATGATTCCTGTGGCTCGAATGTATGGGTGATCCAGGACACACAACATCTCCAGGTGGAGAGGTGGGGATATGTTGCCTGGTGAACGAATTACGTTCAGAGCAAGCGAAGTTCGTGGGCACGCGCAATGGCTTCGACGCGATTGCGCGCGTTCAGTTTCTGCATGGCGCTCTGCAAATAGGTTTTTACGGTGTTCCGCGCAAGGGACAGTTCCTGAGCGATTTCGGGGTTGCTGTTACCCATTGCCGCGAAACGCAGCACCTCGTACTCGCGGCGAGTCAGGCCGGCCCGGTACAGAGCTTCGGATGTCACGACTCTTCGCGATCCGGCCAGTCTTGGGTCGACAACCCGGATTCCGCCGGACACGCGGTGAATGGCCGTGGCGAAGTCCTGCCCGCTGATGTCCTTGACGAGGCATCCGTCCGCACCCGCCTCCATCAACAGATCGATGGCGCCGTGATCGGCGAATGCGGTGAACAGCAGTATCCGCGCGTGCGGCGCGACCCGCCGTAGTCGCGGAATGAGTTCGGGTGCAGGGATATCGGGAAGTCGCAGATCGAGGAGGATGACGTCGACGGGGAGGGTGCGGGCCAGCTCGACCGCCGCGGCGCCGGTCAGTGCACCTCCTACGACTTCGAGGTTCTCGTCCTCTCGCGCGAGAAGTTCGACCCCCCCGCGCACGATCGGATGATCGTCGACGACGAGGATGCGGATCGTCTTCGACGGCTCGGTCATGCACCCGACCCGTCGATTGCGTCTACCCAGCCGCGCACGGTGGTGCCGTTTTCGTCGCCGCTGACTACGGACATGCCGCCACCGAGCCGCTCGAGCCGTCCTGCGGCCAGCCCGAGCCCCAATTGGCTTCCTCTCGCCGGGTCGTCGGCCCCGTCCACGCCCCGGCCGTCGTCGCTGATGACGACCGTCACTCTGCCCGACCGAACCGACAGGCTGACCACCACGGTGGATGCGTCGGCGTGCTTTTCGACGTTGACGAGCGCCTCCCGGACCAGTCGCTGGAGGGCCTCGACGCGGCTCGCGTCGAGATCCGGAGATTCGGTCAGCGGTACGAAACGGGCCGGGATACCGGTCCGAAGCGCGAACGACTGGCAGTCCTCCTCGATGCCGACTGGGAGTTCCCGCTCGGGGGGTCGCGCGCTGAGGTCGGTCAGCGACCTGCGAATCGACGCATTGACGGCGTGTACCTGATCAGTGATCTCCTGCAGCCGATCGTGGATCGCCTGAGCGTCGCCCAGTGCACGCAGACTCTGCAGTTCGGCACCGATCCGGAAGAGGACCGGGCTCACGGAATCGTGCAGGGATTCGGCAAGCCGATTCCGTTCGGCCTCGATCGCGAGCTCCGTCTGGGCTGCGGCCCTCTGCGCGCTGACGAGAGTGACGGCGGCAGTCGCGGCGGTCGATTGGATCTCCGCGATGACTCGATCACCGAATGACGAATATTCGCGGGTGCCGACGTACACGGCACCGAGGACACGACCTTCGTACACCATGGGCACTGCGAGCATTCCTCGCAGTGACTCCTGCGCCACGAGCGCGTCGAAGTCGTGAGTGATTCCGGCGTCGGACAGGTAGTCCCGGACCCAAACAGGTTTCTGCAGCATGATGCTCTTTCCGCCGAGTCCGACCCCCTCCGGCACCACCAGTCGGTGCAGAGCGTTGCTCTGCGTCCCCTGCCAACTGCGGTGAACCATCGCGCCGTCGACCTCGATGCGCCCGACGAGCGACATGTCGAAGGCGCCGATCTCCCGGATGCGCTGACCTGCCGTGGTCATGGCCGATGCTTCGTCGGTCAGGACGAGCAGTTCGGCACGCGAGAGCGCGAGGTCGTCGAGGATGGACGTCCTGACGTCCGAGTGTTTGAACTCGTGAGCTGCGGTATGCGTACTTTCCGACACCGGCTTTCCTCGATCTTTCTTCCCCCCGGCGTTGGACAACCCGTTCATGTCGGCTGGGTCACAGTGTCAGAGTATCGGACCGGCCGTCCAGGCTGATCAGGCACTCGAGCAGGAAGTAGTCGCCCCAGATCAACTCGTTCCGGGTAGCGAAGTCCCGGCGTTTGTCGAAGCAACCGTCCATGAGGATCCCTGCCAGTCTGCTGTCGTGCGGTCCGGTCGGGGTGAGGTGGTCGAGGAGCGCATTCACGTGGGCGACGGCCCTGTCCCGGAAGTCGGTCCGGTCGGGAACCAGTCGGGCGAGCTTGAGCAGCGCGGCAGCGGCGATGGCAGTGGCGGACGTGTCGATCGGGACGTGCGGTCCGGTGCCGGCGTCGAAGTCCCATGACACGATTCCGGCAGTCGGCGTGCGGTCCAGCCACCAGTCGGCCAGCCGGACGGCGGTCGGCAGGAAGGACGGCGACGCCCACTGCGCGGCCTGGGCGTACGCCACCATCGCCCACGCCTGCGCCCGACCCCAGGTGGTGTCGTCGTTCATGCCCTTGTGGGTGTAGCGGCGCAAGAGTGCACCGTTGGTCGTGTCGAACAGTGCCGACTGACAGACCGAACCATCCGCCCGGATGCAGAGCTCGATGTGCCGCTCCGCGTGGCGGATCGCGGCGTCGAGGAACCGCGGGTCGCTGGTCTGCGCCGACGCCCACGACAGCAGGGCGACGGTGCCCGGGACGGCGTCGATGTTCGCGGCGCCCTCGCCGACCGCTTCCGCTTCCTCCGCTTCCGCGCCGAGCGGGATCACGCCCGCTCGATCGTTGAAGCTGGCGAGCAGCCCGCGGGCACCCGCCAGCGCGATCTCGGATGCGCTCGCGCTTCCGGTGACGAGGTGGTTGACCGCCGCGCCATACCAGAAGAGGAAGCCGCGGAAGGCGGTATCGGAGCTCTCCCGGGGCAGGACCTGCTCGGTGATCTCGTCGGCGAGTCGCGACAGGCGGTCCTCACCGGACGCCACGAAGCCGAGTGCGGCCAGTCCGCCCCAGAATCCGCCCGTCCAGTTTCCATCGGCAGTGGTGGTCCATTCGCCGGATTCAGGGTCACCGTAGTGCGGGAACTTGCCGCTGCTCTGCTTGGCGGTCGAGTCGATACGCTCGAGCATCGATTCGATGGCGGCGGTGTACCGGGAGCCGGTCACGACTGACCTCCGGTCACCAGAACCGACTTGAGCGAGCGCCCGTCCCGCATGTCACCCATAGCCTCTTCCGCCTTCCCGAGCGGGTACTCGGTGACCATCGAGGCGAGGTCGAACCGTGCTGCGAGTCGGGGTAGCGATTCGACGTATTCGAGGTGGTTGTGCGGGGAGAACGCCCAGCTTCCCAGCACCTGCAGCTGCTTCTTCGTGATGTAGTGGGGGTTGATCGGCGTGGTGCCGTGGTCCGTGTACTGGCCGACGACGAGGTACTTGCCGCCGCGCCGGGCGATGTCGATTCCCTCGGACACCGCCGTCGGTACACCGGCGGCCTCGATGACGACGTCGGCACCGCGCCCGCCCGTCGTTTCCGCGAGAATTCGATCCAGGCGGGCCGCTCGATCCGTCTCAGCGAAGATGTCGATGTGGATGTCGCCGATGCCGGCCGTCCGCGCGACCTCCAGACGGTTGGCCGGTCCGCCGACGATGATCACCTTCGCCGCCCCGGCGAGCGTGGCGTACATGGCGCACGCCAGTCCGACCGGTCCGCTGCCCTGTACCACGACGACATTGCCTGCGTCAGGCTTGGCGATCCTGTTCACCGCGTGGACGGCAGTCGGTCCGGCACAGCCGAGAGCGATCACCTGCTGCGGTGTCACCGAGGACGGGATGCGGACGATCGTCGAGCCGGGCTGGAGGTAGATCTGCTCGGACCACCCACCCGACAGGTGGGGCCAGTCAGCCGAAGACTGATTGATGCCGTACACCTTGCGGGTCTCACACAGTGACGGTTCCTGCTGATCCTCGCAGTAGTAGCAGTGCCCGCACGGGATGTTGGATGCCCACGACACCGCATCTCCGACGCGAAGCTCCTCGCCACGCGCGTCCGTCGTGACACCCTCGCCGAGGGCGTGCACTCGACCGACCGCCTCGTGCCCCAGGATGACCGGCACCGGAATGGCCAGGCGACCCTGTTGCAGGTGGATGTCCGTTCCACAGATTCCCGCGTGCGTCACGTCGACGACGACCGCGCCGGCGTCGGGATCCACGCGTGGGAACGTCCTCGGCGCCATGGCCCGCCCGAACCCTTCGAGCACCATCGCTGTGGCCGTGCCGGTGGTCCGGCTCGCCGGGTCCGTCTGCGTCGCATTACTCATCGGATCACTTCCTTGCTGCGCAATGTCTGGACACGTGACTCGGATACCCCGAGCTCGTGAAGGATTTCGTCGGAATGTTCACCCACCGAGGGCACCCCTCGGCGTACCTGTGCGGGCGTACGGGACAAAGTGACGGGACTGCCGATCAGGCGGGTCGTCCGCACACCCTCGACCTCGACGTCGACGAGCGTGCCGTTGTGGCGCGTCTGGGGATGATCGAGCGCCTCCTGCAGGGTGAGCAGCGGTGCGCACAGCAGGTCGACCCCGTCGAACTGTTCCGCCGCCCCGGTGGTGCTCAGCCGCGCGATCAGTGGACGCAGGACCGCGTTGGCGGCCTCCTTGTTCTCAGCCTGGAGCTGTGGCGACGCGAAGGACGGCTGGACGGACAGATCGTCGATGCCGAGTGCTTTGCACGCCAGCTGCAGGGGGTTGTCGCGGAACAGGCCGAGCACCAGCAGCAGACCATCCGTCGTCTCGAAGATGCCGCTGTACCAATCCGTCACCCAGTTGGTCTCACGCCGGTCCATGAGCAGCGAGGCACTTTCGAGGGTCTGCAGCGACAGTGCCGTATCGAAGAGGTTGACGCTGACCTTCTGGCCACGGCCGGAACGCTCGCGTTCGAACAGTGCGGCCAAAATCCCTTGCGCCAGAGCCATACCCGATGCATAATCGACCGTCGGTACCGGATGCACGTACGCCGAGATCGACGGGTCGCCGCACGACCTCGCCATCCCGCTGAGCGCCTGCGCGAGCATGTCCTGGCCGGCCTTGTGGGCATACGGTCCGGTTTCCCCGAATCCGGTCGCGGTACCGTAGACAAGCCTGGGGTAACGCTCCTGCAGGTCGTCGTATGTCAACCCGAGCCGTTCGACCGCCGCGGTCCGGTAGCTGTGGATGAGAACATCCGTCTCCGCGAGCAGCTGATGCAGAATATCTTTCCCCTCAGCAGATTTCAGATTGAGTGCGATGCTGCGCTTGTTGCGGTTGACCGCGGCGAAGTAGGCGCCTGGGCGACCTGCCTCGAGTGAATCGCGATCCAGGCCCCTCAGCATGTCTCCATTGACACCTCGCTCGACCTTGATCACTTCGGCGCCAAGGTCGCCGAGAACCTGTGCCGCAATGGGGGCCTGCATGATCTCGCCGAGATCGAGTACTCGGATGCCGCTCAGCGCTTGCTGTTGAATGTGTTGCACGACGCCCTACTTTCCGTAAACCGATTTGGCGATGAGAAGTCGCTGAATCTGATTGGTGCCCTCATAGATCTGAGTGATCTTGGCGTCGCGCATCATCCGCTCCACCGGATAGTCACGAACATAGCCGTAGCCGCCGTGCAGTTGTAGCGCATCGGTGGCCACCGACATGGCATTGTCGCTGCACAGCAGCTTCGCCATGGCCACCTTCGCACGCGCCGCCGGATCCCCGTCCTGAATGAGATGGACCGCGTCGTAAAGCAGCGAACGAGCCGACTCGATCTTGACGGCCATATCGGCGACCATGCCCCGCAGAAGCTGGAAGCGCGAAATGGGCTGGCCGAACTGGTCGCGGTTCGTCGTGTACGAGACGGCGGCATCGAAAGCGCCTTGCGCAATTCCGAGGGCCTGCGCCGCGATGAGTGCGCGGCTGACGTTCAGTTCCGCGGAGATGTACCGGAACCCCCTATAGGGATCATTGACGACACGAACGGCGGGGAGCCGACATCCGTCGAGGACGACATCGGCCGTCGGACTGCCGCGCATTCCCATCTTCTTCTCGGGCGCACCGAAGCTGACGCCGTCATCGTCCTTGTGCACGATGAAGACACCGAGCGACTTGTCGCCGGTCTTCGCCAGGACCGCGTACCAGTCGGCCCACGGCGCATTACTGATAAATCGCTTCTGCCCATTCAGAATCCAGTCGGAACCATCCTGTACTGCGGTCGTCGCGATGGCCGACAGGTCCGAACCCACGCGCGGCTCGGTCATGCACCACGCAGCGCCGGCGGAGCCCGACGCGACACCCGGTACCACCAGTTGCTTCAACTCGTTGGAGCCCTGACTCAGCACTGTGGACGTGCCCGCCCAGTTGACCAGCATCACCAGCGCCGAGCTTGCGCAGGATGCTGCGACTTCCTCCACTGCGATGACCTGGGAGAGGAGATCGGCTCCACTCCCACCGAGGCTCTCGGGATGTGCAAGTCCGGGAAGGTCGTTGCTGCACAAGGCCGCCCACGATTCCGACGGGAATCGCTCCTTGTCATCCACGTCGGCGGCATGCGGTGCGATCTTGGTCTGCGCGAGTTTGCGGACGCTCGCGCGGAACTCGCGGTGTTCGATACTCATGAATTGCTCCTGGTTTCTGCGGGGAATGTGATGATTCGGGGGTCGGCGGTCACAGTGGTGGCCAGCTCAGACCCGTCACGGAGGGTGGGACGCCGTCCGCGGCGGCACGGCCGGCGACATCTTCGGGAAGTCCGGCGCGGCGCAGGACTTCTTCGGTCTTGATGCGGGTGTCGGTGATGCGCCGTTTCGGTCCGCCGGAGAACACTGGGACCACCGGGACCGAATCCAGTGCGAATCCCGGATCCCTGGCCACGATCTGGTCGAACGTGGACAGCTCGTGCGGTTCGAGCACCGGTGTTACGCACGCATCCACGTCGGCGAACACCGCGGTCCACTCCACCATCGTCTTCTTCTCGAACTCGGCGGTCAGCGACTTCTCGATGAGGTCCCAGGTGGACTCGTCGAAATGATTCGGTACGGCTCCGAGGTTGAGGGTGGTCCACAACCGCTCGAAAAATGCCACCTCCAGGGCGCCGACCGCGACGTATCGACCGTCGGAACAGCGATAGCACCGATAGAACGGCATCGACCCGACCAGTACGCCACGTCCACGGCCGGGCAGCGTCGGCGTCTGCCAATCGACGAAGTTCATTCCCATCATCGACAGGACGCCGTCGACCATGGCGGAATCGATATACCGGCCCTTACCTGTTCGAGTCCTGTCGTACAACGCGCCCAGAATGCCGAAAGCCGACAGCAACCCACCCCCCGCGAAGTCGGCGACCAGGTTCAAAGGCGGGACCGGCGGCTGATCCGATGGGCCGAAGACCCCGAGGGCGCCTCCGATCGCGAGGTAGTTGATGTCGTGACCGGCGCGTTGCGCCATCGGTCCGCCCTGGCCGTAGCCCGTTACGCTGCAGTAGACGAGTCCCGGATTGAGGGCCGACAGTTCCGCGTAGCCGGCGCCCAGCCTGTCCGCAACACCGGGCCGGAATCCCTCCATGAAAACGTCAGCTTCCGAGACGAGCGTTCGCAGGGCCTGGCGGCCGTCCTCGGTCTTGAGATCCAGCGATATGAATTCCTTGCCTCGGGACAGTGCCGGCACCGGAAGCCCGGAACGACCACCACCGATCGCGATCACGTCTGCACCGAGATCCGCGAGCAGCATGCTCGCGTACGGTCCGGGTGCCAGACGTGTCATGTCCAGTACCCGAACCCCCGCAAGTGGGCCCGTCGTTGCGGTCATCGTCGTCCTCCAAAGTCATTCGGTACCTCGTGTGATGTCAATCCTGGCGTCGTGACTGCACTCACACCATCTCCATGTGGAGGTATGGGGTCACACCCGTTCTCCCGCACACTGAAGCCCACATCCTCAGCACGGGACGCTCCGAACTCGACAGGAATAGCAATGGAAACCACTGCGATAGAGACCCTTCCAGACACCACCACAGAGGATTACGAGCGGATTCTCTCGGCCGCGGAGACCGCCGCGACGTCACTCGCCCGAACGGACCCGAGCCGACGGGCACAGATTCTGCGGTCGATGGCCGACACACTCGACGCAAACGGCGCGGAATTGGTGCCGCTGGCGGCCGCCGACAGTTCGCTCCCCGAGGCTCGCCTTCGCGGCGAAGTCTCGCGAACCACGATGCAGCTTCGAATGTTCGCCGATGTCGTCGAAGAGGGCTCCTGGCTGGAGGCCATCATCGACACAGCCGATCCGGACGCGCATCCCGCTCCGCGCCCCGATCTGCGGCGGATGCTTGTACCCACCGGACCCGCCGCGGTGTTCGGTGCGAGTAACTTTCCGTTCGCGTTCGGGCTCGGGGGCGGAGATACCGCGTCCGCATTGGCCGCCGGCTGTCCCGTCGTCGCGAAAGCGCATCCCGCTCAGCCGCGATTGACCGCCGCCTACGCGCGGGCGATCGACGAGGGACTTCGTGCGGGCGGCGCCCCGGACGGCACGTTCGGGGTAGTGCAGGGCGCGGACGTCGGACGTCTGCTCGTTCAGGATCCGCGCATCACGGCCGTCGGATTCACCGGTTCGACATCGGGTGGCCGGGCTCTTGCAGACCTGGCAGCCGGTCGGCCGTACCCTATCCCGTTTTACGGCGAGCTCGGCAGTATCAACCCGGTGTTCGTGACACCTGCTGCGGCTGCGGAACGGTCGGGAAAGATTGCGGGCCAATTCCTCGAATCATTACTCCTCGGCGCCGGTCAGTTCTGTACCAAACCGGGGATTCTGTTCGTCCCCGACCAGAGTTCGATCGAGTGGCTCGTCCGAACTGCGGTCGCGGACGATTCTTTCCGTCTGCTGCACAGAGGAATTCGCCAATCGTTCCTCGATGTGTCCCGGGAGATCCTCGAGCACCCGGACGTCCGGCCGGTGTCATCGCCCGAGCAGAGCGATCTGGACGATCTGTCGGTCCGCCCGGTGATCGGCGTGACCGACGCTCGGGCGTTGCATCGAAACTCACAGGCCCTGATCAAAGAGTGCTTCGGTCCATTCGGATTGATCGTGACTTACACATCGGTCGCGGAACTTCACGCGACGATGGCTGTCCTGCCGGGCACGCTGACGGCGACCGTCCACGGCACCGACGATGACCACGATGCCGCAGCACTGCTCGACGCGCTTGCGCGCTACGCGGGGCGCGTCATCTGGAACGGATGGCCCACCGGTGTCGCCGTCAGTTGGGCCCAGCACCACGGTGGTCCGTACCCCGCCACCAACTCTGTTCACACGTCAGTCGGAGCTACCGCAATTCGGAGGTTCCTGCGGCCGGTCGCATACCAATCGGTGCACGAAGCGCATCTGCCTCCCGCACTCGTCGACGCGAACCCGTGGGGTATCCCACGCCGGGTGAACGGCCATCTGTCGTAGGGCCCACGGCCCGTGCATTTTCTGGGTGCACCAAGCTGCCCCCAAGAGAGAGCTCTGCCGATTCACCGCTGCCATCTGACGGCCCGGCCACGGCGAGGAAGCCCCTTCCGGAATGCGAGGATGCAGCGGCGGGGTGGTCAGGTCCGGGCGCGATGTCGGTGAGCCGCTGCTGGGGGACATGTCGTTCCCACTGCTCAACACGGGTAATGGTTGCAGTATTTCGAAGGTTCCAAAGTTGGAGCAGTGCGGCGCGCAGCTGGCGGAGACGATTTCGTGATCGGTGGTGACTCGGGGATTGGGGTGCGCGAGGTCGGCGAGCTGGTGCTCGGCGTCCGCAACGAAATCGGCTGTATGTCTGTTCGGGCTAGCCGGAGGTGGCCGAAGGTTCTGTGGGTATGGGGGATCGCGATGGCGTCTGAGTCCACGTCTGCCGGCGGGTAGACCCACGTTGTCGGCGGCGGTGTCAGGATCATCGGTGATGACCACGGCCTCATCGGCGATGGTCGAGCCGTGGGAAGCATTCGCGGAGCCGATGACCGACCGCTTACTGGTGGCGATCACGTCTGTGTGCAGGTTCGGCGACGATAGGACCCGGACACCGGCCTAGACATAGTACGCGAGCGCAATCGGCGAGGTCACGTGCGCGCACCGCGTCGCGGAAGGCGTTCACGACGAGGGTGTCACCTGCACGCCTCGGCAGCAGAGTGGGTGCATCCTCGCCAGGTAGGTGATCGCGGCGTTCGGCCGTGGACCGCGGGTGCGTTGGCGCATCGTCGAGGCTTGCCGCAGCAGGGTCGCATTCCACACGCTGACGTCGTCCGGCATGCGCAGCGAGGTGCGGCGATCGAACGCATGGGCGGTGTCGATGTCGTTGCTGCCAGGATCGGGCGGTCCCGCTCCGCTGCGTCCCGATACCGGTCCGGGGAGACGAACGAGTTGGGGGCCGAAGCCAGCAAGAAGCTCGAGAACGTCACGGCCCAGGACATCATGAAGCGCGCGGGCGTGCTGCGTCCGGACGGAACACCGAAGACAGCGGTCGTCCGGGACTTGGGCGGAGTCATGTTCCGCAACACGCCGACGAGGGATATGACTACCGGGTCCGCACCTTGGATTTCGCGAAACTCGGACACACCGTCACCAGCGACGAGTCCCGCGAACTTGCCGCCGCGCTGGCTAACGACGATCACGCCCGAGTGCGCTGCAACCAACAATACGACGGCCTCCCTCGGGAGTCCTTCGTGTCGTTGGGAAGTGGGTATCAGTGTGTGGTGGTGTCGGGAGGTTCCGGTGCCGGGTCGGCGACCGTGATCCTTCCGCCGTCCTCGTCGACGAAGTACAGGACGACTGCGCCGATCATCGGTCCGACGGCGAGGGCGGAGAACGCCGCCAGGAACGAGCCGGTGGCGGAGAAGACCGCGCCGATCGCGAGAGGGACGAGAGTGCTGGCGATCTGCCAGAAGGCGTTGGAGGCGCCGGCGGCGGTACCGTGACCCCGCTCGAAACCAGACGCGGAATCATCGCGACGATCAGCGGCAGGTATCCGTATCCGACCAGGCCGAGGACGGGTGCCGCAATCAGGAGCGCCGGGACGTTGTCCAGGGTGCCGAAGAAGATCAGGATCACGGCGAACAGCGCGAGGATGACGATTGCGGGCTTTCGGGCGCTGCCGACTTTGTCGCCGAGCATTCCGATGAGGGGCTTGCTGAACACCGCCACGCCCGCGAAGATGGCCACGATGAATCCGGCGGTGGTGCTGGAGACTCCATGTCCTTTGATGAGGAGGGCGTCAGACCAGGTGACGAATCCGTATGTGCCCCAGAAGCCGCCGAACCCCGCGAGTGAGAGCAGCATCAGGTCACGGTTGGTGGTCAGTGTCTTCCAGGCGGAGGGGCGTTTGCCGTCACGGTTCGTGGCGCGTTGGTTGACGACCGGTCCCGGTCGGATGATTACATAGCAGGCGACTGCGGTCACGACCGAGATGGCACCGAAAAGATGGTAGGAGGCGTGCCAGCTGTAGTGGTTGATCATCCATGGGACGACGGTGTTGGCGATGACGGTGCCGAGTGAGGTGGCGGAGGTGAACAGTCCCATGACTTTGCCGAGTTATTTGGGCTTGAACCAACTTGCAAAATTGCCTGCTGACAGCGACCTCGCGCGGTCGATCGCGGTCCTCGCGCGCGCCGCCCAGGATGCGATCTGGCGGCGAACCAAGGCCACGCAGGAGCTGCGGGCACTCCTGCGCGAGTACTACCCGGGCTTCCTGGCGGCATTCGCCGGCAGCGGGCACACCAACCTCGCAACGCCCGACGCCCGCGCGATACTCGCCATCACACCGACCCCGGCGCAGGGCGCACGGTTGACCAAGGCCCGCATCGTCACCGCGCTGCGTCGGGCGGGCCGACGCCGTCGGCTCGACGACACCGCCACCCGCATCCTTCGGCGCGCTCCGCCGCCCGCAGTTGCGGCAACCGGCACTGGTCGAGCAGGCACTCGGCCGGCAGGCTCGGGCCCTGCTCGGCACCTTGAATACTGAATGCGCGAACGCCGACGACCTCAATGGGGCGGCGTCCGAGGCGTTTCGGCAAGAGCCGGACCACCGGGTCAGCACCAGCTTCCCGGGACTGGGGGAGGCGACCGGCGCCCGGGTACTGGCCGAGATCGGTGACGACCGCGGCCGGTTCGCCGATGCCCGTGGGCTCAAGGCCTTCGCCGGCTCTGCACCGGTGACCAGGGCGTCTGGGCGCAGCATCTGCGTGATTCACCGGCACGTGAAGAACAACAGGCTCGCTGCCGTGGGCTTCGTATGGGCTTTCGCTGCGATCCCGCGACCAGGCCCGATCAACGACCATTACGACCGACGCCGAACGCAGGGCGATCGGCACGCCGCCGCACTGCGCAATCTCTTCAACCGACTTCTGGGCCAGCTCTACCACTGTCTTCGAACCGGCCAAACTTACGAGGAATCGAAGGCGTTCCCCGGCTCGGCCCACCCAGTCGAACCCACCGCCGCTTGACTCCTACGCTGATCGGATCCCTATCAGCGGTCCATCGACGCCACCAGGTTCGGCGACACCACCCCCGGATCATTCGAGAGACAGGGGCAAGAAGTCATACGGAACATGGCGACCGCAGTCCCGCGGAACGGGACCACGAAGACGGTAACGGGTCGGACGTCCTCGGCGACGTCTGGTGGCAGTGTGCAGCCCCGGTGTACGAGGTCGGCGGTGTTCTCGACGAGCCGGACCGTTCGCATGAGGAGCGGTTTCGGCAGCCGGACGGTGGGGAGGTCGCCGTCGTGGTCTCGGGTCAGGACATCGAGGGTGGAGAACAGTGCCATCGCTGGTGCCGGCTTGTCGGGACCGTTGTTGGTGCCGGCGAGGGCGGCGATCGTCGCACCGAGGTGGGCAGGGGCATGGCGATGGTGCGGGGCAGGGTCAGCAGGTCGGCGCCGGGTGCCTCTTCCTTGATGCACAGGGCCAGTTCGCGGGCGAGGGTGCGCAGTGCGTGAGGATCGAAGTACCGGCGGGCGGTGCGTTCGGTGATGTGCATCTGCTCGGCTACGGCGGCGGCGACTCGGTCGGTGAGCAGGTCCTCGAGTCGGTCGGTGGGGACGGTCAGACCGATGCGTGCCAGCTCCTCACCGAGGGCGGAGGCCGTCGTCCTCACCCATGATGATGGTCGTGGCATCGGGGTCTCCTGATCCGAGCGTTCCGCCACACCTGGTTTTTCTACCTGGGCCCTCGGTGTGGCGGCGGCAGGCGGCTGGAAATGTCACGACCCGGAGCCGGGCACGCACATATCGTCCTGGATTTACGGGGGCGCCGTTGCAAGTGCCGCCAGTATCGAGCCTCATGTTCAGTTTCCGGCCTGAGCGTGTTCCGGCCTGAGCGTGCGCGCGACGGGCCGCCTCGATCAGAGCTTCTGCGGCACGCTCAGCGCGCTTCGATTCGGTACGGCTCGTCGGCGCGTATCGGCGTAACCGGATCGGGTCTTGAGCCCGCGCAGTGTCAGCACACTGAGGTGCTTCGCCGTGGCAACAGATGACCTCCGATGCTGCGATGCCCGCGTGCACCCATAACGTCACGATCGCATCATCCCCACCGTCCGGCTGGCCAGTGTGGGGTGTTCACGGGACTGGGGCATCGACCCATTCCCGGTAGAACGGCGGCATCTCGGATGCCTTTCCACGGAAGCTGGGTGGGCGCTTGTCGAGGAAGGCGCGCACGCCGTCGGCCCCGTCGGCGATGCTGGTGTAGAACATGGCCAGGGAATCGACGCGATGAGCTTCTACCGGGTGCGGCGCTGCGGAATTGCGCAGCATCATCTGGCGCATGAGTGCCACCGACACCGGCGACCGGTCGCGTGTCCACGCGTCCGCCAGCGCTCGTGCCGCACCGAGCAGCGCATCGGGTTCGTAAACGGCCTGCGCCAGCCCGACTGCGTGTGCGGCGTCGGCGTCGAGGATGTCGGCCCGGTACACCAGATCGAGTGCCGCGGGCATGCCGACGAGCCGGGGCAGAAACCACGTCGAGCACGCTTCCGGCACGATCCCGAGTTTGCCGAACACCAGCCCGAACCGCGCCCTGTTCGACAACAGGCGCGCGTCCATCGCCAACGTCATGGTCGCTCCGATCCCGACGGCCGCACCGTTGATCGCGGCGATCACCGGTTTCCGGCAGGCGTGGATCGCAAGAGTGACACGGCCACCGGTATCGCGGATTCGGTGCAGCCCCGGGTCGCCGAGATCGTGCATGTCGGCGAGGGACGGCGTCTTCGACTCGTCGAGACCGAACACGTTTCCTTCGCTCGACAGGTCCATGCCGGCGCAGAACGCGCGTCCCTCCCCGGTGACAATCACCGCTCGGACCTCGTCGTTATCGTTCACCGACACGAAGGTGTGCTCGAGTTCGTCGGCCATCTCGACGGTGAATGCGTTGAGGTGGTCGGAACGGTCGAGCACGACAGTGAGGATGCCGTCCTCGATCTCGTGGCGGATGGTGGTGTATTCCATGATTGTTCCTTGCCTACATGTCAGGTGAGGTCGGCGGCGATCCTGCGGATGGCGGCTTCGGCGTCGCTCACGATGTCCGAGATGATCGTCTTACAGGGCAGGACGGTCTCGATGAGGCCCTGGGACTGGCCAGCCCACCACATTCCGCCGTCCATGTCGCCGTTCTGCAACACCTCGGTGCGTCCGCGTACCCCGGATGCGAGGTGCGCGACATCGGCGAATTCTGCGCCCGGCCGGGCCGAAAGGGTTGCGATCTCCTCGGAAATCGAATTCCGGGCCACACGAGCGGTGTTGCGGAACTCCCGGAACACGAGGATGGTCTGGCGTTCGTCGTTGGCGACGATCTGGGCCTTGACGTTCGGATGCACGGGCGCTTCGTCGCTCGCGACGAACCGGGTGCCCATATTGATCGCGGAAGCCCCGAGGGCGAGTGCTGCTACGAGCCCGTCCCCGGTGGCGAACCCGCCGCTGGCGATGATCGGGATGTCGAGGACGCGGGCCGCGGCGGGGATGAGGATGAGCCCCGGGATGTCCTCGTTGCCGGGGTGGCCGGCGCACTCGAACCCGTCGATGCTCACCGCGTCGGCGCCCATTGATTGGGCCTTCACGGCGTGCCGAACGGCCACCGCCTTGTGGATGACCTTGACTCCTGCGGCCTTGAACGCGGCGACGTGCTCCTGGGGATTGCTGCCGGCGGTCTCGACGATAGTTATGCCGCTGTCGATAATTGCAGCGCGGTACTCGTCGTAGGGGACGGGATTGACCGTCGGGAGAAGAGTGAGGTTGACGCCGAACGACTTGTCGGTCATCTCGCGGCACCGGGCGATCTCGGCGGTGAGTGCTTCGGGTGTGGGTTGGGTCAATGCGGTGAGGAACCCGAGTCCGCCGGCCTCGGCGACGGCGGAGATCAGCTCCGCGGTGCCCACGCCGGTCATACCCCCGCACACAACGGGGTGTTCGACACCGAAAATCTCGGTGAAACGTGTATTCAGCATGGTCACGGCCTTCCTGCGTGCGGAACGTCGACGGTCGTCGAGAAGACCTTGGCCTCCCGTGCGGCACTGCGCTTGGCCTCGTCGAAATCCGGTGCGACGGAGAGGAACAGGGTTCGTCCGTCGTCTCCGCCGAGGGCGACCGCGAACACGCCGAGCGGTGCGGTGCTCACCTCGTCGAGGACGACTCCGCCCTCACCCAATCGGACCGCGCGTTGGTTGACGCAGTCGGCGATCCAGATAGCGCCCTCGGCGTCGAGGGCCTGGCCGTCGGGGGCGATCGTGCATGCCGCGAGCCGCTTCTCGACGTTCGGTTCGTCGCCGAGGTCTCCGAAGGAGGCGAAATCTTCTCGGTGGCCGAGTGTTCCGCCACTTGCGATGTCGAACCTGGAGATGCGGTTGCCGAACAGTTCGTTGACGTAGAGCGTCTTTCCGTCCGGGGAGATGCACATGCCGTTCGGGAAGGACAGCCCGTCGGCGGCCACGCGGGAGGTGCCGTCGGTGTCGACGAGGACGACGACGCCGTGCTCGTGGTCGGCGCCGCCCATGAGGTCGAACCCGAATTCGCCGACGTATGCCTGTCCGTTCGCGGCGACCACCATGTCGTTGGCGTAGCCGCGGCAGTGGACGGAGATGTCGGCGTGTTCGACGAGCGAGCCGTCGGGTTCTCTGCGGAGGATTTTGCGGTCCTTCATCGAGACGACGAGCATGCGTCCGTCGGGGAGCCAGCCGAGACCGGAGGGCTGGTGGTCGACGGTACAGACCCGTTCGATGGATCCGTCGGCGTTCACGACGTTGACCGAGTGGGTGTAGAAGTCCACGAACCACAGCCGGCCCTCATGCCAGCGGGGTCCCTCGGTGTAGGTGAAGCCCGCCGCGATCTCGGTGAGCTGAGGATCGGACATGTCGGTACCTCTTTCCTGGGTTCTGCTCGTGCCACGTGCCGTGCCATCCGTCGAAGGTCGATTGACACGTACGGGTGGTGTGAGCCCAGTCTCGCGACGTGCGCTGTGGTGTGGGTGTCCCACAACGCAACAGTGCGTTGCAGAGCGGCGTGTGGATCCGGGTGCTGTCGCGAATTCGGACGGTCTGCAGGGCGGTTCGGCATGGACGCTGGTCGCACGCTCACCCACCGGATCCGGAGGAATACCGCCATGCTCGCCACGATGATGGATCGTCCACTGCTGATCAGCTCGCTGCTGTGGCACGCCGAGAACGTCTTCGCCGACCGGGTCGGGGTTTCATGCGACGCCGGCCGCGGCGACCGGGAGTTCACCTACCGCGATCTCGGCGCGGCCACCCGCCGGTTCGCCGGTGCGTTCGACGACCTGGGAATCGGGTTCGGGACGAGGGTTGCGACGCTGGCGTGGAACACCTTCGGACACCTGGTTGCCTACTATGCCGTTCCGGCGTCCGGGGCGATCCTGCACACTGTCAACCACCGGGTGTCGCCCGACCACATCGCCTATACGATGGACAAGGCCGAGGACGAGGTGGTCCTGATCGACGCCGACCTGCTGCCGGTGCTCACCGAAGTCCTCCCGCGCCTGCCGCGCATCCGGCACGTGGTCGTTTTCGGCACTCTCGACGGCATCGATCGCGCACTGTCTGCGACGGTGACGTGGTGGTCGTTTGATCGGCTCCTGCACGATGCCGAACCGATCGAGGAGTTTCCGGAGTTCGACGAGACCACCGCTGCGTCGATCTGCTTCACTTCCGGTACCACCGGGTTGCCCAAGGGAGTGGTGTACAGCCACCGCAGCACCGTGCTGCATGCCCTGGCGATCAGTGCGTCCGGTGGTGTCGCGATCGAGGGGTCACGCTCGTATCTGCTGGCCACGCAGATGTCCCACGTCCACAGCTGGGGTGTTCCACACGCGGGGGTGCTGCAGGGCGCCCGTCTCGTCCTTCCCGGGCCGCACCCCTCGCCGGCCGAGCTGCTGCGGATCACGACGGAGCAGACCCCGGACGTGGTCGTCGGTGCACCGGCCGTTGCCGCGCTCATGCGCGAGCGGTTCGACGCCGAGCCCGCCCGCTACGACCTCGGGAGCGTGCACACCCTGTGGCTGGGCGGTCAGGTACCGCCGTCGGGGCTGGTGAACTGGTGGGCCGCGCACGGAGTCTCGACCGTCAACGGGTGGGGTATGACCGAGACCTCGCCGATGGGGACCTTCAGTCACGTCCCGGCGAGCCAGGGGCGGCCCCTGCCGCTGTTCCAGGTGCGCATCGTCGACGAGGACGGGCGAAGTCTACCGTGGAACGGGTTCACCACCGGTGAGCTCGAAGCTCGCTCACCGTGGGTGACCGGCACGTACCTCGACGACGACCGTACCGGCGACGCGTTCGACGACGGTTGGTTGCGGACCGGCGACGTCGCGGTGATCCACCCCGACGGTCAGGTCGAGATCCGCGATCGGGTCAAGGACCTCATCAAGAGCGGCGGGGAGTGGATCTCCTCCGTCGAGTTGGAGAACACGCTGCTGCTGCACCCGGCCGTGCTCGAGGCCGCTGTCATCGCGGTGCCGCACGAGACGTGGCAGGAACGCCCCGTCGCTTGGGTCCGGCTGACCGACGACGTCTCCGACGACGGACTGCGGGCGCATCTGGCGGCGACCCTGCCGAAATTCTGGCTTCCGGACACGTTCGTGCGGGTGGACGAGGTCCCCAAGACGTCGGTGGGCAAGCTCGACAAGGCGCGGATGCGGCAGCGGTGGCGCGCGGGCGTCGAGGTGTAGCGTTCTGGGACACTCACAGCTGATGTGACCTCGGTTACATAATGGGGGTACTGGCTGCGATGTGTTCCGAGATGGTGATGTGTGGTGACCGACTGGATCCGCGCGCTGGTGGATGATCGTGACATCGACGCGCACGAGGGTGCTCCATTGGGGTTGCGGCCGGAGATCGAGCAGTCGTGGCGCCGGTGCCGTGCGATCGGGGCGGCGGCGGACGGCTCTCGGTTGCGGTTCGTCGACGACACGCGCACCGACTCGAAGCTCGTCCGTGCTGCACGCCCCGTGGTGGATCGGTTGGCCGAGCAGCTCGCGGATGTGCCGGTGACGATTCTGTTGGCCGATCAGGACGCCACCATCGTCGACCGGCGCACGGGGGTGAGATCCCTGCTCGGGCGTCTCGACCGCGCCCAGGTCGCGCCGGGTTTCATGTTCTCCGAACAGTACGCGGGTACCAACGGCATCGGCACCGCGCTCGAGGAACGCAAAGCCTTCCGGGTGCGCGGCGACGAGCACATGCTCGAGTCCCTGCAGTCGCTAGTGTGCGTCGGCTCGCCGATCGTCGACCCGGTCTCACGCATGGTAACGGGCATCCTCGACATCACGTGCAACATCGACCAGGTCAGCGACCTGATGGCCCCGCTGATCCTCTCCGCTGTCCGGGACGTCGAAGAGCGGCTCTTCGCTCAGTCCGCGAGAAGCGAGCAGGCTCTGCTGCGCGAATACATGCGCAGCAAGCGCCGCGGCAACGCCGCGGTGGTGGCGATGAGCCGCGACACCGTGATCGCGACTCCGACGGCGTCGCGGCTGATGGACTCGACCGACCAGATGATGATCTGGGACTGGATCAGCAGCCACCTGGGCACCAGGCAGGGATGGGAGGGCCCACTGCGCTTCGCTGAGGGCATCGACGTGCGGGTTCATGCCCGTCGGGTAGGCGAATCGGGAGATTCGCTCAGTGCGATCCTCGAACTGCGTCCGATGGCTTCCTCCGCGCACTTCCGCCCTCGGACGGCCGTAGCTCCCGCGTCGCATCGGGGTCCTTCCGTCGAGCCCGTGGGGCGGATCGTCGGCCGTAGTCTGGCCACGTACCGGCTGCAAAGCCGCATCGGCGAGATCGCGGGCACGGTGGGTCCGGTCCTGGTGACCGGCGAGTCCGGGGTCGGCAAGTCGCATGTCGCCCGGCACATCCAGCAGCGGTGGGGGCACGGTGGCGATGTCTTCGTGATCGACGGTTCCACGTTGACTCCGACCGCTGTCGCGGACCTGCGCGCACGCCTGTCGAACAATGCCCCGTGGATCGTCGAGCACGTGGACGAGGTATCGGGCGACGCGGTCGCTGGACGCCGCCGCCGAGATGGCCGCGCCGCTGGTCGCGACTGCGACCGCGACCGCACCGGTCGGTGGCCACCAGCTCGACACCCACGTGCGCCGGAGCGTGTCCGTGCTGCCATTGCGGCAGCGGATCGAGGACCTCGACGACCTCGCGCGGGAGCTCCTCACCGCCCAGCTCCCAGAGCGTCCCACGCCGCAACTGCAGCCGGCCGCGCATCGAGCGCTGATCGCCCACCACTGGCCGGGCAACGTCCGCGAGCTCGATGCCGTGCTGTCGACGGCTGTCTCGAGGTCGATGGGGTTCGACATCAGACTCGAGCACCTCCCTGACGACTATCGCGCACTCGGGTCGGGTCGACAGCTCACCTCCCTCGAACGCAACGAGCGGGAAACGATCGTGCGTGCCCTCGACGAAGCCGACGGCAACAAGTCCCTCGCCGCAGATCGGCTCGGGGTCGCGCGGTCGACGCTGTACCGCGAGATTCGCGCGCTCGGTCTGGAGAACGAACGCTTCGGATCCTGACCTCGGGAGCCCCTGTCGCATATCGGGACATCCCAGTCCGGCTCGGAGCGGACACGATGGGCGCAGGACGGGCGACCCTCGGTTACCCGGCTCCTCGCGCCACCTCATCAGGCGGTGACGTCGGACCGACCCGAAGGGATGATCAACGATGAAACGCACAGTCTACGGCGACGACCACGAGGCCTACCGGGACTCCGTCCGTCAGTTCCTGGTGCGGTATTTCGAACCGCGCGCCGAGCACATCCGCGCCGATAAAGCGCTGCCCCGGGACTTCTGGCTCGAAGCCGGCAAACACGATCTGCTCGGTCTCGAAGTCCCGGCCGAGTACACAGGTGGCGACGCCGGCGACTACCGCTTCAACGCGGTGCTCATCGAGGAGTTGGCCAAGGTCAACGCAGCTCTGGCGTCGAGTGTCAGTATCCACTGTGACGTCGTGGCGCCATATCTGGTGCAGCTGACCACCGACGAGCAGAAGGTTCGGTGGCTGCCGGGAGTGTGCTCGGGTGAGGTGCTCACTGCAATCGGCATGACCGAGCCCGCCGGAGGTTCGGACCTGGCTGCGCTCAAGACCACTGCCGTTCGCGACGGCGACGGCTGGTTGCTGTCGGGTGCGAAGACGTTCATCACCAATGGGTATTCGGCGGATCTGGTGGTGATCGCGGCGCGGACCTCGCCGGAGAAGAAGGCCAAGGGCATCACTCTCTTCGGCGTTGAGACGTCCCTGCCCGGATTCGAGCGTGGCCGTAAACTCGACAAGGTCGGCCAGGACGAAGCGGACACCGCAGAATTGTTCCTCGACAACGTGCGGGTCACCGACGCCCACGTGATCGGTGAGCTCGATCGCGGGTTCATTCACATGATGTCGTTCCTACCCCAGGAACGATTGGGATGTGCCGTCTCCAACCTCGCACATGCTGCGCAGATCCTCGTCGAGACCGTCGACTACTGCCGGGAGAGAACGGCGTTCGGCCAATCGATTGGAACCTTCCAGCACAACAAGTTCCTGATCGCCGACCTGGTGACGCAGATCGAGGTCACGCAGGCGTATGTCGATCAGTGCGTCGCGGCGCACGCGGCCGGTGAGCTCACCTCCGTCGATGCGGCGAAGGCGAAGTGGTGGACCGCCGACGTGCAGAACCGGGTGATTGACCACTGCGTGCAGCTGCACGGTGGCTATGGCTACATGAATGAGTACCGGGTGGCGCGGGCGTGGCGGGATGCGCGCGTCTCGAGGATCTGGGCGGGTTCGAACGAGATCATGAAGGAACTGATCGGCCGCGATCTCGGATTCTGAACCCGGATAACGTTCTGGCACTGAATATGTGGATGCAACCTGGCGTGTGTCCGTGATTCGATTTCGGACACTTCACATCACACGATCGCTTCTAACGTCTTAAGTGTCCGGGCGGGAATACACGTCCCGGGAAATCTCGAGGAGGAACGACATGACGGCATCCCAGGCCGACACGGCCACCCGCACCGGCAAACACTCGAACAACGACGTGCTCGACGTCCTGATCATCGGTGGAGGCTTCTCCGGCCTGTATGCGCTGGACCGGATTCGCGACCTCGGCTTCACCGCCAAGGTCTGGGACGCCGCTGGCGGACTCGGCGGAATCTGGTGGTGGAACTGCTATCCCGGCGCGCGCACCGACAGCACAGGGCAGATCTACCAGTTCTCGCACAAAGACCTGTGGAAGAAGTACGACTTCGCTGAACTGTATCCAGGGCACGACGGAGTCCGAAATTACTTCGAATATGTCGACTCACAACTGGATCTCACCCGCGACGTCGTGTTCGACACCTTCGCCGAGTCCTGCACATGGGACGAGGAGACCCGGCAGTGGACCGCGCGGTCCGCGGACGGCAAGGTGCAGAATGCGCGTCAGGTGATCGTCGCGACCGGATTCGGTGCCAAGCCGCTGTATCCGAACCTCGAGGGGCTCGACTTGTTCGCCGGCGACTGCTACCACACCGCTCGCTGGCCGCAGGAGGGCGTCGACATGACGGGCCGCAAGGTCGTCGTCATGGGCACCGGGTCCAGCGGCGTGCAGGTCGTCCAGGAAGCCGGTCACGTCGCCGAACACGTCACGGTGTTCCAACGCACCCCGAACCTGGCGATTCCTATGCAACAACGTGCACTCACGCACGACGACAACGAACAGTTCCGGAAGGGACTGCCCGAGCGGTTCGAGGCACGTTACAAGGCCTTTGCTGGATTCGACTTCGACTTTCTGCCGCAGAACGCCGCCGACCTGAGCATGGAGGAACGCGACGCGATCTACGAGAAGATGTGGGCGGAGGGTGGTTTCGAGATGTGGCTCGGAAACTTCCAGGACATCCTCGTCGACGAGGACGCCAACCGCACGTTCTACGACTTCTGGCGCAACAAGGTCCTCGAGCGGGTCACCGATCCGAAGAAGGCCGCGATCGTGGCGCCCGAGACACCGCCGCACCCCTACGGCGTCAAGCGCCCCTCCCTCGAGCAGGACTACTTCGACGTCATCAACCAGAGCAACGTCGAGGTAATCGACTCCAACCTGACCCCGATCCGCCGGGTGCTGCCCCACGGGATCGAGACCGACGACGGCGTCATCGAATGCGACCTGCTCGTACTGGCCACGGGCTTCGACAACAACAGCGGCGGCATCATGGCCATCGACATCACCGGCGTCGACGGATTGAGTATCCAGGACAAGTGGAAGTCCGGCGTCGACACCTGCATGGGCCTGTCCACCCGCGGGTTCCCGAACATGATGTTCCTCTACGGCCCCCAGAGTCCATCCGGCTTCTGCAACGGCCCGACCTCCGCCGAGTACCAAGGTGAGATCGTCGTCGAGTTCCTCCAGCACCTGCGCGACAACGGCATTACACGATTCGAGAACACCGAAGAATCGGAGAAGCAGTGGCGTGCACACGTCGACGAACTGTTCGTCAACTCGATGTTCACGAAAGCCCGCTCGTGGTACTGGGGCGCGAATGTGCCCGGTAAGCCTGCGCAGATGCTCAACTACTCGGGCGGTGTTCCCCAGTACTTCGCGCGGTGGGACAAGATCAAGGCCAACGGCTACGCCGCCTTCGAGACGAACTGACCGAAGTGTGGGCGCGTGGGTCACGGTGCATCTCCGTGGCTCACGCGGCGTCGTCCCGACCGTGCGTTGGGAGCGGCGGGTCGACGAGGATCGCCGCGGCCTCTGCCGGGTGTCGGACCGATGCCGAACCGGTCCGCTCCGGAAGATTCTGGGGATTGTCCCCGAAGGCGACCACACGATAGTCGAGCTGCCGGCCGTCGCGGACGGACGTGACCACGAGTCGACGATGGGGGACCGCCCTTGTCCACGGCGAGTAGGTAATGCGCATCGGAAGCGAGGGAGGTTGTCCAGGGCTCGGAAATCCAGGCCTGTTCTTCACCTTCGACGATGTCGAAGAACAGTTCGGCGATGTCGTGGAAGCGATCCAATTCCACTAGTTTGCCGGCAGGCCGGTTCGGGATGTAGCCGACCACATGCGGGACCCGGCGTGCCTTCCCAGTAGGACTTTGTTAGACGGTGGTGTGCCACAGGAATATCCGAGTGATCGCGGTGGGGAGAAAATCGGGTCAATGCGAACGCGGCCACTGACCCCGCGTCGGGTGGCGCGGACCAGTGCGCGAGGTCCGGTCTGCGGTTGCCGTGGCTGCGTTCGGTGGCGGTCAGGCCGCATTTCAGACGAAGCTTCCTGCCGCAGCACCCTTCATGGCAGGCCTACCGTGGGCAGCCTCCGGGTGAGGAATTGTCGGAAGTAGTCGACTTTCGGGGTGGTCACCAGCACCGGGAGCAGCAGATCCCACGCCATCGCCGTCCGCGTCGGCAGGGCGGCGGGGTTGTCGGTGGCCGTCGCCAGGAGGCGTGCCCCGGGCGAAGAGTTCCACCAGGAGCTGACCGACAGCGTCCGGATCAGTGTCCTCGCGCAGGTCACCCTCGTCGATTGCTCGGCGGGCCAGGAGTTGGTAGGTGGATATCCAGGTCGCGAAGGTGTCCGTCTCGGAACTGCGGTAGTCGCCCATTTCGGTGATGAGGCGGAAGGTTGCCCCCATCACCGCGTCGTTGAGGGCGGCGTCGACCGTGACGAAGGAGATCCCGAGCATGGCCTCGAATGCCGGCGTGGCGGAGTCGAGATACGGGGTGCACACGGCAGTGAACCGCCTCGTGCCTTCCTCGATGACGGCGCGGGCGAGTTCTTCCTTGGAGGCGTAGTGAAAGTACAGCGCCCCCTTGGTGGCCACGGCCTGGGTGAGGATCTCGCTCAGCTTCGTGTCTGCGTAGCCGTGGCGGGTGAACACCTCGGCCGCGGCGTACAGCAATGCGCGACGAGTGACTTCCGCCCGCTTCTGGGTGGCCATTCGCCTGCCCTTCGAGTACCGAGATCATCGACGGGACGGCTGTCGTGAACCGTCCTGAATGGGATTGAACGACGCCCTGCATATGCATACCCGATGTGGAGGTTCGTCGCATGATGTTCGGCGTGGCCCCCTCTGAGGCCGACTGGCCCCAGGACGTCGTCCCCAGCGCACCCCAGGAACGGGGGATTCAGGCGCAAGGTGTCGGCGCCCCGACATCGGAGGGCTCACCGATGACCCGCCCCGCTAGTTCCGGGAGACGCGAGGGCCGGGAGTGGGACTTCATCACACTGCTCGCCGACTACGACGAACACGACACCCTCGCCTTGACAGAGTTTGAGCAGTGGTCGCCCGACTCCCGATGGATTGATGAACGGGACTTCAGGTCTCGGCCGTTGCTGAGGGGTGGTTGTCAGTCGGCCCAACTGAAAACCGTTGTGTGCTCGGCGGGCGTGACAGTTCGACAGACCGCGCGCGTGTCCCGTACCCGTTCGAGCGCACAGGCCTGGTCGGCGTTCATCGACGGCGCGGCAACTGCTCCTGCGCGTTTCCGACGGCCGACATGAGGTCGCGACCCAGGCGCTGATAGGTGCGCAGCCACGCTGCGTCGACCGGCTCGTGTTGGAGGTGCGCCATCAGCGTTTCGCTGTTGTTGTCGGTTTCCAACCATCGGCGCATCTCGGTGGTGCGGTCCTGTACGGCGTGCAGCAACTGGTCTGGAACGGTCGAGTTCGTCATCGGGTTCCGTCCTCCCTTGCCGTTCACCTCAACGTTTTTCGTCGCTCATTGTGGGTGGGTGTGTTGGCTATCAGGCGTTCCATCGTCGGTTGTCGCCACCGTCAGGCGTATTCGAGTGAGTCGGCCTCGTCGAGCGAGTCCCAGGCGATCTCGTAGCGCTTGCGGGTCATGTCGTCGGCGTCGGTGAGGAGCGCCTCGAACAGCGACCGGGGGTCGGCGTGCCATGACCGGGCCAGGGCCTCGATCTCCTGCGGGGAGAAGAGGCCGGACTGGGCGGTGGCGGAAATCCAGTCGTCGAATTCGCGCTCTCGGATCCGTTCGACTGCGTCGAGGTCGACCTTCCCGTCGTCGAGGTCGAACGAGAACATTGCCGCGACAACGTCTCGGGGCGACTGGCTGGCGATATCGGCGGTGACCCGGCCCGTGACGATGGGGTTGCGGACCAGCTGTTCTGTGGTCATGGCGACCGCACCTCATCGAGTGGGCGCGGGTTCCGACTCACTCTGTGTGTCGATTCTTGGGGAAGCCTTATGGGGTGTGTGTTTCTCAGCAGGGTAAGGCATCTCCGCAACGCTAGCTGTGGCATACGTCACATTACTGGGCGGTAGTGATCGAACCCGCAGGATGGCCTCGTCGGATGCGCCAATGGTTGCACTGTTGGAGTGTTCCCGGATGGCATGCGACCCAGCGTAACTGGACGGTTGACCTAATAGCGTTTGCGCTCAATGTATTCCACACTGTCCCCGGAGCCGACCCGGTTCCGGGGTGCTCGGGTAGTGGTGTCGGCACGAATGTTCGGGCCGTGGAGGCAGGGCAGGGAGCGGCAGGATGCGGGCATATCGACAGATGAGGTGGGCGGCCGCGGGTGTCGGGTTGGCCGCGGGCCTTCTTTGGGCGCCGGTCGCGGCGGCGGAGGAGGTTCCGGACCTACCCGGGGCGAGCTCGGTATGGCAGGTCCCGGACCGAGCCGGTCCCGCCCAGAGCGAGCATCCCGATGCCGCCCGGTACGCGCGGCAGCACCCGGGATCGGTGCCGCCCGGCGTCAACGACTTCACCTGTATCCCCACCGACGACCATCCGAGGCCGGTGGTGCTGGTGCACGGCACGGACTCGAACGCGTACTCGGACTGGGCAGCTCTCGGTCCGCGACTGGCCGCCGCGGGGTACTGCGTGTTCGCGCTCAATTACGGCGGCGAGCCCGGGGGCGACAACTACGGAACCGAGGACATGACGGTCAGCGCCGGCCAGCTGGCACAGTTCGTGGCTGCCGTCCGCGCCGCGACCGCCGCCGCCGAGGTCAATATCGTCGGCTACTCGCAAGGAGCGACGGTGGCCCGCTATTACGTCAACCGGCTCGGTGGTGCAGCCATAGTCGATCAGTGGATCGGTCTCGCCTCACCGACATACGGGGGCACCCTGTTCGGTCTCGTTCCGGTCCTCGAGCAGACGCCCGGCGGCATGCAGTGGGCGAGAAGGGCAATCCCCCCGGACTTGGTGTCGCCCGCGTTGGAGCAGCAGGCCCAGGGATCATCGTTCCTGGCCGACCTCAACGGCGGGGGTGACACCGTGCCGGGGACCCGGTACACGACGATCGGCTCGCGGCTCGACGAGGTCATTCAGCCGGCGACCAATATCGCGTTGCGCGACGGGTCGGCGACGAACCTGATGATCGGGGACCTGTGCCCGTCCAATCAGTCCGGGCATTTCCGGATGCCCTACGACGAGTACACCCTGCAACTGGTGATGGGTGTGCTCGATCCCGCACAGGCGGCGACACCGCCGCCCTGCACCGTGGTCCCGGCGGGCACGGGGGTATTGGAGATGATCCTCACCGAGAAGTTCTGATGGGGACGGTGTCAGGGCTGACGGGTCGCCGCACCACGGCGACGCGGCTGGTGAGCGTTGGCATGAAGCGGGATGCGGAAACCTGCACGCGGGTGTTCGCTAGGCCCTGTCGCTGAGGTCGCCGCGGATCGAGCCGGTAACGGTGCGGGTGCCCGCGCGGATACAGTCACCGTGTCCTGACGAGGGGGCGCAGAGGGAGCAGGACGTGGTGCGGCGAGGTTTCAGGGTCTTGATGGCGGCGGTGCTCGGTGTCCTCTTCCTCGCAATGATGGTTCCGGTGCCGGCGAGCGCGGAACCGCTGTATCCGTGGCCGGACCCGGATCCGTTCTACCTCGCTCCCGCCGATCTCGGGGCCACGGCGCCGGGTGATGTGGTGCGGACGCGGCGGATCGACACCTGGATGTACGCCAACTCCGACGGGTGGCAGGTCGCGTTCCGGTCGACGAACTCGGCCGGCAACCCGATTCTGGCGGTCACCACGGTGCTCCTGCCCCGGGGTGTGGCGAATCCGCCGTTGGTGTCGTATCAGGCGATCGTGAACTCGTTGGGAACCAAGTGCGCGCCCTCGCGGGCGCTGTTCAACCTGGAGATGCAGGAATCGCCGGGAATGTTGCTGGGTCTGCAGCGGGGGTGGGCGGTCTCGGTGCCCGATCACCTCGGCCCGACCGGTGCGTACGGTGCCGCCAAGCTCGGCGGCATGATCACCCTGGACAGTGTCCGTGCGGTGCAGCGGGTGACCGAACTGGGCCTGACGAACAGTCCCGTCGCCCTGGCGGGTTACTCGGGTGGGGGAATGGCCAGTGCCTGGGCGGCGGCGCTCGCCCCGACCTACGCGCCGGAGCTGACGCTGGCGGCGGTGGTGCAGGGCGGAGTTCCGGCCGATCTCGAGCAGATGGCCGAGGGGCTGGGGTTCAACCCGCACCCGGGGTTCGGGCTGGCCTTCGCGGCGGCGATCGGCCTCGAGCGGGAGTACCCGGATCGGTTGCCGGTGTCCTCGCAACTCAACGAGACCGGTCTGTGGTTGCGGGACTGGATGAGCAACGAGTGCCGGCGGTTCCTGCTGTTCCACGGCGCGTTCCGCAACGCCGGGCAGTTGGCCGCGTCGAGGAGTCTGATGGCGAGTTCGGCGGCGCGTCAGGTGTTGCGGGAGAACAGCCTCCGCTATTTCGAGGGGGTGCCCACGGCGCCGGTGTACATGTGGCACGGCACGCTCGATGGGCTCACCCCGTTCGATTCGGTGGCGGAGGTGGCGCACCGGTACTGCGCGGCGGGTGCGAGGCTGACGTTCGTGCCGTACGACATCTCCGAGCACATGACCACCGCGGTGGTCGGTTTCCCGGATGCGTACGAGTTCATCGCGGCACGATTCCGGGGTGAGCCCGCCCCGACACGGTGCTGACCCCGATCCCGGCGCGGCCGAGTCCCCCTGTGAACGAATGTCGCTAGCAGCAAGGCGATTCCAGGTCTGATCCGGACCGTTCAGGTGAGGACCTCGTCGACGTCGATGCCCGCCTTCTCACACAGTGCCCGGAGTAGTTTGTTGTTCTGCTCGGCCAGGGCGTGAGTGGACAGGATGTGGCCGAACTGATCGTCCTTGCGGTCCGCCGGCACCGGGCGGCCTTCGAGACCGAGGTTGGTGACCTCCTTCCATAAGATCTCGGCGATGGCCTCTCGCAGATCGAGCTTGCGGCCGGATCCGTCGTAGAGGGCGACCGGGTGGTCGTCCCGGAACGCGGCGGCGACTTCGCGTGCACTCATGTGTTCGTCCTCCTCGATCGGTACTGCGGGTTGTACCTGTACCCGAAACTGCATGGCCCGGTACGGCCATCCGGATTCGGCCCATTCGGACACGATGATGTGAAAGTTGTCGAATGTGCTGTCCGGGTGCACGTATCCGCCGTACAGGCGGGCCACGACGTCCGGGCCGCCATTCCCCGACGGTCCCCTCACCGGCCGGAACGTGGGAGCGGTGTGCCAGTTGTCGGTGATCTGCCCGACGACGCGGATGGTGATGTTGTATTCGGCTTCATTGAAGTAGCTGAGCACCCAGTTGTTCTGCATTCGGCGCAGGCACAGCTCCCCGACCTTGGAGCCGACCGGCAGGATCGGGGTGGGTGGATTGCCCCATGCCCAGGCACCGTTGCGAAATCCCCAGGGCTCGTAGAAGTCTCGGTTCAGCAGCTGGTCCTCGGGGCAGCGGAATAGCAGCACGTTCTTGTCACGTTCGAGGCCGCCGGTGGTCATTACGTAGACGAACCCGTCCCCGCCGCGTTCCCAGGTCAGCATCCGGCGGTGACCGCCGAATTCCCATCCTTCCCACCGGGCCTTGGGTCCGCCGTGGGTCCAGGTCTCGCCGTTGTCGTCGGAGTATTGGATCTCGGTCCACCGCGTGTCGGGCAGGCCCCGGACCACGAGGACGTGCAGGTAGATCCGGGTGCCGATCACGATCGCGTCGGTGGGGAGCACGGTGCTGAACTCCGGGTTGTTGTGCGGGTAGTCCCAGAGCTGTTTCGCGGGGTTGCCCCCGGCGGCGCGGTGAAACCGCACCCCGTCATCGAGGTCGTGGGTGTGGCTGTAGAGCAGTACCGGGCTGCGCCAGCCGGGGCCGCCGACCCGGTTCTCGGCGAAGGTGTCACCGAAAAAGAATCCGATCTCTCCCGTGGGCACCCGGACCGGGATGCCCAGGTCGGTCCCGCCGACACCGAACTGCGGCACCGGAGTGAGATCCCTGATTTTCATGACCGCACCAGTGTCATCGGCCGAGAACCTCCCCGGCGATGTAGTCCCACAGCGCCGCGTCGTCGATCGGGAACGGTTCCGGAACCGAAGGCGGGGGCGGGGGCGGGGGGCTTTGCCCCAGGCCGAGCATCGCGTCGAGTTCGTCGGTACTCAGGTGGGTGTAGTTGAGGTCGCAGCGGCCGAACGGTGGGCACGGGCCGTTGTCGGTGTACTGGTGCGCGAAATAGCCGTCCGGCTTGATCTTCGGCGATCCGGGCTCCCGGCCGTAGCTGGGGGTGACCAACCGGAGACCTGGTGGGCGGGTGCGCCACAGGTCCGCGTTCGACACCGGGTTCCAGTAGCCGATCACCCGCCGCTCGCCGAGCCATTCGCGTGCCCGCCGGATCTCGTCGTTGACCTCCGCCGACTGGTCCCCGGTGATCGCCCCGGCCGCGTCCTCGACGTCGGCCATGACGACCATCCGCGGATGCGGCCCGCCCTGCTCGGTGACCATCTGCATCAGCAAGTCGATGTTCGCCTGACCGGGCCGGAAGAACCAGTACACGATGAAGAACCGCAGCCGGCCGTCCTGACACGCACGCACCGCCCAGTCGTGGTTCGCCGCGAACTTCGTATCCCGCATGTTCCCGCTGTTGGACCGGAAACAGAAGATGTCGTACGGGTACGCGTCGGTGACCGGGGTGATCTGATACTGCGACACATCCGCCCAGGTCTTGCCGCGCACCACCGGCGGTGTCGGCGGGGTGACCGGTCCGCCGAGATCCGGGCGTTGCCCGTGGCGGATCACGACATTCCATTCGCCCTCGAACACATAGCCGGTCACCGGCCATCCGTTCGCGATCTGCAGCGCCGTTGCCGCGCGGGCGGTGCCGGTGTCCCAGATTCCGGTTTCCGGTATGCCGCAGGTTTTCTGCCAGCGCCTGAGGCCGTCCTTCCAGGATTGCGGGTCGGTGGGGAACAGGCCGCTGATCGATTCGGCGGGTCCGTCGAGCGGGCCGTAGTAGTACCCCGCCGGGAGGGGGAACGCGTCCAGGTCGGGTGGCCCATACACCCAGAGGTAGCCGTTTTCGAGCCGGGTCGCGAAGGCATCCAGGCGGGTGTCACCCTCGGGGAGGTTGATCTGGGTGTGCATCGGGTCCTTGGTGGCCCAGTCCTCACCCCAAAATACCGTGCCCTCGAACTCGGTGAGCATCTGCCGGACCGCGGCGATCTTGTCGGCCGGCATGTTCACCGACGCCCGCACCTTCCAGGGCAACCGGGTGGCGTTGAGATCCACGGCCGTCCCGCTCAGGTGGTTGCTGTTGGCTATATCGTTGTCCCAGCTGAATCCCCAGTAGTCGCGGGGCCGGTAGCTGTCGATTCGCCAGACCCGCCGGTGCCAGAGCGCCGCCCAGGCAATCAGGATCGTCGCCGCCGCGCCCCGGCGCACCTCCGGCCGCACGTTGTCGGTGCCGGGCACCAGCGGCTTGACGATTTCGCCGGTATCGCAGATGCGCCAGCCGTTCTCGGAGATTGTGTTCCCCTTGTAGCTGCGAAATCCCATCGCGCTCACCCTCCGTCGTTACCACGGTCCTGGCTGCACTGCTTCCGCTTCCGCCGCGGCTGTGTGTCGCTTCGTGCATCCCGGACGATAGGACCACATACCGACACCAACGCCTCGCCCGGTTCTGCCGAGTTTCAGTGTGACGCCCGAGCCGGGAAAATTTGGCGAGGCGTGCCGTACGCGTTCCCCGGGGCCCGGTCGGAGTCGGTCGGCGCGTTGCCCCGGCGGGCCGAGCCGGATGACCGCGGTGCTGTGGAACGCCTCTGAGGGTCGGCGTAGCAGTGAGCAGGGGGGATCGAGATCGATGGGGACGGGACCCCGGCGCGGGGCTGCTCCGTGTTCCCCCATCGGTTACGACGGGGGATTGCGCGAGGAGAAGTAGTAGCCGATCGCGCTGCCGGTCAGGCCCACCATCGCGGTGAAGACCACCTGGAATGGGCTGCTGGCGCGATCCCACTTGTCGGCGCCGGCCCACAGCGGCACCAGCAGGTAGATCAGGCCGACGAGGAAGGTGGCCACGGACAGGCCGATCGCCAGGGCCTTACGGGTGTCCTCCTGGCGTTCGTCGAGGCGCCGGATGGTGACCTCGGGCTGTTCGGTCACCTGGGGGTCGGTGCTGCCGACGTTGACCTCGTCGACGGTCGTGGCGTCCCGGGCGGTGACATCGTCCTCAGCGGGCACGGTGGGCCCGTCGGGTTCGGTCACTTGAAGACGACCTCCCGTTTGGTGCCGTCGGGCTCTTCGATGAAGACCTTGGCACCGTTGGCGGCGGCCTCGTCGATGTAGGCGGTGGTGCGGATGGCCCGGACCAGGGCGCTGGTCTTGGTCGAGGCGTGCCGCTTGGCGATCTCGTCGAGCGTCTTGATGTCGTCGTTGGGCAGGTTCGCGGTGACCTTGGAAACGTCGTCCTTACTCATGATGTCCTCCTGAGGGTGATCTCGGCCCGTTCAGTCTACCTCGAAAGCCGTACCAGGTACGGCTCAGATACGCATCGGTCTCCGGGTAGGGCTGAGAACCGGTCAGGACGGGCGGCAACACGTCCGCACCCTCGATGCCGACTGCGATGGGCCCGCGCTCCGGACCGGCCGAGCCGCTGCGCGACCGGTAATCAGCGATGTACATCAGGTATGCACGAGTGTCCACCGATCACCAAGGCCTGACCGCACAGCACGCTCAGCTCGGGCTCGAGCTCGGGGTGTCACCGGAACGGATCTGCGTTGATCACGGCTGACCGGTACCGATCGTCAGCGGCCCGGTCTGCTGAACCCCTTGCAGCGTGCCGGAACTGGCGAATGGGCGTGAGATCAGGGTAAGGATGGTCCATCGTGGTCGTGGCCGGTCCCTGGCCTGGAAGCGTCGCGACACCGCCGTACGCCGGTTCGTCACCAGCCGTGCCGATACAGGGGGCACAGTTCCTCACGCGCACGGTTCCAGAACGGGAACAGTTCCGGACTGCCGGCGTCGGGGTGGGCGGGTTGGCTGACGTCGACGAATTCGAGGAACGTTCTTCCGGAGGTCCGAGCCAGCACACAGGCCCGCAGGGAGAGATTCGCCGAGGCGGCGACTCCGATCCGGTCGGCGTACGGGCCCAAGTCCGCGGTGTGCACGAAACCCTCGAGTCGCCCGCCGACGTCGTTGTAGACGGTCTGGAGGTCGAAACCGCAGGCCTGGCCACCAGCCGACTGCAGGTGGTCATCGGCGCCCGATGACGAACACTCGGTCCTTGACGGGGCGGGGCGCCGACTCGGACGGGGTGTCGCGGGGAGGGGGAGTCGTTCGTCCTCGAGGTCCGCACGGGCGCCGGGCAGGTCGTCGATGCCCGACAGTTGCCTGCGCGGCAAAGCCGGGTGGCGCGGTCGGTGCTTCCCTGCTGGCCGGTGATCCCGGCGCCGCCCGGGGTGCACCTGAGTGCCCGCCGAACGTGAACCTGACTCCGAGGTGCGGGTCACCGCCCTCATCGAGGCGCTGACCTGGCCCAACTCGTTGGTCGACGCTCCCACCCCGGAGTTCCCCGATCCGCGACCGGAATAGGGTCCCCGATCCGTCATGGACTCGGGTTCGGGGTCGGGCTCTCGGGTATTCCGTTCAGTGGCTCTCTGATGTGTACAGCTTTTGAGTGAGACAGAGGGTTTCGGCGATGCCGCACAGCCTGCCCAACGTGGTTCCCTGTTCGCCACCCCGGTCCAGGCAGCGGTCCTGCTCATGGGTGCGGTGTTCCTGATGGTCGGGGTGCTCGGGTTCATCCCCGCGGTGACCACCGACCAGGACAGCTGCGCGAATTTTGTGCCGGTCAACACTGCGGACAACTGGCTGCACTTCGCCCTCGGGCTGGGGATGGTTGTCCTCGGCCTCCTGCTGCCGCGGCTGCGGGACGGGCCAGGAGCCGGGTCGAATCCGGTGGCCTTCTCGGCCTTCTCGTAGGCGCGCAGGGCGTCGATGGCCCTCTGGTCGAGCCGGGACACCGCCTCGTCGTCGGTGGGGATGACGACTTCGCCCCCGATGCCGGCGAAGGAGGCGGGACGCAGCACCGTGCCGCATTCTCGGGGAGGACTATTCGACCGACCGGCGCCTACCGCGGGCGAACGGCATGACACGGAAGGCACCTCGACCCGTGACCGGATCGGGGTGCCCTTTGGATGCGAAGGCGGTGTGCAACCGCTGTACGGTTCTGCTGATTCGGTTAGGGGATCGGCGCGCGTTCAGGGCACTGCCAGGGCGTGGTCACGATGTCGGTGTGGGCTTCGGCGATGTCCTTGAAATCGGTCGACCGGGACAGGCTGACGAGCGAGGAGTCGGCGGGAAGAATCACCGCGTATCCGTTGTCAGTTGACCACTTTGCTGGAACAAGGACCCACAGATCGCTTCGTGCAACGAGAGTTCGGAAACACTCATACCGGAAGAGAGGTGGTTGCCCTGGCGGGGTCTCGACCAGAGTCTCCGCGATCAGATTCGCTGGCACATCCAAGCGTTCTGCTCTGACGACGGAGACCACGGATTCCTTCGCCCAGAGGTTGTGGGCGATGGTCTGCGCGTCGTTGTCGCCGAGCCAGGACGCGAAGGAGTGCATGACGGAGAAGAGTGCCAGCACTATCACCGAAATCACGAGGACTTGGCTGACTCGTGCGGTCGGAGTGGTGTGGTGCGTGCTCGGTGTGGTGGTGGAGATGGTCAGTGCCCAGTAACCTCCCACCGCGAGAAGACCACCCACCCCGAGCGCGATCGGCGAGAACACCCAGGAGATGAGTGCGAGAGAGGCCGTGTACCCGGCCGCCACGACGCCGACGATCCCGGTGAGCATGAAAGCTGTCCCGACGGCGAGTGCGGTTCGTCCGATGGTGCGAACAAGGTGCGGCCGCTGTCCGGTTCTGATCGAGCGGCGCGCGTAGTCCCCGACCCAGACCGCCGCGAACCACCCGACGAGGAGAAAAAGGAGCGGCGCGTACAGCACAGTGACGCTGCCTCGCACGTAATCGCTGGAGGTGAATCCGAGAGCATCGCAGTCGACGCCGAAGAAGGCGAGCTTCTTGCGGGTGTAGATGTATCCGAAGTAGTAGCACAGCGCCGTGATCAGGGTGGTCGGGGCGAGAATCGTGGTGACGACACCGATCCAGGTGTGGATCGGTGTCGTTGGCGCCGAGTTCTCACTCATCGGGCGGTGTGCCGCCGTCGGTGGGCGGCGCGGTCGTCGGGACCGGAGGCGACGGTACGGGAGTATCGGTATCCGGGTTGGTACCGGGTGGTGGGCCGGGCAGCGTCGGTTGTGTTGGTGCGCTCGGAACACCGAGCTTGTTCTCCGGTGTCGTCGGTTGGGTCCCTACCGGCCGGGTGCGGTGCTGTTCGACGGTAGGGAAGAACATGCTCGTCGGGGCCGACGCAGCGGGTGTTGGAGCGGTCGCCGCAGGTGGGGCCGGTTGGCTCGGCGGGTGTGCGGGGTCGGATCTGCAGGCGCCGAGTGTTGCCACCGCCACGGCGAGCGCCGCGGCGATCGCAGCGAACGGAATCGGCCTTGCGGCGCCTGTCGGAACGTGCCTTGTCGCTCGCATCGGAACTCCCAACCCCGGAACTCTCCGCTCATGTATCGCTCTTGTATTCCGACGCTGCCGCCGACGAGTCCCTCGATCACGCGTAGCCCACTACCTGTCTTCGGTTGTCGCGCTGTTTGTTGGCTCGCCCTTGCCGAGCACGTCGGGGCTCGGTCGGACCTCGCACCGCGGCCCGATGCCCGCTCGGCCTTAGCCCTGGAACCGCACGCGGTGCCCGCCGCTCGTAGTGAGGAATCGGCCGCGGTACGCCGGTGTCGGATTCCGAGGCTGCGGGTGCTTCGGATTCGCGGCCAAGGACACACCATGTCGGTGCGCCAGCTTCTGGGAGATGTCGTGACACGGGAGTGGGTCAGCGCGATCGGAGTACGTCGCGTAGGGCTTGTGCGACGGCGTGGTTGGCGACGTCGCCGTGGTCGGTGATCGTCGCGTCGGCCTTCAGGTTGAAGACCTTGCCGGGCACGAACGTGTACTGGTGGGTGGGGGGCACCTTCCGCAGGAGTTGTTCGGTGGGGTCGGTTTCGGGTGTGTGTTGGGCGCCGTTGCGGCCCATGCCGCCGTAGGGGTCGTTGTGGTCGCCGAGCGCGGCGGCGTTGTCGTGGGCGATGCGGGAGGCGAGGGGGTAGGCGACGCCGACGGCGAGGTCGTTCTTGGTGTGTGTGACGAGGACGGGCCCGTTGACGCGGTGTTCGGCGAGGACGGCACGGAACGCGCCGTCGTGTTGTCCGTCGAATCGTTGGGCGAGTCCGTTGTGGGAGAAGGCGGCCTGCAACAGGGCGAGGCTGAGCGGGGCGTCTGAGGGTGGGAGGGCGGCGGCGGTTGCGGTCACCAGCCGTCCGCCGAAGCTGTGCCCGGTCAGGTGGATGGGCAGCTGGGGGTGTCGTTCGCGGGCTCGGCCGAGGACCGCGGCCACACCGGTGCGGCCGACGGCGCCGGCGCGCGTCTTCATCGTGTAGTAGGTGGCGAAGTTCGCGATACGGCGGGCGGCGGCCTTGGCGCCGGACAACAGATCGCCGAGAAAGGCGCCGCCGCCGCTGGTGTTCCCGGCCGCGCCCCCGGGCCCGGTCGGCAGCAGGACGGGCACCTCTCCGGTGAACCTCTGGAAGAGGGTGTCGGGGTCGAGGTCGAGGAATTCCTGGGAGGCGTCGTCGGGGTGTGCCTGGCTCGGGTCCAGGAGGTTGCGGATCTGCAGCACGTATTCGCGCCGCGCGTCTGCGGAGGTGTCCAGGTCCTCGATCTGGGCTTTCGCGCGTTCGACCATGTCGGCTCGCGTCGGATCGGTGCCGTCGGCGCCCAGCAGCACAGGGTCCTGCTCGAGTTGCTGCAGGGCGGTCAGGAGCGCCGCATCGTTGGCCGTGGTCGCGGAGGCGGCTCCTCCGCCGGGGATGAGCGATTCGAGTGCGAACTTTTTGCTCGGCCACAGCACTCTCATCACGGCCACCCGGGATCCGGGCCCGGATTCGGGCAGTCCGACCGCCTCGAGTGAGGTGATCAGTGTGTCGTAGAGCGTGGTGGCTTCGGCCTTGTCGTTGTTCCAGCCGTGCGCGAGGACGAGCAGGTCGGTGGTGTCGGTGAGGCCGTCGAGGAGCCGGGTTACCTGGTGTTCGTCGTGAACCAGCCCGTCCTTGGTGAACTCGATGTCCCAGTGCCCGGTGATCATCGCCGATGTCCTCTCACACGGATTGGATGGCCTTCATCAGGTCGACGAGACCGTGGCCTTCGAAGTAGCGTTCGCGGCCCAGGGGCACCGCGCTGGCGAGGAAGATCCGTTTGATCTCGTCGGAGCGCCCGATGAATTCCTGCCGGATCGAGAGGAACGCGGCGATCGCTCCGGACACGTGGGGTGCCGCCATGCTGGTTCCGCTGTCTTCGAGGTAGTACGCGGTGTGCGCGGGCGGGCTGCCGGGCGGGGCGGCGGCCCCGAACCCCGGCGGCGACTGGTGGGCGAGCTTCGCCAGTGCCGTGGCCTGCTTGGTCCCGGCCGCGCAGGAGACGATGCGTTCTCCGGGCGCCACGAGGTCCGGCTTGAGGCGCCCGTCGGCGGTGGGCCCCTTCGACGAGAAGTACGAGATCCCGAAGGTGTGCGGCGAGTCGCGGTGCGTTGATCCGACGGTGATCGCGCCGGCGGCATTGCCGGGATCGTTGATGGTGTTGGACAACCCCACCTTCGTCACGCGGGTGCTGGTGGGGAGCGTGGAGTAGCCGGTGTTGCCGGCTGCCGCGACCACGATGACACCGGACTGCACCAACCGATTCACCTCCGTGCACAGCGGGCTTTGGCCGCAGGCGAACATCTCGGCATCGAAGTCGTATCCCACACTGAGGTTCACCCCGTGCACCCGCAGCAGCTTGGGATTGTCGTTGAGCTTCTCGCGGATGTATTCCAAAGCCCGGACGATGTCGCTGGACCTGCCCGCACCCTGATCATCGAGGACACGCAGGCTCACCAGATGACAGCCCGGTGCCACCCCGTGGAACCGTTCACGTTCGCGGTCGGTGCCGATGACTCGCGCGTTGGTCACCGTCACCCGGGAGGGTTCGTTGTCGTCCTCGTCGCCCGCGACGATCCGGTCCTGGCGTTCGAGGACCACGTTGGTCACCGTCTTCGAGGCACGCCCGGCGATGATCCCGGCCACATGAGTCCCGTGTCCCAGCGGGTCGGTCAGAGCCGAGGTGCGGTGCAGGTCGATCCGCTGGCCGCGGTCCTCCCGGGACAGCGGGCCGCCGTCGGCCGGGTCCTCGTCCGGGTCGGGAAGCCGGTGGCCGTCCACTTCGACGAAACATCGGTGCAGATTGCGGACCGCGGCGTCGAGCAGCAGGTGTTCACCGTCGGGGTCGCCGAAATGCGGATGCGTGGCGTCGATCCCCGAATCCAGGACCGCCCAGCAGATGCCCTCACCACTGGCTTCGAAGGAACGCAGGGCGGCGTCGGCCTTGATGGTGGAGACGGACTTGCAGATGTGGGCGCGGACGGGGAAGTCGGGCCACAGTCGGTAAATGGTGCGGTACGGGAAGTCGGAGGGCGGCGCGGCGCCGGCACCGGGATTGTCGTCCGCGTGTCGTCGCCGGCGGGCCGCCGCGGCGGCGGCAGCGGCCGCCCGGAGTGCGCGTTCCTGGTCGGCCGCCACCAGCTGCTTCCACTCCGCCAGTGTCATCTCGCAGCGGAAGTAGCCTTTGGATATCTTCGTCAGCTGCCACGGCCCAGCCGCCTCCCCGCTGCCGGTCCTCGCACCGAGGACGTCGGTGAAGAGTTGACGGAAGGCGTTGGTGGCACCGGAAAGCCCGTCGATATGCAGGACGTTCAGCTCGATGAGGTACGGACCGCGGTCTTCGGGGGCGGCGCCCAGGCCCCACCGTCGGCGGTTGTCGTCATCCTCGAGCTCGGGGGGTGCAGTCTGCCGGTCGAGGCGCTCGCCCGAGAAGTCGTCCCGAGAGGATCCGCCGTCGGCGCCCCGAGAACCTGGGCCGGTCATATTTCACCTCTCCTCGGCTGTGGCCGACCAACAGTGCCCGTCCGAATGCGTTCGAGGTCAGGCACTTCGTCATCTGCCGCCGTCATTACCTTCGATCTCTGTTCAATACCCGGGTACCCCGAGTTGGTGGCCGATGGCGGCGATGGCGTCGACGAGCGAGCGATTCCCGAGCTGATTCCAGCCTGTGCCGTCGGGTCCTCGGATTTGATCGAACACGTCGCGGGCCCGGTCCGCGGTAGTGGCAGGCAGCGAGGCGGCCGCGGCGCCGGCTGGTGGGGGTGTCATCCCGGGAACGCCGTGGTGCATGCCGATCTCGGCGAGTGCGTCGACGACGGAGCGGTTGTTCAGTTGGGGCCAACCCGCCCCGCCGGGGCCGAGCAGCTGCAGCCAGAAGTCCAGGACGCAGTCGTCGACGCTCAGTTTGCCGGGGGCGCCACCGAACGGGGTCCGCAGCTCGTCCAGGGTGCCCTCGTAGGCGTTGACATCGACCAGTTTCCCGGCGACCCGCCCCTTGTCGGAGAACTGCAGAATCTCGACCGGTGCGCCGGGGGTGTAGTCCTTCCAGCCGGCGAATCCTTTCCCGGGGTAGATGACGGAGGCGAACCCGGAGGCGGTGACGTAGTGCGAATTCCACAGCGGGGGGAGATCGTTCAGGGGAGGGGAGCCCATGTGGCCTTGCCAGTACCAGCGGGGCAGGTAGATCGCGCACACCCGCATGCCCGCGGCGTTGATGGCGTCGACAAGCTGGCGCAGGTTGGCGCCGCTACCGGGGGTGTTCGGGTCTTCGTAGTCGAGCATGACCGGGATGTTCGGGTCCCCGAGGTGCGCCTTGAGGTTGGTGACCTGTGCGGTGATCGGGTCACCGTTGCGGGCGAAGTGGTAGCCGCAGAACATGCCGGGGAAGTGCTGTTGCATCAGGTCGCGGTTGCGGGGCCAGAAGGAGTCCTTGAAGAAGTCGCCCTCGGTGCACTTGGCCGCGATGAAGGAAAATCCTTCGCGTTTGGTGGCGGCGATGTCGAAGTTCCCCTGGTGGTTGGAGATGTCGACCCCGTAGAAGGTCCCCGCGGCCGGGTCGATGGTGCCGGTGGGTGGGTTGGCGGAGCCGACGAGGAGCGGTTTCGGGTCGATCGCGGCACCCCCGAAGCGGCCGGGCGAGGTCCAGACCTCGAAGTGCAGGTGCGGACCGGTGGAGTCGCCCTCGTTGCCGACCCGGGCGATCTGCTGGCCGGCGCGGACGAACATGCCCTGCGAGACGAGCAGGTCCGCAGCGCGCATGTGCCCGTAGACGGTGTCCACGTGGAGGGTGGCCTGGTGGTCGAGGACGATCCAGTTCCCGAAGCCGGAGGCCGGGCCGGAGCGGACGACCACCCCGTCCTCGACGGCGTAGATCGGCTCGCCCTGGGGTGCGGCGAAGTCGATGCCGTTGTGATCGGGCCGCCCCGGGGTGCGGAAACCGGAGGAGATGATGTTGTTGCCGCCAGCGACGGGCACAAACGGGAAAGCCATTGCAGTTGTCCCTTCAGCGGTGGGGTGGTCGGTCAGGGTCGTGACCGCCGGAGTCATCTCCCCGGACAGGGTGGTGGTCACCGGCGTCACCGGTGTGATGCCGGAGATGCGGTATTGCATCGCCCGGTAGGGGTTGCCGTCCGCCGCCCACTGGCTGACGATCATGGCGAAGCCGCCAGGACGGTCGAACCGGCTGTCGGGGTGGATGTAGCAGCCGTAGAGCCGATCGACGACATCGGGACCACCCGGACCGAAGAACGAGCCCTTCACCGGTCGATAGGTTTTCGCGGTGTGCCAATTGTCGGTCGGCTTCGCCGCGACCTTCACAAAGGCGTTGTAGGCGCCGGCATCGAACCCGGAGAACACCAGGTTGCCCTGGATCCGGCGCAGGCAGATCTCACCCAACTTGGTGCGGTCCGGGAGGATGCCCCGGGTGGGGTCGTCACCGGGCGGGTTACCCCAACCCCAGGTGCCGTTCCAGCCCCACGGCACCCACGCGGACGGGGAGGCGATCTGAGCCTCGGGCACCCGGTGCAGGATCGCGTTCTTGTTCCGGGCCAGACCGCCGGTGGAGATGACATAGACGAACCCGTCACCCCCCTTCTCCCAAGTGACCATAGTGCGTTTGCCGCCGTAGACAGAGGTGGACCACTTCACGCCGGTGTCGGTCCAGCTCTCACCGAGGTCATCGGAATACCGGATCTCGCACCACTTCTCGTTCCCGAGACCCTGGGTGACCATCACCCACAGGTAGATCCGGGCGCCGATCGAGATCGCATCGCACGGCAGAATCGTGGAGTACTCCGGGTTGTCGTGCACGTAGTCCCACAACTGCTTCGCGTTGCGCGCCGCCGACGCAAAGGTGATCGGCGTGGTCACATCGTGGGTGTTACTGCGGAGGAGCATCGGGGAACGCCAATTCGGCCCACCCACCTGGGGTTGTGTCCCGGCGAACGTGTCACCGAGGACGAACCCGATCTGACCGTTCGGCATCCGAAACGGAATGCCCAGGTCGGTGCCGCCGATATCGAACTGCGCCAGCGGATTCAAGGACTTGACGAACGACATTCCGCCTCCTGCCCTCGGCCACGCTCATGTCAGCCATCCCGAGACCCGCCGCCCGGTGTGCTGCACGGCTGTCACGCGTCTCAACGGCCCGCACAACCTGCTCCGCCACCGACTTCAGACGTCGCAGCAGGGCGAGCGGCACAGATGGTCAGATGTTCGCGGCCGAATGGTCTCGGTACGGCCCGAAACCCCCTTTCCTACGAGGTGAAACCGGGGATACCCCGGGCCTGGCCGATGGTGGCGATCCCGTCGACGGGTGTGCGGCGGTTCAGTTGTGGCCACCCTTTTCCGTCGAAGCCGAGCAACTGAATCCAGATGTCGAGGACACGGTTGTCGGTGGTACTCGGTTGGGGCACATTCGTGTGTCCGGCGGGTGGCACGAACGCGACGAGACCCATCTCCTGGCCGAGGGTGGCGACGGCGTCGACGAGGGTACGTCCGCCCAGTTGTGGCCAGCCTTTGCCATTGATGCCCAGCAACTGGGTCCAGATGTCGAGGACACGATTCGCTGTGGTACTCGGTTCGGGGACCCCGGTGTGCTCCGCGGGTGGTACGAACCCGGCGATGCCCATGTTCTGGCCGAGGGTGGCGACGGCGTCGACGAGGGTGCGTCCGGCCAGTTGTGGCCAGCCTTTGCCGTTGATGCCGATCAGTTGGGTCCAGATGTCGAGGACGCAGTCGTCGACGGTGGTGCGTTGTGGGACATCGGTATGTCCGGCGGGTGGCCCGAACCCGGCGATGCCCATGTCCTGGCCGAGGGTGGCGACGGCGTCGACGAGGGTGCGTCCGCCCAGTTGTGGCCAGCCCTTGCCGTTGATTCCGAGCAACTGCGCCCAGATCTCACCGACCCGGACGATCAGGTGTCCCCCTGCTGCGCTGGTGTAGCCTTTCGGCGGGATCAGGCTGGCCATCTGCTCGAACGAGCACCAGTAGCCGTACGGTACGAAACCGGAGTCGGCGACCCAGAACGCGCGGGCACCGTTGTCGTCGGCGTACCCCATGATCGCGATGTAGTGGAAGACGGTCCCACCGGCATACTCGGGGCTCCGGGAACCGCGAACACCGCGCGGGTAGTTGCTGGGTGGGGCGACAATGTTGGCCACCACGCCGTACCCGTTGTCGATGCTGCGCACGACGTCGTCCCACAGTTTCTGGGCTTGCTTCTTGGTCGGCGGGTCGTTCGGCATCTGCGTCACCCGGTAGTCCGCCCCGGATACGTATTTGTTGAGGACAGGTGCGATCAGGCCGATATGGTCCGTTCCGCCCTGGTCGGTGCCCATCTGATGTCCCAGATCGCTCTCCAAAATCAAGCCCCCTGTGCGGGCGATGATCACCGTCTGGGTTGACGCCGGACCGCAGTTGAAGAAGGTGTCCTGCTTGATGTGGATGCGCGGATAGTCGAGAACTTTCTCCACGGCCGGTTTCCTCTCGATGGTGGTGGGCAGCAGAGCCGCCCCGAGGGCGCGGCAACGATTCCACCGGTTGGTGCGGTCGGGCAGGCCGTTCAGGCCGCCGTTGACTGCCTTGGTGGCGCCCTCGATGTCGCTGGCGTCGGAGAGCTCGTTGAGCTTGGGTCGTGCGACCGTCCAGTAGTAGGAGGCTGCGAGGAATCCCCACTTGGGGTCGGAGACGAGTGCGGGCGCGGTCAGGAAGTGGTCAGCGGTGGGTACGAGGCCCTTGCTGTGTGCCCACACGCTGAACCGCCGGTAGTTTTCCCTGCCGGTGAGCTGGATGGGTCCACGGCCCTTGAACCGGCGGCCGTCGCCGGGTTGGGTGTTCCCCAGATCCAGCCGTCCCTCGTAGGCGCTGCCGTCGGCGATCTCCTCCATGTACCGCAGCCCGCCGGACTCGTGACCGACCTGAGCGCACCACATCGCCACCCGGTTGACGGTGGTGCATTCGGCTGCGAACAGTGCCTCGTTGAACGGAGATACAAATCTTTCGTAGTCAGCCGTCGACAGGTTGCCCATGGCGGTGGAAAGGATCTGCAGGTCCATCACTGTGCTCCCGTGGCACTCGGTCCGGCGTATCAGCCGCCGCTCGCAGCAACCATCGTCAACTGGGCACCGACGCGCCCGTGAAATCGCAATCCCGTGCCTTGGTGAAGGTCCGCCGCCCGCATCGCTGCACCTCCGGCACCGCTTCGGCCTCCTACGTAAAGACCGGTCTGTTTAAATTGTTCTCCCGCGGGACCGCCGATGTCACGGATCATTAGGGTTAGAAAAGGTCATCAAGGACCGACCCGCCTCGCCGGGCGTGGCACGGCAGTACTCGGGCACCCTCAACAACTGCCAGATCGCGATCAGCGTGCACGCCGCGCCCGACGAGGCGGCCGCCCCACTGGACTGGCAGCTGTTTCTACCCGAGAGCTGGGACGAGGTTGCTCGCCGACTATCTCGCACGCACCGCCCCGGACGGCATCCGGATCGGACTCGCCGGACGGTCACAGGCGAAACTTGAGGCAACGCGGGCGGCGCTCGGGCCCCGCGCCGCCGACTGGCCGATCATCATCGCCGATGCCGATGCCGATGCCGATGCCGATGCCGATGCCGATGCCGACGACGCCGTCGCGCTCGCCGAGCTTGCCTCCCGCACACGGGTTGTTGCGACCACGGTGGGTCCGTACGCGAAGTACGGCACCGAACTCGTCGCGGCCGCCGTCGCGGCCGGCACCGACTACGTCGACCTGACCGGGGAGGTGTTGTTCGTCCGGACGAGCATCGACGCCCACCACGACAAAGCCCGGGCCAACGGTGTGAAGGTCGTGCACTCCTGCGGCTACGACTCCATTCCCTCCGATCTGGGTGTGCACGTCCTGCACCGGAAAGTCCAGGCGGACGGTGCCGGGGAACTCACCGACACCACCCTGGTCGCGTCGCTGAGCGGCGGCGTCTCCGGCGGGACGATCGACTCACTCCGCACCCAGATCGACCTCTCCCGGGGCGATGCGGCCCTGCGCCGGCTCGCCGCCTCCCCGTACTCGCTCAGCCCCGACCGGACGACCGAACCCGACCTCGGCCGACAATCCGACGTCGCCATCGTCGACGGCACCGAGATCGCCCCGCAGGTCCGCGGATGGAAGGCCCCGTTCGTCATGGGCTCGTACAACACCCGCATCGTGCGGCGCAGCAACGCCCTCCAAAACTGGGCCTACGGCCGCAAGTTCAAGTACCGGGAGGTGATGAGCGTCGGCGACTCCCGCCTGTCCCGCCTCTACGCGGCCGGCGTCGCCGCCGTCCTCGGCGGGCTCGTCCTCGGCCTCAGCGTTCCGCCCACCCGGTTTCTCCTCGACCGCCTCCTCCCCGCACCCGGTCAGGGCCCCAGCGAGAAAACGCAGCGCACCGGCTACTTCGCGATGGACATCTACACCACCACCACGACCGGCGCCCGCTACGCGTCCCGGGTGACGGCGCAGGGCGATCCCGGCTACCGGGCCACCGCGGTCCTGCTGGGGGAGTCGGCCCTGAGCCTGGTGCTCGACCGCGACCGGCTCCCCGACGAGGCCGGTGTCCTCACCCCGGCCACCGCACTCGGTGACGTGCTCGTCGACAGGCTACGCGGGCCAGGGGTGGAGATTTCCGCCCGCAAGCTCTGATGCGCCTCGGCTGACGAGAACCACACGCTCAGACCTCGCCCACCCAAAGCCTTCCGATGGCACGCACTGCCAGCCTTATTTGCAATGAGGGCAGCAGTCAGGCCCGAGGTGTAGCCGGTCGTCGGGCCGGGTGGGGTGCGCGAAGACCTTGTGGGAACGGAGGTCTCGCGTCAGTGCGATCCGATCCTCACCGCGCGGCGCCGACGCGTTCTCGTGCGGTTGCGGCCGCTTCGGCGACGGAGCCGCGATGGATCGGCCCGTGTCCGGGCAGGAGAATGTCGGCGTCCAACTCTCCGATGATGCGCAGCGACTCGGTGGCCGTGCCGCGGTCGTGGTCGAACCACTGCGGCAACAATTGGGGCCCGGAGATCGGTGAGGTCAGGTGCCCGGTGATCAGGGCGTCCCCGGAGATCACCACACCGCGATCGGGAAGGTGGTAGATGGTGTGACCGGAGGTGTGGCCGGGCGCGAGAACCGGGACGGGGGCGCCCGGGCAGGTCAGGGCGCCGGGTACGGGCATCGGGGTGGGGGAGTCGATGCCGTACTTGGCCGTGCCACCGAGGCGGATCAGCTTGATCGCCCACGGCAGGACCCCGGGTCGCCAGATATTGCCGAGCACATCCCAGGGGGTCGCGACCTCGTGGCATTCCCGGCGGGCGTGAGCTACCTCGTCGGGGTGTACCAGTACCGGCGCCCCATAGGTGTCGGAGAGATACTGTGCGCTGCCGATGTGGTCGACATGTGCGTGGGTGATGAGCACTGCTTCGATGCCGTGCGGATCCCGTCCGATAGCCCGGATCGATTCCTCGACAGCGCCGCGCTGCCCCGGATACCCGGTGTCGATCACGCTCACCGCGTCGCCGTCGGTGAGCAGCACCCAGTTGACCATCTCGGAGTGCACAAAGAACACGCCGTCGGCGATTTCGACGGTCTGGGGCTTCATCGCGTGACCACAGCCGGCCTGCCGAAGCCCTGTCGCGCGTCCGTCGTGACCTGCGCGCCCGACACTCGTCGATAGTCCATTCCGTCGTCGTCGACGAGCGTTTCGTGCACCGATCCGACCCCCATACAGTCTCTCCTCCTGTGTGCTTGCTCCAGCGGGCAGGGTACGTGATCGAGGCGGCGACGGGGTTCGCGCGGTGGCTAGGGGTGGAATCCGTCGCTGTGCGATGGCCGTGTTGCCGTGTCAGTGCAACCGGCGGTGTGGACTACCCGACGGCACCATTCGTGGAATACTGTTGCGCTCAGCGGTTTTGGTGTGATCGGCGGGGACGGGCATGAGTAGGTCGTGGGCGCCTGAGTTCGTGCGATGTGACTGTGGGCACTTCTTCTCAACTTCGGCGGCACGTGACCTCCTGCCCGATGTCTGGCATGCGGTGGGGCCGCGTGTGGCGCCGTGGGAGCCCATGGTCGCACGGGCGGTCTACGTCTACGGCCATGTCGGGACGTGCAACGGCGGTCGCCATGCCGCATGCCGCCACTGCCCCGGCGAGTCGGCACTGAGTCTGTCCCTCCCCGACGGGGCAGGTCGTTCTCACTGAGGCAGCTGCGCTCGGAGACACCCCTGACCGATTGGCTGCGGACCGCCGACGTGGAATTTTCCGCGCGCAAGCTCGGCACTGAGTGTGCGCGAGAAAGGCCGTGAGGGCAGCGACATGTCGACATTGCTCTCGCAAGCGAGCGGGTCCTTTCGGTTCGAGGAGGGAGACTTGATGTTCGGGGACGTGTCGTGTCCCCCGCTAGAGGGCCTCTCCAAGGGTTCCCGAACCTTGCAATTTATCGCTGTAGTGTTGGAACGTACGGACCGCCATCAGACCCCCGAACGCGTGTGCGGGCATTACAGCACGCCGTTGTAGGGTCCCTCCGAGGACGGTCCCGCACAGCGTGCCGTCGTGTCGCAGGTCGACCGCCGGACTGCAAACCGAACTACCACCCGCATCGCCGAGAAGGCGATGAACAGGAAGGACTCTCACCCGATGGCCAACCCGCATCGACTGACCACCGATCAGGTCATCGACCTGATCAAAGAGGAGACCGGTACCGAGCTGTCGGCCTCGACGTTCCGCGGGTACGTCTCCCGCGGGCAAGCGCCGGCGCCGGTGGAGAAGATCGGCCGCACTCCGCTGTGGAAGCGGTCGGAAATCGTCGCGTGGGCGAACAACAGACCCGGTCAGGGCGCGCGCACCGACATTCCCAAGTCGCGCCGGCGCCGCGCCGAGTGATCGCCTGTCATTTTCGACACCGAAGATCTGGACTCCGGTCCGCGGGAGTTCACCCACCTGTGCCTGGATGGGGCTGCGCCGCACTACGCCAGCGGATTCCGTGCGCGGGGGTGCGGAGGTGGGCACAGGCGACGGTGGACACATGGGGTTGCGGCAGCCCGACGTGCATCCGGCCCGACAGTGCCGATAGTGCTGCACACGTAGGCCCGAGAGTGCTTCTGCGGCTTCATGGGTCGGTCGTCGGACGGGGCGATCGGAGGGGTGGTACGGCGACCGGCGCTCGAATTGGGTCATAGTGACGAAGTGGCGTGGGGTGCGTGCGTTGGGATTGTCCGGTGAAAAGCCGGGTGGCGCTGGTGATGAGAATCCTCGAAGGATTCCGGCGGCGGCCCCTCGCACACGATGGCAGGGTGCTGTGCGACGACGAGCCCGATCGCCGGCAGTTGGTGCGATGCAAGCATAGCTAGCGTAACTAGCAGTAATGCGGGGTTCGGCGCGCGTACTGTTGATTCCTTCGTATCGATGAAGGTGGGAGTGGAACCCGTGGCACGTAGGGCTGTGGTGGAGTTGGTGGACGATATCGACGGGACCGTGTTCAGCGATGAGGGGGAGAGCATCCACTACGCGGTTGATGGCGTCGAGTACGGGATCGATCTGAAGGGTGAGCACGCCAAGGAGTTCCGCGACGCTCTCGACTACTGGATTGCTCATTCCAGGAGGGTCGGAGGCAGGAAGCGCCGCTCGAATCGGGTAACGGATCCGATCGGGTCGACTCCGAGGACGGGCGAGGTCAAGAAGATTCGGGAGTGGGCGACAGAACAGGGCTACGAGATGTCCTCTCGGGGCCGGATCCGTGCCGAGATCGTCCAAGCTTTCCACGAGGCCCACTGACCGCACCGGCGAGTGGGACCTCAGGTGGGCAATTCGCGCCGGCAACCCTGAAGGAGTCCTGTCTGCAGGTCGAGGGTGGCACAGCCCGACCTGCTGCCGGCTGGTCTAAGGAATTGGTCGGGTCACGCATCCTCCGCTTCCATCACAACATCGAGAACCGGATGCTCGACGAGATGTTCCGCGCCCCGACCAGCCGGAAACACCTGCTCGCCAAGCATGCCCGCCGTGAGCGGATTCGTCGGATGGACCGCGGCAGCGGCACCTGACCTGCGAGAATGGGCGGTGGGTCGGGCCCCGCACCACCGGAGGATCCCATGTCTTTCGTTTCTGCGCCTCGCTGTCGTCGCGTCCACCGCGGCCGCCGCCCTGTCGCTGACCGCGGCGCCCGCACACGCCGCCCCAGCTCCGAGTGGGTGCGACATGCGGTTCTTCGCGGTCGGTGCCATGTCGACCTGTGCGCCCGGATCGGTGAATACCCACCAATTGGAACTGGTGTGCGTCCCGTTTACCAATCTGATTTATCCCGTCAACACCATCACCGTGTGGGGGCCGGAGGTGCCCACCTTCTTGCCCTCCATCGCGCTGTGTCCGCCGCCCCTCGACTTCGCGCTCGGCCCCCTGGGGGACACCCGGGTGCACACCCGATAGGCCCCCCGGCTGCTCCTGCGCCGTACAACCGGCATGTGACCTGCGGACATGACACCTCCCCGGGGTCGGTGCCCTGGCCGCCGCCAGTAGGGTTCTGCCTGCTGAATTGGCAGAAGACGTGAGAGATCGGGGAACTGTGACGCGCAAAGTAATTGTCGAACTGGTCGACGACATCGACGGAACCGTCTTCGGCGAGGACGGGGAGAGCATCACCTTTCCGTCAACGGGGTGGACTACGAAATCGATCTGAAAGGCAAGCACGCCAGCAAGTTTCACAAGCAGATCGGATTCTTCATCGAACACGCCACCCGGGTCGGTGGCCGCAAACGACGCCCGGATCACCCCGTCGCCCCGGACGCCCCGCCGAGGCGGCGCGGAAACGGCAAGGAGATCCGCGCCTGGGCGGCCGAACAGGGCTACGAAATCTCCTCGCACGGGCGCATTCCCGCCGAGGTCGAGCAGGCGTTCCCGGACGCCCACTGAACGCGAAGGAGCGTTGATGCGATCGCTGCGTAATCCCTGGTACCGGGCCTCGGTGCGCCGAGCAGCGAGCGCGCATTGGCTGACCACCGGCAGCCGCGGGTTACGAGGCATGACCGGTGAGCCGGTGAAACTCAGCGACACCGAGGCGGCCACCGTCCTCGCTGCCCTGGTCGAAACCACCGGTGGACGGTGGCCAGCCCACCCCGCACGCATCGCCCGCACGCTCCGCCGGCTCGGCATCGACGGCAACACCGAGCAGATGGCCACTGCCATCACCGCTCTGGTCAGCGACCCGGACTGGCCCCACCGCGCCCGCGAGATCACGTCCAGCGCATCGGACTGGTAAGCCGGATTGGCTCAGTCACCTGGGGAGATGACACGTCCCCATCGTGGGCAGGGCTAAGGAGATGTTGTACCGATCCGCCTCCTCCTGGCGAGCCGATCCGTCGAGCGACCACCCGGCGACGTCGACGGAACCCACTCGCCCCTGCCGCGTATGAAATCCCTGGTCAACCGACTCCAGAATTTCTGCAGTGGCGAGTGTAGACATTGAGGTGTCGCTGTTGTAGAGTTCCTTTCGTCGCAAGGAAAGAGTTCACGAAGTGCGGGAGAGGATGAACTGCCCGCAGAGAAGTGCCGCAAGACCAGGATGTGCCGGGCAAGGGTTGATGTGAGTGTGTAAGGCCCCGGCATTTCCGACCGGCGGCCGGGCAGGCAAGACGAGCCTGGCAGTCGGCAAAAGTGCAGTGAATAAGGTAGTGAAACCCGCTCCGGCCCCCGGTGCCTCACGGCGCCGGGGGCCCTGTCCGTTTGAAAGGTGTCACCCCATTCCGGAAGATTCGCCCGACCGACGCGCGGCCGGGAAGCTCGACGACGAGGACTACCCGGCCTACAGCATGGGTCACGCCGCCGAGATCCTCGGCGTGACACAGGCATTCCTGCGCAGCCTCGACGCCGCGAAGCTGCTCACCCCCGGGCGCTCGGAGGGCGGCCACCGCCGCTACTCCCGATACCAGCTGCGTCTGGCCGCCCGAGCTCGCGAACTGATCGACCAGGGCACCGCACTCGATTCCGCGTGCCGCATCATCATCCTCGAAGACCAACTCGCCGAGGCCCGACGCATCAACACCGAACTCCAGCACCCCCACCGCCCCAAGTCGGATCAGCCCGGCCCCGCATCCGGCTGAAACACCGCCGCCTGTTGCCGAACGGGAGATGACGATGCCCAAGGACCAACCCGAGGGAGCGTTCGACAGCACGGTGTCGCATGCGGTCCCCGATGGTGATTCAGATTCGCGCATACCGCAGACTCCGGCCGAGTCCGCTACGCCGGCCGCGGGCGCTGCGAAACACCTGCAGTTCTCCGCGCGGGTGGACCCCGAATTGCTGCGGCAGGTGAAAATCGAAGTAGCCACCCGTGGAACGACTATGCAGGCAGCGACGGCCGAAGCGTTCCGGCTGTGGCTGTCCTCGAAGTAGGCCCGTATACGGGCATGGGACACATCCAAGGTGAGTGCGAGTGTCTCACTTCATTTTGTTCGTCACTTCGCTCACTGCACTCTTGAGCCACCACCGGAGCTCCCGCCTTCCGACCAATCGCGCGCCATCTCCGAACCGGCTTGATGCCTGCGAAATGAACGGAACCGAATTGCCCTCGACCACAGGCTCTCGTGTCCAACGGTGCGGCGACCCGTAGATCGCATTGAGGGCGTCGCGGTCATTTCCCAGCTCTACCAGCTCATCTTCGGAGATTTCATGGTGATGGAGCGGATCGGGAGCACCATCATTTCCTACTCGACGATTGAGCTCCTCGTAGAGCCTGACCAGCTCGCCAGCAGCCTCTCCCACCTCGGAATGTCCGCGCAGACGTTCGATAAGGAAGGGCAGTACAGGGATGAGGGCCCTTCCTTCTGCGCGGTCGATCCAGTCATCTTCCCAACCGAGGGTTCCGTCGGGGCTTGTCTTTGGCTCCCCGAAGAGCTGACGTGCTCCATCGACCGTATATCCCTGGTCGTACAGATCTTGGGCAGCGATCCACGACTGCTCGGGTATTTCACTCCTGTTCACTCTTGTTACGAGCTTCTCAGCCGGACAGTTGCGCGGTGCTTGGCGCAAAGCCAGTGAATCCGCTAGGTGACGGTTTCTCCAAGGACCCCCGCACGCGCTCGGGCGTGTCGCTCAGCCGGACAGTAGTCGCGCCAGCTGGAAATCCGGTCCTCAATGGTCCGATCCGCCGCTGGGTCAACGGATCCAGGTCAGAGGTTCCAGAGTCGGAGTAGTGCGGCACGCAGGCTGGCGGAGATGATCCGGTGATCTGTTGTCAGCCGGGGATTGGGGTGCCCGAGGTCGGCGAGCTGCTGTGCGGCGTCCGCAACTGAGAGCGGCTGCAGGTCCGCTCGGACGAGCAGGAGATGGCCGAAGGCTCTGTGGGTGTGCGGGATCGCGATGGCGTCTGAGTCCACGACCGCGGGCGGGTAGATCCAGTCGTTGTCGTCGGTGAAGATGAGGACGTCGCCACGCTCGAGGCGGGCACGTCGGTCGTCGAGGCGGAACCATTCGAGCTGATATGTCGCTGCCGGCCCGCCGGTGGAGGCTGAGGATCGGCCCGCCTGGGTGGCCCATGTTTGTTGCTCGGTTGCGCTGGGTTCGTATTCGACGATGTGCCGCAGGAACATTCGGGTAACCCGTGCAGGCAGGAAGTCGCGGTTGGTGCGCATCCGGCCACCGATCCCGGGGATCGGCACCGACCGCCCGATCTGCCATTCGACTGGAAGTGGCATACGTTCGTTCTCTCGGAAATTGCCTGCGAGCTGGTCATTCAGCCCGGTTTGGGGAGTCCACTGTTTTCGAGGTGGGATTCCATTCGTGTCGGTACCACCTTGACGAGCAAGGTGGCCTTAACCTATGTGGCATGAGTCACACATTTCGTGTGGTGCAGGGCAGGACGGTCGAGGTCGCCCACGCGTCGACCGATCCGCTGACCTTTCAACTCGAATGCGTCGAGGCGTTCGTGACCTCGCGGGTGGTCCGAGGCTTCAGTGCGGTGACCATCGAGAACGAGACAGGTGACCTCGAGCGGATGCTGGCGGCGCTGGGCAAACCGGTGTGGGAGGCCACCGCCGACGATGTCGATCGAGTGGTCGGAGCGATGGCCGCGGACGGCTTGCTGGCGTCGACTCGACGCAGATATGTGCAGGCGCTGAGCAGTTTTCACCGGTTCCTGATCACCCGCCGCGCCGGGGAGATCGAGGCGTTGTTCGGGGTACGGTTGACGAACCCGATCGACGAGTTCAATGCGAGCCGTCATGTCGGTGACGATTCACCGAGGCTGCTACCACCTCCGAGCGTGAGTCGGGTGGCCGTCTTCTTCGACTTCCTCAAGGAACGGATCGGCTCGGCTCGCAAGTACGCGCCAGCGGCCCGGGATTATGCGCTGTTCCGGACCTTGTATCACGCCGGGTTGCGCTCCGATGAGGCGTCCAAACTCGAGATCGCGGACGTCTACTTCGGGCAGGGCCCGTTCGGGAAGTTGCATGTGCGGTTCGGCAAGGGTGCCCGCACCTCCGGGCCCCGGCCGCGGTGGGTTCCGATGCTCGACCACCTCGATCTGGTGGTGCGGTGGTATCTCGAGGATGTACGACCGAAGTTGCCGGAATCGGCGGTGTTGTTCTGCGATCAGAGTGGTGGTGCGATGGCCCGAGGCACGATCCGCAACCGTCTGCGGTATCTGCAGGATCTCGAGCACTGCTCGCCGGCGGACCGGTTCAGCCCGCACGCGCTGCGCCGGGCATGCGCCACCCACAACTACGAACGAGGAGTCGATCTCGTTGCGATACAACAGATGTTAGGGCACTGGACGGTGGGATCGACGATGCGGTACGTCCGTCCGTCGGAGACGTTCATCGAGGACGCCTACCGCAGCGCGGTGTCCGACACCGTCGCGTTCCTGCAGGGAGATGATGATGCACATTAGATGGAAACTGCGGATGGCCGCGGCCCAACGGGAAGTATGGACCGGCACCCAGCTGCGCCGTCTGCTCGCCGAACGCGGCGGACTCGAGCTGTCGTCGGCGTCGGTGTCGGCGTTGTTCACCAAGGAACCCTCGCAGATCAAGCTCAGCACGCTGCTGGCGTTGTGCACTGCGCTCGACTGCACCCCGAACGACCTGTTCGACCTCGACACCACGCCCGATCGGGTCCCCGCCCAGCCCTCGGCGCCGACAGCGTCGGAGCCCGCGGCGCGGCGAGTCGGCGGCCGGTCGATGCCGCCGGTGTGACGAAGAAGGTCGGGGACTGCACCCGCTGCGGTCGGCCGCGGGGCCGACTCGGGCGCGATTTGTGCTACCGGTGCTGGCGCAACGCGGTCGCCGCTGCGGCGAAGTCGCCGTGTCCCCGCTGCGGGATCGAGCGGGTCTTGAGTCCGGACACCGGGCGATGCCGGTGGTGCTCGCGCACCTGCCACGACTGCGGTGCCGCCGTGCGCGGCAAGGGCGAGAGCCGGTGCAAGCGGTGCCGCCGCCGTCACGACCTCGCCGCCGCCCGCCGACACTGTCCGCGTTGCGGCCGCGACGGCTACTTACGCGAACACACCGGTTGGTGCGGACCGTGCTCACAACCCGGGCCGGCGCCGAAGCCGGCCGCCGCATGCACCGAATGCGGGCGCGTGATCCGCGGCGGCGGGGCGAGGCTGTGCAACCGCTGCCAGAAACGCCGCCCGCAACGCCCCTACACCCGCGCCGAACACCTCCTCGCCGAACTCGATGATCCACCGAATTGGCTGTGGGACTTCACCATCCATGTGTCAAGTCGGTACTCTCCGGAGCAGGCGACACGTCTGGTGAGTCAGCTCGGGGCACTGCTGCGCACCGAGCCACGGGCAATGCCGCAGACCTTACTCGACCGGGCCCGCATCCCCGGCCGCTCGATCGGGTCGCTCGCGAAGATGCTCGAGGACTTCTTCACCGCCCGAGGCCTCGCCCTGCCCACCGACCAGTCGCAGCGGCTCGCGGCCGACCGCCGGGCGCGACGCGTGCAGGCCGTGCCCGAACCGTTGCGGCCCGCCGTCGCCGCGTTCGAACGCGCAATGCTCGACGAACGAGACCGCGCCCGCCGCGCCGGGACCCGGCCCCGCGCCGACACCACCATCGACAAGCGATTGGCCCAGATCCGGGACCTGTCATGTCATCTCGTCGGACGCGGGATCGAGGACTGGGCGCAGGTCGACAAGGCCGTGATCGAGGACTACCTCGCCGAGGTCTCGCCGGCCGGCGGCCCCCTGGGCGGACTTCGCCACTTCTTCCGCTTCGCCCGCCGCAGCAAGCTCATCCTGATCGATCCCACCGCCGAGCTGCGCGTGCGCACGCCCCGCGGATTCCATGGACGGACCCTGCCGCGCTCGCGACAGCGCGAACTGTTCACGCGCTGGTCCACATCCACCGAGGTGGCGCCGAACGAGGCCCTCGTCGGCCTGATGGCGTTGATCCACGGTGCCTCACAGCACGAACTGCGTCACCTGCAGCTCGCCGACATCGATCCCCAGCACCACACGGTTCGGCTCGGCCGCCGCCCACATCCGATCCCGCTGGACCCGGCGACCTGGGCCGCACTGACCCGATGCCTCGAGCACCGCAGATCCGGCACCCACAATCCCCACGTCATCGTCACCAGCCGAACCCGATCCGGGCGGACACCGGCGTCCCGGCCCTACCTCAGCCACCTCCTCGACCCCGCCGACACCACGATCTCCACGCTGCGCGCCTCCCGACTGCTGGCCTTGGCCAACAGCCACGATCCCAATCTGATTGCCACCACCTACGGCATGAGCCCAGAGGGCGTCCTGGCCTACTTCGCCGACCGCGTCGATCCCACCCTGCTCGCGGACCTGTGAGATTTCAGGCGTCACCGTGCACACGTTCGCACGAACCTGTGCGCTTTGGTGGTGGCGTTGTCGAGGAACACCTGATCGACCTCGGTGATCTCCTCGATGCCGTCGATGAACGTGTGGACGGCGGCGACGACCTCCGGGTCGTCGGTGACGATGACGGCTTCATCGGCGATGGTCGAGCTGTGGGAGGCATTCGCGGAGCCGATGACCGCCCGCCGACTGGTGGCGATCACGTTGGCGTGCAGGTTCGGCGACGACAGGACCCTCACACCGGCCTCGACGTAGTACGCAAGCGCAATCGGCGAGGTCACATGCGCGCGCACCGCGGCTCGGGAGGCGTTCACGACGAGGAGGTCACCGGCCCGCAGCGGCAGCAGAGCGGGTGCGTCCTCGCCCAGGTAAGCGATCGCGGCGTGCCGGGGTCCGCGCGTGCGGATGGCGCGGGTGATGTGCGGCCAGGGACTCGGCCCGTGAAGTGTCGTCCCCATACGTCGAACGGTAGCGCGGGCGTGATGCGCTGTACCGCTATTGGCTCGGGCCCGGAGCGTACGGTGCAGCCCATGAGGCCAATTGCATCGCCGTACTCTGCGAAAAGCTGTGATGAACTGCGGATATGACACGTCCCCATCGTTTCTGGTCGACGCCGCCGCGTCCCGCCTTACAGCGGCGGCGGCGGTTCATCCCCGTGGACGAGCCTCCACCACAGGGTCGCGCGCCGACGAGGGATCGGGTCAACGATGATCACGTCGGCCCGATCTGCGGCGGCGAGCATGTAGGGCCGGCGGCGCTCGCGCCATTGCGCGGCGACATCCTCGAGACCGTCGATGCTCATCGGACTGTCGAGGGTCTCACACGCCAGTTTCAGCCACGGGACGAGATGGCGTTCGGCTTCCCGGCTGATTCCGTCGCCCGCTAGGACGTTCTCGACGAGAAGACTTGTCAGATCACGGCGGATCCGCCACCGCAGTTCAGCTTGGTCAACAATGCAAGACCGCTCGGTGGCCCGATCGTGGTCGGCGCCGGCCGAGTCGCCGGGGGCGGTGCGAAGCCGTCGGGTGGCACTGCGGGGTACTGCCCCGAATATCTCGGGCCGTTGGTGTTGATCGAGGGTGCGGGCATGGGTGCAGGCGTCGCCCAGTTCGGTGAGCGCGGGCACAGATGGCCGCCGGTGGGTGGCGAGTTGGGCGAGCATATCGGCGCCGAGGTCTTCGGCGCGCGCAAAGACTTCCAGCCCGTGCCGGTAGCGCAGGACCGCGGCGTTCTCCCAGTGGCGGGCGAGTCTGCGTTCGCGGCGGGGGAGCCCAGCGACAGCTGCGAAAAATCGTTCCTGGGCTTGGCGTGCTCTGTCCCGCAACTCGGTGTCCGCGGCATCGCGGCGGTCGGGGGTGATGCCGTGCAGCGGGATCAGCGCTTCCCGCAACTCCTGCGCAGCGTAAGCGAGGTTTTCGAGATCGACGGGGTGGGCGCGCGTGCGTCGCGTGGGTCCAAGCGCCATGCCCGGCAGCTTAACCTGACCGGTAGGGCCGCGATTGCGCTGCCGGCCGCGACCGAGCTTGCCGGCCGGGTGAGAACTAGCACCGGCTCGACCAGTGCTGGTGGTGTCGTATCCGACCCTGGATTGGTCTTTGACCAGCAGAAATGACACGTCCCCTGACCCGGGCTTCGGTGCGCTGGTAGTCTTGTTGCCGCGCTCCCACCCGGGAGTTTCCTGAGGTCTGTCGTGGTCGGCTTCAGAAGTTGCAATGAGCTTGTGGCACAAGTGTATCCACGTGCCGCAGCCCTCCCCGGGTGGATCAACCGTCTCGATTCCGCCCCAGGTTGTCGTCCGCGACTTTGCGGGCAGCGGCGACCAGCTCTTTGGCGGGGGATCGGATCGAGACGGATGGAGGAACTGCATGAGCAGGCAACAGCGACGTGACTTCAGGGTCGCACCCTTCGGCGGGCGTGCAAATCGGGCACCCGAAGAAGCAGCGCCGCTCGCAGACAGTGGCCCGGCTCGCTGGGGCTCGCAGGTGGACGTTCCCGCCGATGGTGCAGGACGTCGAACCGAGTCTGCGAGACCCTGATGACGTGAGTTCCACAAAAGTGCAGACTTGCCTCTGTGTGTTTGATGGCGGACAGTGCCACCGGCTCCGCCCAACTCCTCGATGGGGGCGAGGGTTGGAATCTCGTTTGGGCTTGTTCGGTCGATGGTGCTTCGGCGATGAAGTCGGTTCCTTGTGCGCTCAGGGCCGACTTCATCACCGAGGACGACCCATCGGGCCGCTGGATCAGTTGGTCGGTGCCGGACCGTCGTTCACGACCACGAACTTCTTGAACGGTTCGTGGATGGTCCACCGGCTCAGGGTGCCTTTGGTGAACGAGTAGAGGTCGCCCGCCTTGAGTTCGAGTGTCTCGCCCGAGTCGATCAGCTCGATCGTCGCCGAACCCTCGATGACGAAACCCGACTCGTCGCCGAGGGGAATGTCGTAGAGCGGCGAGGTTGCCGGCTGCACCTTCCAGAAGGCCGCAACCAGCAGATTCCCGTTGTAGGACTGCTCCCGCACAATGGCGATCTCGCCGAACTCGGATGTTCCGCCCGTCCCCCCGGCCTCCGGATAGGAGAAAGGTACGTACTCCACCTCGTCGCTGTTCGCGATGATGTGGCTGAATACGGTGTCTGCGCTGGTCATGGCTTCGTCCTTCCTGAATTTCGCGCCCGATAGCCGAACGCTGGGGAGTGAGCCTAAGGTCACGCCTGGTGCCGGGATCGACGAAAAACGCACGGACGATCGCCAAAAAACGTACATGGTGATCCAATGGTTAGATCCGCAGAAGGTGCGTAAGAGAGCGGACGATGTGAGGGATGCGCTATGGCGCTCGTGACCGTTTCCGGAGTCGGCGGTTGGACGAGAATGATCTCCGACACCTTCATCGAACTGGGTGTCAAAGAAGCCGACGACCGGTTCCGTGGTGCCTTGGACCAGCGAGAACTCGGTCGGGGTGTGAGTTTGACTCGAGTCGAGACCGACCCCTCTCACGTCCTGCGTACCCCACGGCTCACTCGCGATGGCTGCGATGACGTGCTCTTTTTGATGCATGTGTCCGGCGACGGCGCGGTGGTCAAGGATGGCCAGCAGACACCGATGCCCTCCGGCTACGGGTCCCTTCACGCGGCCAGCGACCCGTACGAGCTGAAGTTCGCTACAGCTTCGCGTGAGGTCGTGCTGCAAACGCCCCGCCGACTGCTCCCCAGCCGTGAGTTCGAGCAACTTCACCGAGGGCCGACGGGGATCGCGCCGCAGGATCCCGCGATGCGGGTGCTCTGGTCGTTCACGCAGGAATTGCTCACCGTCTCCAACGATCTACCGACGCCGCTGCGGGAGGAGATGGGGCAGACCGCGGTCGACCTACTGCTGAGCGTGTTGCATCACAGAAGTCTCGAAGAGTCAGCGAAAGCGGTTGGCCCCGAAGCGATCTATCAATCCATCAAGAGACTCATCCGCGAGAATGCATGCGATCCGCGCTTCACCATCGAAGTCGCCGCGGAGCAGCACCATATTTCGCTCCGATATACTCAAACCCTGTTCACCAGATCGGGAATGAGCCCGGCGACGTTCCTGCGGTCGGAGAGGATCGCGAACGCCCAGCGCCTCCTCGCTGATCCGCGGCAGAGCGATATACCCGTCGAGTCGGTCGCATATCGCTCGGGCTTCGTCGATGTCAACACCTTCATTCGAGCCTTCAAACGCGCCGTCGGCGTCACCCCGGGCGTCTGGCGAGCAAACGTCCACGAACTGCGCTGACCGGCGTGATAGACCGTTGGTGTGTCTCACCCGTGGGCGGCCCCACCTTGAACGTAGAGCGGGGCCACCCACGGGTGGGGGATCACCGCTGCTTGCGGTGAGAGGGTGGAAGGGTCAAACGGTTTCGAGTGTCTGTTCTCGGGGTGTGCCGGTGTTGGTCAGCCCTGCGCTGCCTGTGAACAGTCCGATTCCGCCGAGCAGGATGAGCGCGATGCCCGGGATGATGAACCACCATGTCAGTGTTGTGGTTGCCTGGTCGGCGGTCGGGATACTCGCGGCCAGTTGGAAGGTGTCGACGTTGTTTTCCATACCGGCAACCAGGGCCTCGAAACGCGGAAGGATCTCGTTCAGCTGCCCCATGCCGGTGGCGACGTCAGGATAGTTCTGCCCCATGAAGTCCTGGAACTGGGTGGAATCCATCTTCAAGGCACTCGCCAGGGCGGGGACGGTTTGGGTTTGCAACTGGTCGGCCATCTTCGCGATGACGGTCATGTCCGAGCGCACGGCCGCGACCCCGGCGTCGGTGAACACGGGCCCGAACGCGGCGGTGAGCTCGTCGACGGCCTTGGCCTTGGCCGGCACTGCCAGCACCAGCGGCGCTACCACGAAGACCAGGCCGACGACGACGCTGACCGCCAGCGCGGTGCGGGAGAGCCTGTTGCCGTCTCGTCCGCGGCCGAACAGCAGGGCGCCGCCTGCGAGCAGGACAAGCACTGCTCCAGGTACGAGGAACAGGAACGGTGCCACGGTGCTCGGGAGGGTACTGGTCGGAATCTGGTCAGCGGCACGGAAGTTCGGCGCCTAGGTTTCCAGTCCGGTCACCAGGTTCTGGAATTTCGGCAAGATGGTGTTGAGTTGGGCGGTGCCGCTCGCGACGTCGGGGAAATTTTGTCCCATGTAGTCCTGGAATTGTTGCGGGCTCATGGCCAGCGCATTCGGCAGATCGGGCAGCGTTTGCGCCTGGAGTTGGTCGGACATGGCCTGCACGGTGTTCATATCGGCGCGGGTCTGGGCCAACGCGTCGGGCTCGAAGCTTGCGCGCAGATCGCCGGTGAGGGTTTCCACGGCCTGGGTCTTGCCGAGCATTCCTGTTGTGATCGGGAAGAGGAACAGCAGTGCGCCGATCGCGGCGATGACACCCAAAACGATGGTTCTTCTTGATGGCATTTCTTTGTTCTCCTCGATTTCGGTTCACGTGCAGGCCGTTCCGCCGTCGTGGTCCCGGCTATCTGGGGTTGGGTCATGCGGGCGGATCTGTGGCGGGGGTTACACGCGGATTTATTCGTGATGGTGGTCACTATCGAATGTGGATCGAAAAATGCCTCATCGGCGAGGCGACGCGAACTGCGTCCCGCCGATGAGGCGGTGGTGAGGTGTTAAGGCCCCTAACCGTTCTGTCGGTGACGAGAGAGCTTCGTCGGGTCAATGAGGCGAGGTCTGGCTGGTCACCGTTCCGGGTGTTTCGCAGCGGCCCCCACCTCGGAGTGCGGGTCGACCTCGATCTCGGCGTTATACATGTCGAACAGCGCGTAGGTCGTTCTCGCGGCGAGAAGGTAGTTCGCGAGGGCGAGGAACGGGCCGCCGCATATTCTGAAAAGTGTTGTCATTACTTCCTTCAGGACAGTGGCATCCGTGGCCTTTGGGTTATTCACACGTAGCCGTTGTCGATACTGGTGTCTGCGACTGGGGAGGTCTGCGCTGCGCTCATGATCGTTCCCCACTGGCTATTGGTCGGATGTGCCGACGGTAGGCACCTCGCGGGGAGATTTGTGTTCTGTCGGTGCCAGCTAGTTGTCGGAGAGTGCCACCCTGAAATGGGGCCGATTCGGTGGTGCTCTGGTCGTGGCGCGCTGCGCGTCGTACTCTGCACCGCATGGCAGGCTCGGAGAATGGGGTTGTCGTCGAGACGGCGACGTCGCTGCGGTCGTGGACCGGGGTCATTCGGGACCGGTTCATCGCGCTGCAGATCGCCCAGCAGGACGCCTCGCCGTTGTCCGGGTCGGTGCGGTCACGGCAGATCGGTCACCTGCAGGCATCGGTGGTCACCTCGACCCCGCAGACCTTCACCCGGACCAAACGATTGGCCGCGGCCGCCGACCGCGATCTTCTGGCTGTTGGACTGGTCGACCGAGGGAGCGGATATCTTGCTCAGGACGGCCGCGACTGCGTCGTGTCCGGCGGTGCCTTCGCGGTCTACGACACCTCGCGGCCCTTCGCCTGGGCGATGTCGGGGGATTGGCGACTGCGGGTGTACACGTGGCCCCGTGAGAGCATCGCGGTCAGCGCGGCGGAGTTGCAGCAGCTGACAGCCACCCCGGTGCGTACGAGTGCCGGTGTCGGGTTCTTCCTGTCTCCGATGCTCGACCGCCTGACGCAGTCCGCCGCCGGCACGTCCGGGGAGGGGGCGGTCCGCCTGGCATGTGAGGTCGCCGAACTGACCGTCACCGCGGCGGGTGAGGCGAGCGGCCGCTGGCGGGCGGCGGAGCGCGGCGATGAGCGGCTGCGGGAGATCCAGGCCTTCATCGAGGCGCACCTCACGGCCCCGCGGCGGTACCGCCTGGAGAACGGCTGGACCCGCCCGGACTGACGGCGCTCGCTCATCCGGCAGGAATCACCGTCCGTTGGCCGCTGAGGATGCCCTCCCTCAGCTGTTCATACAGGCCGCGGTAGGCGGGCGCGGGTGAATCCGGCCCATCTGGGGTGTTACTGACAGATGACATACCGGTACCTCTAACTCCCTCGGAATTGGATCTGTTGGACCGCTCGGATCAGGTCAAATATAGGAACCACACACACCGTCAGTGTGAACGCGATCACAGAGCGACATCGGTGCGAGTGCTGGAGTCGACGCCCACTTCCCCGGGCGCCCCGAGAGCGCACTGTTTCGAGACGAGGAAGGTTTCACCCCATCATGGCTATCTACCTGAGCATGCAGCGCGTGCGGTTCTCCAGCCCGGACGCGTACGAGAAGTTCAAGGTGGTCTTCGCCGACACCCGGCACCACCTGATGAAGCTGCCCGGCTTCTTGCACCTGACCTGGTGGGAGCACCCGGACGACCGCATGTGGTTCAACGAATGCAGCTTCTGGGCGAGCAAGGAAGCACTCTACGACTGGCACACCGACACCTATCACAAGCATGCCAAGGCGTGGGCGGCGAACGGCGCCATCATGGAGGACATCATCACCAACTTCGAGTTGGTAGGAACCCGCCTGTTGCGAATCTGTCCGTGCTGCAACGAACTTCAGGACAAACCGTACGACCTCGGGCAGGAGCAGGCGGTGCTGCGTGAGCAGTGCCCGAACTGCGGATTCCACTTCCCGTACATGACCGAGCAGGAGTCGAGCTTCGGGGTCTTCAAGGACCTGGCCCCAGGTCCGGTCTCCACCAACGGCAAGGAACCGGCCGCCGCACAGGCGAACGCCTGATCCTCGCCGCTTCGATGTTTCACCCCACCGAGCCCACTGGGGCACCCACTGAAAGGGAAAATGAAATGACCACATCACTCGTCCGGAAGATCGAGTTCGGGAGCCGGAGCACCAACCCGGACCAGTGGACCCCGTTCGAGTGGGTCGAGCCCAAGCTCGGCCCCCAGGTCAAGGGCGAGGTCGTCATCATCCGGACCGGCAGCACCTCCGGCGCCCAGCAGGCCGGCCTGTGGCGCACCGGCGTCGGCATCGCCGGTTGCGAAGCGGACGGATCCTGTCACGTCGACTACTCCGCCCCCGACGCCGACGAGACCGTGGTGATCCTCGAGGGCGAGGCCCTCGTGACGGTCAACGCCACCGGCAAGCAGTACAAGCTCGAGCCCGGAACGATCATGAGCCACCCGAAAGGACTCGAGATCACCTGGGAAATCAAGGCCCCGTTCCTGAAGAAGTTCTGGGTGCTGTGGGACAGCCCCCAGGAGGCCACCAAGGGCGACGACCTCTACGTCGGCAACATCAGCGACAACCCCGAGTCATGGGAGCCCTACGAGTGGGTCGAACCCGGGCACGGCTCGCAGGTCTGCGGTGAACTCTTCGCGCTGCGGTCCACCGGTTCGACCGGCACCCTGATGTGCGGCCTGTGGCGTACCGGCGTCGGGATCGCCGGCTGCGAACCCGACGGCTCCTCGACCGTCCCGTACACGGCACCGATCGGCGACGAGACCATGCTGCTGCTCGAAGGGCAGGCGCACCTGGTCAACGAGGAAACCGGTGAGGAGTATGACTTCAAGGCCGGCGACATCATTGCGTTGCCGTCGGGGCTGAACGTCACCTGGACCTCGAAGGCCCCGTTCGTGAAGAAGTTCTGGGTCATCACCAACGAGAACCTGCCAGCGTGAACACAGCTCGCCCATAGTAGTGCCCGGACAGCCACCGGCACCCTGATCTCACGCTGATCGCGGAGAACAGCGTGAGACAGGGGTGTCGCTGCCCGTTCGGCGGATGCACGCCGCGACGGGTAGGTGCCGCGGATTCTGCGTTCGCAGCATCTACCCGTTGACGTAAGGAGAGTCGATGAGTGAGCCAGGAACTGCCAGACCTCTACTCCCGGAACGCTGGTCCCGGACCACCGTTACACTACCGGCGAACCGGAACCGTCCGGACGACGATCAGGCGATGCTCGCTCTGGCCATCGAATGGATTCCCCGCGGTGGACCCAAAGAGGAAGATATCCGGGCGCGATTCGGGTTCGGCCCCATGCCATTCTGGCATCGAATCTGCTACCTGCTCACCCGTCCGAACTGGCTGCAACTACTCAATACCGCCACCATCACCGAACTCCAAGCCCAGGCCATGACCCAGTTCAATCCCCCGAGACGAGTGACGTGACTCGGACTCCTCTGGAATCTGAGGTCGAACCGAGTTCACACTATGCGGAAGAGCCGTGGGTTGAGGGGAGAGGGCTTTGACCGTCGCGATGGCAGTGGCTACCGCTGTCACATTCGTCTGGCTGGGGATGGTGCTGGCCATTTCCTTTCTCGAGGCGCCGTTGAAGTTCCGGGCCCCCGACGTCACATTACGGATTGGGCTGGGGATCGGCCGCCTCGTGTTCCGGGCACTGAACATCGTCGAGTCGATGCTGGCGGTGGTGTTGGTCATCGCGGTCGTTCTCGGTGAACCGCCCACCCGGATTGTGGTCGCGGCGGTCGGTGTTGTCGCAATCCTGAGTGTGCAACTCGCGGCGGTACGGCCTCGGCTTACGCGGCGCTCCGACCGCGTCCTTTCCGGCGAGGAAACGCCACGGTCGCACGCGCACTATGCCTACATCGCGCTCGAGGTCGCAAAGGTCGGCGCGCTCGTGGTGACGGGAGTGTTACTGCTGACCGGATGACGCAGCCGGAGCGGCCGCAATTTGCGACCGAGCGAAGCCACCACGACGGTCAGCTCAACCGGGCATGTGGTCTGTAGCCACGGAGGATTCGGTCCAAGGTGGCCACGCCGTCCCCGATGTCGCGTTCCTTGATTCCGGCGTAGCCGAGCAGAAGGGCCGGTGGCAGGTCGGCTTCGACGCAGTGCGTGGAGAGGGGCCAGAGGTGGAGGCGCTGGCGGGCGGCGAGCTCGGCGATGGCCTGGTCGTCGTGCCCTTCCGGGAGCCAACCGACCAGGTGCAGTCCGCCGTCGGGGTCCTCGATCCGCAGGCGACTCCCCAGCCGGCGCGTGGCTTCGGCCACCAGCAGTTGTTGCCGTTTGCCGCAGAGGACGCGCATTCTGCGCAGGTGTCTGGTGAAGTGGCCGGCTTCCATGAAGTCGGCGAGCACCGCCTGGTCGAGCAGGTGGGCGTGCATGTCGGTGCTCAGATGCGCTGCGGCGAAGCCGTCGACCAGCTCGGTCGGGGCGATCAGGTACCCCAGCCGTAGCCCGGGGAACATGATCTTGCTGAAGGTGCCGACGTAGATCACCCGTCGGTGTTTGTCGATGGCCTGCAGCGCGACGAGCGGGCGGCCGCGGTAGCGGAATTCGCTGTCGTAGTCGTCTTCGACGATCCAGGCACCCGCTTGGGCGGCCCAGTCCAGCAGTGCGAGTCGGCGCTCGAGGGAAAGGGTGACCCCGAGGGGGAACTGGTACGAGGGGGTCAGGACGGCAAGTCGCGCGCTCGGTTCGCGTTCGATGCCGGCGGCCACGTCGATGCCTTTGCGGTCGACGGGCACGGGCACCAAACGTGCTCCGGCGGAGATCAGGGCCGCCTTCGCGCCGAGGTAGCAGGGGTCCTCGATCCAGGCCGGGTCGCCGGGATCGAGCAGGATCCGGCCGCAGAACTCCAAGGCTTGTTGCGATCCGGAGACGATGACCACTTGGTCTGCGGTGCAGCGGATTCCGCGTGCCGGGCCGATGTAGGAGGCGATGGCCTCGCGCAGTGGGCGGTATCCGCGTGGGTCGCTGTAGCGCATCAGGTCGCGGGTCGATTGCCGCAACCGCGCACCATACATCCGGGCCCAGAGGTCGGCGGGGAAGCTGTCGAGGGCGGGCAGGCCGATCTGGAATGCCGTCGCCTCGGCGGAAACGCCGGTGACCTCCGGAAGCGGCATTCTGCGGGTGTCGGCGATCGCCCGACCCCGTTGCGAGAGCCTGCCGGAGCCATCGTCGGCGCCGGAACCGGTCCAGGGAGCGTGACTGATTGTGAGCATCTGTTCGGGCAGGACGTCGGCGACGTAGGTGCCCGACCCGGGACGGCGGTCGAGGTAGCCCTCGGCGTCGAGCTGCTCGAAAGCGGCCAGGACGGTGTTGCGGGAGACGCCCACTTCGGCGGCGAGGCGGCGGCTGGCCGGCAGCGGCGATCCCGCTTTCAGTTGGCCGCTGAGGATGCCCGCCCGCAGCTGTTCGTAGAGGCGGCGGTACGCGGGCGCGGGTGAATCCGGCCCGTCTGGGGTGTTACTGGCGGGTGACAAATCGGTACCTCTCACTCCCTCGGAATTGGATCTGTTGAACCGCTCGGATCGGGTCAACTATAGGAACCACACACAGATCAGTGTGAACGCAATCACAGAGTGCAGAGCGACGTCAGTGCGAGTGCTGGAGTCGACGCCCACAGCCCCCCGAGGCGCCCCGAGGACGCACTGTATCCAGATAAGAGAGGTTTTCACCCAGTCATGGCTATCTACCTGAGCATGCAGCGCGTGCGGTTCTCCAGCCCGGGCGCGTACGAGAAGTTCAAGGTGGTCTTCGCCGACACCCGGCACCACCTGATGAAGCTGCCGGGCTTTTTGCATCTGACCTGGTGGGAGCACCCGGACGACCGCATGTGGTTCAACGAATGCAGCTTCTGGGCGAGCAAGGAAGCACTCTACGACTGGCACATGGACACCTATCACAAGCACGCCAAGGCGTGGGCGGCGAACGGCGCCATCATGGAGGACATCATCACCAACTTCGAGTTGGTGGGAACCCGGTTGTTGCGAATCTGTCCGTGCTGCAACGAACTTCAGGACAAGGTCTACGACCTCGGGCAGGAGCAGGCGGTGCTGCGTGAGCAGTGCCCGAACTGCGGATTCCACTTCCCGTACATGACCGAGCAGGAGTCGAGCTTCGGGGTTTTCAAGGACCTTGCCCTCGAGCCGGTCTCTACCAACGGCAAGGAGCCGGCCGCCGCACAGGCGAACACCTGACCACGGCAGGCGCCGCCCGCTTTCGAACGCCGGCGGCGGCGACCTCGCCTCTTCGATGTTTCCCCACCGAGCCCACCGGGCGCTACTGAAGGAGAACAGGAATGACGACACAAGAAACCACCACGGGCCGTGTCTACGGCGGCTCGGCCGACCCGGCCAAGCACGAGTGGGAGCCCTTCGAGTGGGAGGAGCCCGCTCTCGGGAGGACCGACGTGCAGGGCGAGATCGCCGTCTTCCGCCCGGACGGGACGAGCGGCAACCTGCTCGCCGGTTTCTGGCGGTATCACGCGGGAGCGCCGGGAGCTAGTTCCGACGGTTCCGGCTCGATCGTGTGGTCGTCTCCGTTGGGTGACGAGTGCGCGGTCGTCCTGGAGGGGTCCGCGACGATCACCGTCAAGGCGACGGGCAAGCAGTATGAGGTCGGTCCCGGCTCGATCATCTACGAGCCCAAGGGCCTCGAACAGATCTGGGACGTCAAGGGCCCCTACTTCAAGAAGTTCTGGGTGATCTTCGACGGCCCGAACCCCACGGGCGCCACCAGTGATGACCTGATCATCGCGAACATCAACGACAACCCGGACACGTGGACCCCGTACGACTTCACCGAACCCCTCGAAGGTGACCTGACCAAGGGTGAGCTGGTCATCCTCCGCCCGGAGGGCAGCAGCGGCACCGTGCTGTCGGGGCTGTGGCGCTCGGGCAAGGGCATCGCCGGCAGCGAACCGGACGGGACGCTGGTGACGCCGTACACCGGAACCCTCGGGGACGAGACGATCCTGCTGCTCGAGGGCGAGGTCCACGTCCGCAACGACGAGACGAACGAGGAATGGGATTTCAAGGCCGGTGACCTGATCGCGCTGCCGTCCGGCGTGCATGTCACCTGGACCTCGAAGGGCCCGTTCGTGAAGAAGTTCTGGGTCATCACCAAAGCGGACCTGCCCGCGTAACAAAGCGGGACACCAGAACACACCACTTTTTGCAGAGAGTAGGGAAATGACCTCCACCATCAACCCCACCGCGGGACTGTCTCCCACGGTGGCCGACTTCCTCAGCCGACCGATCGAGCACCTGATCGACGGCTCGAACGTGGCCTCGGCCACGGGCGAAACGTTCGCCACGGTCAATCCGTCCACCGGCGCCGCGCTGACACAGGTCACCCGGGGATCAGCGGAGGATGTCGACCGGGCCGTCGCCGCGGCACGTCAGGCTCTCGACGGCCCGTGGGGCCGGTTGACGGCTTCCGCGCGCAGCAAGATCCTCTGGCGGGTCGCCGATCTCATCGAGGACAAGCTCGAGGAGTTCGCGATCCTCGAGGCCATCGATAGCGGTAAGCCCGTCACCTACGCCCAGTTGGTCGACGTCCCGTTGGCCATCGACTGGTTCCGCTATTTCGCGGGCTGGCCCACGAAGCTCGAGGGCACCACGATCCCGGTGTCGGCGGTCGCGACTCCGGGCGACTACTTCGCCTACACCGTGCGCGAGCCGGTCGGTGTGGTCGGGGCGATCATCGCGTGGAACTTTCCGTTGCTGCTGGCCGCCTGGAAGCTGGCGCCGGCCCTGGCCGCCGGGAACACCGTCGTCCTCAAACCGGCCGAACAGACCCCGCTCAGCGCGGCCCTGCTCGGTGACGTGCTGCGGGAGGCCGGTGTTCCCGAGGGTGTGGTGAACATCGTGCACGGATACGGCGACCAGGTCGGTGCGGCACTGGCCGCCCACCCCGGGGTCGACAAGATCTCGTTCACCGGATCCACCGAGGTCGGCCGGCAGATCATCGCCGCGGCCCGCGGGAACCTGAAGAAGGTCACCCTCGAACTCGGCGGCAAGTCCCCGAACTTGATCTTCGCCGACGCGGACATCGACGCCGCGATCGCCGGGGCGGCCAATGCGATCTTCTTCAACCAGGGCGAAGCGTGTGAAGCCGGGTCGCGGCTGTTCGTGCAGTCGTCGGTGTACGACCGGGTGGTCGCTGGGATCGCCGAGGCCGCGACGCAGATCAAGGTCGGCGACAGCCTGGCCGCGGACACCCAGCTCGGGCCGTTGGTCTCGCAGCAGCAACTCGACCGGGTGCTCGGATATCTCGTCAGCGGCCGCGCCGAGGGTGCCACCGCCGTCGCCGGCGGTACCCGCAAGGGCGACACCGGCTACTTCGTCGAACCCACGGTGCTCGTCGACACCAAGCCCAACATGCGGGTGGTCAAGGAAGAGATCTTCGGGCCCGTCGTCACCGTCGCACCGTTCGACGATGTCGACGATGTGGTACGTAGCGCCAACGACACCGATTACGGCCTTGCCGCCGCGGTGTGGACCTCGGATGTGGCCAAGGCCCACAACCTGGCCGCGAAGTTCCGGGCCGGCACCGTGTGGATCAACAGCTACCACATCCTCGACCCGGCACTGCCGTTCGGCGGCTACAAGCAGTCCGGCTGGGGCCGCGAACACGGCTCATCCGCCCTCGACGGGTACACCGAAACCAAGACCGTGATCCTCAAGAAGGGATAGCAGTCCACCACAGAGGCCGGGGCGAACCACGCCGCCCCGGCCTCTGCGCGCCCTGCACGACAACGACATGCACCGATCAGACACGAGCAGCCATACCGACCATGGAGGGCGGCAGCTGAACCCTCGACCCCAGCCGCCAGGGGTGTCGATCTCTCGGGACGACGACCATATGCTCGTCAACCTCGCGGTCACCTGGCTCCCCTACGGGGGACCTCCGCCAGAGGAAATCTGGATCCGCTTCGGCCTCAACCCCGACCAGTACTGGAGCCGCCTCTGTTACCTTCTCGCGCTGGGTTCATGGCGTCGGCATCTCGGTATAGGAACGGGCGAACAGATCCGAACACTCGCCCTCGCACATCTTCACCCCACGAGCCAGAGGACCCGCCCTACGCCGACGAAGTGACAGCGCCGATCGGATACGCGCACTCTCGATCGGTGGGCGAGTGAGCGAACCTGAGTGAGCCAGGCGATCCTGACTCTGATCTCACACTGATGGAGTCCATGGCGGTCGCTCGGCACGCGACACGGGTGCGACCTCCGGTCATCCAACGAAAGGGTGAAACCACTGTGGCGGCTACTGCATTCGCAGTTCTGCGTCCCCGAGACGAGGATGCCCTGCGCGGCGAATTACGCACCATCGCCGCACGCGGGGCTGCGCCTGTCGTCTTCGCCGGCGAGGTCCAAGACGACATACTGCAGTTGAGCGAATTCATGGGAACCCGTACCACCGGGTTGAAGGGTTTGTCGATCCCGCCGCATTCGGGTCTCGGAGGACGCGCAGTCGCACAACGCGCCCCGATATCAGTGCACGACTACCGCCGCTCATCCACCATCACCCACCACTACGACCGGCCTGTTCTCACCGAAGGCCTGCGTTCAGTCCTCGCGGTTCCGGTGGTGGTCGGCGGCAAGGCGCGGGCTGTTCTCTACGCTGCGAGCCGTGAATGCGCGCCGATCGGCGACCGAACCGCCAACCTCGTCGTCGCAGCGTCCCGTCGGCTCAGCACCGAGATCTCCATCCGCGACGAGGTCGATCGGAGACTTCAGATGCTCGCCACGATCGAATCGGCCGGCGCGGACGGCGCAACCACCGAGGAACTTCGAGACATCCACGCCGACCTGCGAGCGGTGGCACAACACGTCGCCGACACGGCCGTGCGGTCACGACTGCACGAGTTGTCCGATCGGATCGCTGCACTGCGCCAGCCGAGCAATGCCACTCGCCCGGGCCGCGAGATGCAGTTGACGCCACGTGAGATCGACGTGCTAGCGCACGTCGCGTTGGGCTGTACTAACAGCGAAATCGCCCAAAGGCTTTCCGTGGGACCCCAAACCGTGAAGAGCTATCTGCGCGCTGCGATGAACAAGCTCAGCGCGTGTTCGCGTCAGGAAGCAGTTGTCACTGCACGCAAGTTCAAGCTACTGCCATGAAGCAACTGTTGTTGTCATCCGGCAGCGAACTACCCAGTGTGGGCAGAGAGTAGGAAGTGCGGGCAGGTGACCGCCTGTCGAGGCACGGGTATCGCCCGGCGGTCGGTGTCGAGGTAGAGGCGATATACGAGCTGCCCGCGTCGATGGACGCCGGTGTCCGGGTCGACGGCGCCGAGGAAGTATCCGTGCGCGTCGTCGACCGTCGAGAAGATCGCGCGCGCCCACTCGGCGGGCTCCGCGGGCGGCAGATAGCGTGGCTGGCCCGTCGCCGGGTCGACGGGGTGCACGATGACCGTGACGGCGAACCCGGCTGCCGCGGGGAACCACTCCTCGGCTGCGACCTCGAACGGTGCGATGGAGGTGTGGATCCGCAGCTCGATGTCCGTTCCGGTGCGGGCCGGCGCCGTGATGGTGTGCGGATCCGTCGAGACGCCACCGGTCGCCAAGTTTGGCAGCATCTGGTCGTGGTTGGCGCTGAGGAGTTCGGGGCGTACGGGCATGGGACGAGAGTACGGTTCCGCCGATAAGTTGCTCTTCGAACAGGGGAACGGCATATTCTCTGATTTTCGCGTACGTCACAGTATTACCCGACATCGCGATGGCCCGACTTCGGCTCCCTACTGACCGACATCGTCGGTGTGTGGCGAACGAAGGGTCTCGGTGGCGGGCTCGTCATTCATTTGACTAGGAGGCGATTTCGTCGAGCGAGGGTGACCCCTGTCCCCTCTGCCGCTGCGCGAACGGATGCGGCGTGGGTGTCGGGCCGGAAGCGGTGCGAGGGGCCGGTGACGCTGATCGCGGCGACGACGTCGTCGCCTTCGCGGACTGGTGCGGCCACGCACACGATACCGGTGGCCGATTCCTCGTACTCGTAACCGACGCCTTCGGTGGCGATCCGGTCGAGCTGAGTGCGCAGTGGGCCGGGTAGGACGACGGTGCGCGGGGTGTGGCGGGGGAGTGAACCGGACAGCACTTTCTCCCGCAATGTGTTGTCGCCGTGAGCCAACAGCACTTTTCCTATGGCGGTGCAGTGCACCGGCATACGGCCGCCGATTCTTGACGGTGCGGTCGCTTGCCGGTGTCCCCCGATTTTCGACAGGTACACCACCTCGGTGCCGTCGAGGACCCCCAGGTGCACCGTCTCGTGAGTGCGCATATAGAGGTCCTCCATGAACGGGATCGCCACCTCGAGCAGGCTCCGCTCGACCGATGCCCGCATGCCGAGTTCGAAGAGGTCGCCGCCGAGCCGGTAGTTGGTGCCGCTCCGGTCCAACAGCCGCACAGCCGCCATGTCGGACAGGATCCGGTGCAGGGTTCCTTTGGGAATGGACGTGCGTCGCGCCAACTCGGCCAGAGGGAGGGTGGCGTCGTCGATGGTGAAGGCGTGTAGCACCGCCATCACCTTGCCCAGGACTGTTGTTTGGTCGAACTCTCTATCTGACACTGCAGATGCCTCCTCCGCTCTCTTCTAGCGGCAGGGTCCACAATACTGCGTCGCGTTCGGCTCAGTGGAACGCTGTGCTTGGTGATGGATCGACCCGCGACGACAGTGGATCTCATTCGTTTCCTCTCCAACCAGTCGGGAAGTCAGATGAGTACATCGAATAGCACTAGCGCGCCGCCCGTCATCGCAGCTAATCGTGTGGCCGCCGCTGAGCGGTTGAGCACCGCCGCGCACACCCGGACGCCCTGCGCTCCGGTCCGCGATCTGATCGGTGCCGACGATGTCGCGGCCGCGTACGCCGTCCAGGAGCGGATCGTCGCCGACCGAATCGCCGCCGGAGCGAGCGTCGTCGGCCGCAAGATCGGCCTGACCTCTCCGGCGGTCCAGCAGCAGCTCGGCGTCGACCAACCGGACTTCGGTGTGCTGTTCGACGACATGCACTGCACGGAGACAACCCCGATCCCGCTGTCGCGTCTGCTGCAGCCGAAGGTGGAGGCGGAGATCGCATTCGTCCTCGGCCGCGATCTGGTGGACGGACCGCTCGACGACTCCCAGATCCGCGCCGCCGTGGACTACGCGGTGGCCGCCCTCGAGATCGTCGACAGCCGAATCGCCGGTTGGGACATCACCTTCGGAGACACCGTCGCCGACAACGGGTCGAGCGGACTGTTCGTCCTCGGCAGCGACCGGCGCACCCTCGACTCCTTCGACCCGGTCGACACGCAGATGCAGATGTTCATCGACGACACCGAAGTGTCGACCGGAACCGGCGCCGCCTGCCTCGGTGACCCGCTGCGAGCCCTGGGCTGGCTCGCGCGCACGGCACGCGAGTTCGGCCAACCACTGCTGGCCGGCCAGGTAATTCTGTCCGGGGCTCTCGGACCGATGGCCCCGATCGGCACCGTCGGCACCGTCCGCGCCGACATCACCGGTCTCGGATCGGTCACCGCAACCTTCACCCAGGAGTGAGCACCATGAGTGAGAACACCCGTAAGGTCACCGTCGCGGTGATCGGATCCGGCAACATCGGCACCGACCTGATGATCAAGGTGATCCGCCACTCCGAGGTCCTGCAGATGGGCGCGATGGTCGGTATCGACCCCGACTCCGACGGGCTCGCCCGTGCCCGCCGACTCGGCGTCCCCACCACCTCAGATGGCGTCCAAGGCCTCCTTCAGCTGCCGAACTTCGACGAGATCGACGTCATCTTCGACGCCACCTCCGCCAAGGCACACGAGGCCAACGCCGCCCTGCTCGAACCGCTCGGCAAACGGCTGATCGACCTCACCCCGGCCGCCCTCGGCCCCTTCGTGGTGCCGGCGGTCAACCTCGACGAACACCGCGACGCCGCCAACGTCAACATGGTCACCTGCGGCGGTCAGGCCACCATCCCGATCGTCGCCGCCGTCTCCCGCGTGACACCGGTCGCCTACGCCGAAATCGTCGCCTCCATCGCCTCGAAGTCCGCCGGACCAGGCACGCGCGCGAACATCGACGAGTTCACCGAAACCACCTCCCACGCAATCGAAACCGTCGGAGGTGCCCGCCGCGGCAAGGCCATCATCATCCTCAACCCGGCCGACCCGCCGCTGATCATGCGCGATACGGTCCTGTGCCTGATCTCCGCCCCCGACCCGGCCACCCACGACGCCATCCGCGATTCGATCCAGACGATGGTCGACCACGTCGCGACCTACGTGCCCGGCTACCGACTCAAGCAACAAGTCCAGATCACGCCGGTCCCGGACGGCCAACCTGTGCGCACCCTGCTCGCGTCCGGGGACGCGGCTACACCGACGCATCAGGTGTCGGTGTTCCTCGAAGTCGAAGGCGCCGCGCACTATCTGCCGGCCTACGCCGGAAACCTCGACATCATGACCTCGGCCGCAGTGCGCTACGCCGAGTCCGTCGCCGACACGATCGCCGCCCCGACGGCAGCACAGGGAGCCACCCGATGACCACCAGGCTGTTCATCCAAGACGTCACCCTCCGCGACGGCATGCACGCCGTCCGCCACCGCATCACCCCCGACGACGTCGGAAAGATCGTGGCCGCGCTCGACGCCGCCGGCGTCGACGGCATCGAGGTCGCTCACGGCGACGGACTCGCCGGCGGATCGCTGAACTACGGTCCCGGCAGCAACACCGACTGGGAATGGATCGAAGCCGCAGCCGACAACCTCACCCACGCCCGCCTGACCACACTGCTGCTGCCCGGTATCGGCACCATCGCCGAACTCGAGCACGCCTACGTGCTGGGCGTTCGCTCGATCCGGATCGCGACCCACTGCACCGAAGCCGACGTTTCGGCTCAGCACATCGGAAAAGCCCGTGAGCTCGGCATGGACGTGTCCGGGTTCCTGATGATGAGTCACATGGCTTCCCCGGCCGAGCTCGCTGCACAGGCCAAGCTCATGGAGTCCTACGGCGCGCACTGTGTCTACGTCACCGACTCCGGTGGCCGGCTGACCATGGACGGTGTCCGCGAACGGGTCCGCGCCTACCGGGACGTGCTCGACGAGGCCACCGAGATCGGTATCCACGCCCACGAGAACCTGTCGCTGTCGGTCGCCAATTCCGTTGTTGCCGTCGAAGAGGGTGTCACCCGGGTCGACGCCTCTCTGGCCGGGCACGGCGCCGGCGCCGGCAACTGCCCGATCGAACCGTTCATCGCGGTCGCGGACCTGCAGGGCTGGAAGCACAACAGCGATCTGTTCGCCCTCCAAGATGCCGCCGACGACCTCGTCCGGCCGCTACAGGATCGGCCGGTCCGCGTCGACCGGGAAACCCTCACCCTCGGTTACGCCGGGGTGTACTCGTCGTTCCTCCGGCATGCCGAGGCCGCCTCCCAGCGCTACGGCATCGACGTGCGCACCATCCTCCTCGAGGTGGGCCGGCGTGGCCTCGTCGGCGGACAGGAGGACCTCATCGTCGACATCGCACTCGATCTCCTCGCCGCGAACTCCGATAGCGTGGCAAGCTGAAAAGACTCCTGCGCCGACCGTGTCCGCTGTGTTCGGTGCTCTTGGCACCCACACCTCGGCCGGTCGGCGAACCGGTGGCCGTGACCAGGCACCGAGTGGGCGAATAGACCCGCGCCGATGCGCCCCAGGTGTCTATCGTCGCCCGACGCTCAGCTTCCGGAATGCCCTCCGCGCTGAGTGCAGTGCCAAAGACGGCCGTCGTCGCTGATGAGTCGTCCCCGCAGGATCTCACGCGGGCGAATCGGGCGAGCGGAGTTGACTGGTGCCGAGACGGGGTGCGCCGACGCTTCAGTCGTAGTGGCCGGTAGCGCTCACCCGCGGTTGACGAAGTCAGCTGGGGCAGGGTCACGGGCTCAATTGCGCGCAATCGGGTCGCTCGGCCATCGGCTAGGGAAGGAATCGGCTACGCCGATGTCGGTGACTGACTCTGCCTCGAAGTGGTCGGCTCGAACACGTCCACTGGTTCGGTACACATCTGCGCCCAGCGCATCGCGGCCCGGGCGTACGCGATTTCCCAGATTATCCGGCGGGGCGTGACCCCCCACTGGCCTCGGTGCAAGAGGCTGAGCACTGCGATCAGGGCGTGGAGGAAGAGCGTGGGCATGCGTGTCTCCTGCAGGTGACGTCGATAAGGGGTGGTGCGGGCGGACCCAGGTCAGCGTCTGCGTGTCGCCGTCGGTGGCGTGCCTGATCGGGCCAAGACAAGGGGCGGGTCGAGATCGGGCCTCGATGGCGTGCGGTTGTGCCGGTCGCGTCCGGTGCGAGCTCGACACTCGAACTCCACCGTGCTGATCCCGATGCCGGCGAGCTATCGCACACGGAAGCGATGCTTCATCGACGTGCGACTGTGCGGTCAGTACCTCGACTGTCGTTCGGTGGCAGAGAGTCCGCCCCAGATCCCGTGTGGCTCTGCCTTTTCGAATGCGTAGGTTCGGCATGCGTCGGCGACTGGGCAGCGCGCGCAGAGCTGTTTGGCTTCGCGTTCGCGCTTTGACCGCTGGTGCAGAGATTCTCCGTCTTGTGGGAAGAACAATTCGGTTCCCATCCTGCGGCATCGGGAGTGTCGCTGCCATTCGAGTTCGTGGCCGAACAGGTCGTCGTTCATGCTGGCTGGGGGCGTACCTTCTGATGCGGCGACGATGTTCGCGGCCGCCGTGCTGAACTGCGACGGCCGCGAACACCCTTCATTGTTGTCGTGTTCTGCGGCTATTCGGACAGAAAGTCCGCGATCAGGCTGTTGAACCGGGCCGAGTGCTCGATCTGGACCCAGTGACCGCAGCGTCCGAAGACGTGCAGCTGTGAGCGGTCGATGAGTTCGAGCAGCCGCAGCGAGTTGGACAACGGTATAACCTGATCGTCGCGGCCGTGCACGATGAGAGTGTCGTTCGTCAGGCCGGCGATCAGTGTCTCGTCGACGGCCATCTCGTCGACACCTTGCTGGCGCGGTGCCGGGAACATCGCACTGAATGCTTCTTGAACGCCGGGGCGGGTCGCGGCCGCGAGTCGAAGCTCGGCGAGCTCGTCGTTGACCAGCGAGCGGTCGTAGGCGAAGACATCCAACAGTTTGCGCATGGCCGGTAGGGAGGGCTCGAAACCCCAGACTGCGTCGAGACCGTCGGTGATCTCGAAGGGCACCCCGACGCTACCCATCAGCACGAGCCGGTCGACACGCTCGGGGTGCTTGGTCGCGATGTTCAGGGCGAGTGATCCGCCGAAGCTGTTGCCCACGATGGAGACTGTGTCGAGGCCGAGGGCATCGAGCAGGCCCACGAGATGCTGGGTCCAGGTGGTCGAGTTGTATTCGACGCCGTCGGGGCGTTCGGTGTATCCGAACCCGAGGATGTCCGGTGCGATGACGCGGAACTTTTCGGCGAGGTGGGGGATGGTTGTGCGCCAGTTCGCCCACGCGGTGACGCCGGGGCCCGATCCGTGGATCAGGACGACGGGGGCACCTTCTCCCACATCGTGGTAGTTGGTAGCGATACCGTTGACGTCGATGGTCTTCGCGATTTCGGGTGATTGGTCGGTTGTGGTGGTCATTGGTTTACCCTAAATCCACCGATCGACTGATGTGTCCGTGGTGAGTTTCGTTGTGCGTCAGCGAGTTGGTTACGGGCGTGGGTGATCGTCCGACCTGCGTGTCGGGTTGTTCCACTGGCTCTTTCGCGTCGATGGCGGGCAGGTGTCGCGGGTGTTAGACGATGATCGGGTGATTGCGGCCGAAGGTTCTGTCGAACAGGTTGTGCCATGGTGTTTCCCACGGCCAGTCGGTCGGTAGGTGCAGCGTCAGCCGTCGGGCGGAGGAGGCGATGCGGGCAGGGACCGAGACGAGGGTGCGGCGGAGGGTGCCGGTGGTCGCTTTCGTCAGCTTCGGGTCAGCCGTGAGGGTGCCGGCGGCACGGGTCAGGTTGAAGGCCATGACCGCGCAGACCAGCCAGGCGGCGTTCGCCGAAAACGAGTTCGACGGAAGATGGGCGAGTGCGGAGTTCTTCAGGTCCGCGTGCACCTGCTCGATGACGGCGTGTTGGCGGTGGGTCTTGTCGGCGTCGACGGTGTCGAGGTCGTCGGGGTCGGTGGTGGTGAAGAAGGCGTGGAACCGCCAGATGTCGAACAACGTGCCCTGGCCCTGGTCCTTGGGTGGTCGCAGGTCGGGGATGCGGCGCACCACCAGCCGCCCGGGGATCTGGTGGGCCTTCTTCTGCGAGGCGAACGCGGTGAACGGGATCTCGGCGACCTCCGCCCGCGAGATCCAGGTGTCGGTGGCCTCGTCGTAGAGGGCGTCGGTGTATTCGATCGGCGTCCACGCGGACTCGTCGGTGTCGATGGATGCGATCGCTCGCTTGATGGTGGAGGTCAGGCGCACGGTGACCGACACATCGGCGCCGGCACGAATCGCGGCACCGATCGTGGGATGGCCATAGAACGCCGAATCGGCTCGAAACAGAACCTTCGGCGCGCCGTTACCGCTGGTTCCTGCAGCCTGGGTGCGCAGCCGGTCTACGGTGACCAGGGCGTCGGAGACCATCCGGGCGGCGCCGCGTGCGGAGCCGCATGCTCCGCGGCGTAGGCGTTGACCGATGATCACCGGCGCGCAGGTGTCGGTGGTGACCGTGGTGAGCAGGGCGTTCAGCCCGCGTACCCCGGAGTAGCCGTATCCGGAGCCCTGTTTGCCGTGGCCGTGGACCTCGATGATCGTATCGTCGATATCGACCAGTACCCGCCCGGTGTCGATGCCGGTGACCAGCGGGGTCTTCGCGGCGAGAGCGCCCAGGAACCGCGAGGCGACGGCGTCGAGTTGGCGGACGTGCCCGAAGGTGAACTGGCGAAGGAACGATCCCAGTGTCGACGGTGCGTAGGGTCGGTCGAAGACGGTTCCCATCGCGCCGTGCCGCACAATGGCCAGGTCGGCGATGCTGTCGGCGCCGGCGACCATCCCGCCGATCAGGGACCCGATCTTGCGGCCGGCGTGGGCGCCTTTGTCGGTCGGCACGCTCAGGTGCTGATCGGCGAGGGTGAGCAGGCCGCTGGCCTGCGCCAATGCCATCACCGGGACCAGTCCCGCGGTCGATATCAGATTGGGGTCGTCGAACCTGGCCGCGACGACTGGTCGGGTGTGAGATAGTTGCACCTGCGAGATGCCCTTCTTTGTGGCTGAATCTGACCCTTGAGAAGTCTTATTCTTCCACTACGACAGGGCATTTCGCTTTTATGACACTCTCACGCGCTCATACCAATCGGTGCTTCCAGGTTTACTCCGTGACGGTGCAATCGTTGTGGACTTCCGGTCGCGGGCGTTCGGCGTGTGGTGGCCGGTGCCTTAGGTGACGACGGTGAGGAAGTTCTGGTCCAGTTCCCGATGGGTGAAGTTGATGCCGCGGGCGGCCTGATCCATGGTCCAGGTGATGGTGCGGAAGTCCTTGCCGGTGCGGTATCCGCCGGAGAAGACTTCGTTGCGGTTGCCGGCGGGATCGAAGAAGTAGATCGTCTCGCCGCGGGTGATCCCGTGGCGGGCGGGACCGAAGTCGATCGGCACGTCCTCCATGGAGAAGACGTCTCCGGCGTGGAGCAACGCCGACCAGTCCGCGATGTGATAGGCGAAGTGGTGCAGTTTGCCGTTCTCGCCTTGGACGAAGGCGATGTCGTGTGGCTGCTCGCCGCAGAACATCCACGAGCCGACGAGTTCGTTGTTGTCCGCGCCGCCGACGAGGCGTTCGGCGGCCTGGAAGTCGAGCGCCTCGGTGAAGAAGCGTTCCAGCAGTGTGGGGTCTTCGGTGGTGATGAGGGTGTGGTCCAGGCGCGGCACTCCGATGCCGCGGGTTCCGCCGCGAGGCCACGGGTCCGGGTTCCATACTCCTGTTGCGGTGCCGACGTACTCGATGTCGCTGTAGAGCTCGAGGGTGTGTTCGGACGGCAGAGTCACGCGCAGGCCGTCGCCGACGGATTGATTGTCGCCCTTGCTCATCCGTTCGCAGCTGGCGCCGAACGCACGAACCCGGGTTTCGATCTCGGCGAGCGAGTCTTCGTCGGAGACCTTGTAGCCGAGTTTGATCAGTCCGACGCCGCCTTCGTTGAGGACGACGGAGTGGTGGTCTGCTTCGTCCCAGGACTTGAGGTAGACGGTGCCGTCCTCTTCGTGGACGGCGTCCATGCCGAGGGTGTTGATGTAGTGGTTCTTGGCCTCGGCGAGGTCGGTGACGTTGATGTGGACATAGCCCAGTCGCAGCACGGACATGGTGGGTACCTTCCTGTGGTGTGATGTGTATTCGCGGCCACGGTCTACGTGGAGCGTTGTCGGGACCGGCCGAACCCTGCGAGGACATCGACGAGACGGTCCCGTTCTCCGAGTTCGATGGTCACGTCTGATTGAGGAAAGGCCCGGCAGGGGAGGCACTTTTGCTGACCGGGCTCGCGGTCGGGACCGTCCACGACCGATTCGCTCACTGGCGTGCGGTAGACGACGTGCCCGTCGACGAGTGTGGCTCGGCAGGCTCCGCAACCGCCTCGCCTGCATTTGTACCGGGACCGGTAGCCCTGCCGGCGCAGCGCATCGACGATCGATTCGTCCGTGCCGACACTGATGCGGATCCCGTTGGGAAGCACGGTGACCTGATACTCGCGCGGTGGTAGTGAATCTGAGGTGTGAGCGAGCGACGGGTCGGTCATTGTTCCTCCGCACTGCTGCATTGCTCTCCCAGCGGAGGACGAACCCCGCAATTGCTGGGTGCACCGGGGGTGCAGTGCGCCTTGACCAGTGCCTTCGCCGTGCGGGGTCAGGTCGTCGTCGGTCATGGAAGCACGTCCATCGCTAGGACTGATGTGGGGATTGGGGGGCTGGTGGCGGACTTTCTCGGACGAGACCAGCCCGTTCGCCGTCGAGAAAGCCCGCCGCCCGGCGACGCTCCGCCCTCGCCGGGAGCGTCGGTCGTTACTCGGCTGGTGCTACTTTCGGCCGAAGTACGAGACGTCGTCGTTGCCGATGAGATCCGGGACAGTCCAGCCGTCGAGGTCGTACTCGCTCATGAACTGCTCTGCCAGACCCCGCATACCCGACACCACTCCGGTGGCCTGCGCACCGAACAGCAACTCGGCCTTGACGTTTTCGTGGTTGCCGGAGTAATTGCGCTCGTACAGTTCGTGGCGCCCACCGAACTCGGATCCGATCGAATCCCACAGCGCCTTCATCACCTTCACGCGGTCCACCGCGGTGATGCCGTCCGAGCCCCGCACGTACTTGTCGAGGTACGGGCGGATCTCCGTCGACTTGAAGTCCGACGCCGAGGACGGGAGATAGATCAGGCCGGACGCGACGTCCTGCTCGATGATCTCCTTGATCCGCGGGTAGCCCTGCATCATGAACATCCGGTAGGTCAGGCCGTACTCGAGCTTGGGGATGACGGTGTCCCCGATCCACTGCTCCGGGTCGCGCGCCATCGATTCGGTCAATGACCAGAACAGGTTCCGCCAGCCGATGACCTCGCCGACGCGGGTCTGCACGCCGCGGAAGCCGCCGGCGCCGGTGCAATCGAGGGCCTTCATCAGCAGGCCGGCGATGAAGTCGAGTTTGACCGCGAGGCGGGTGCAGCCCTGCAGCATCGCGCGGGGGAGGAACCCGGACTGCGGGAAGAAGGTGTTGATCTTGTCGACGGCCCCGTACATGAAGACGTTCTCCCAGGGCACCAGGACCTTGTCGAAGACGAGGATGGCGTCGTTCTCGTCGAACCGGCTCGACAGCGGGTAGTCGAACGGTGTCCCGGTGATCGCCGCGTTCTGCGCGTAGGACGCACGGGAGATCAGCTTCACCCCGGGTGCCCCCATCGGGACCGTGCAGATCAGGGCGAATTCCTTCTTCTTGATCGGCAGCCCGTAGTGCGCGATGAAGTTGTAGTTGGTGATCGCCGACCCGGTGGCGACGACCTTCGCGCCACTGACGATCAGACCCGAGTCGGTTTCCTTCTCCACCTTCATGAACACATCCCCGACCTCGTCGGGCGGAAGCTGGCGGTCAACCGGCGGGTTGATGATCGCATGGTTCCAGTACAGGACCTTCTCCTGCGATTCGCGGTACCAGCGTTCGGCGTTGGCCTCGAACGGGGAGTACAGCTCCTTGTTCGCGTGCAGGGTGCCGAGGAAGGAGGCCTTGTAGTCGGGGCTCCGGCCCATCCAGCCGTAGGTCATCCGCGCCCAGGTGGCGATTGCGTCGCGGTCGGCGAGCACGTCTTCGGTGGTTTTGGCGGTCCGGAAGAAGGGCATCGTCACGCCGCCGTTGCCGGTGTCGGTGCCGGTGGTGAGGGTGTCGACGTGCTCGCCGGTGTGCAGGCTGTCGTACAACCGGGCGATCATGCGGACCGAGTTGCGGAACGCGGGGTGGTTGGTGTGGTCTTTGACCCGCTCGCCGTGCAACCAGATCTCTCGGTCGTCGCTGATGGACTCGATGTACTCGTCACCGGTCATCGGTTTCGTGGCGTAGATCTGGGGCTGGTTGACGGCGGCGTTCGCGGCCGGATTGACCTGCGTCGGTTCGGTTCCGGCCGCGTCGGTGGCGGTGTCGGTGACGGTCATCGGTAATCCTTTCGAAGTGCGGTTGGTGATTGTTGGGTTCAGGGGATGGACAGGGGGGCCTTGGCGTGCAGTGGAGTGAATGAGGTCGTCGCGTCGAACCATCCGCTGTGCGGATCGTCCATGCTGCCGTTCCAGGCGGCGGCGGACGGCTCTGCGCCGATGTGGTGGAACTTGCTGCGGTAGAACAACAACGGCGCACTCTCGGTGACGGTGACATCGACGATCTCGCCGATGAAAATGAGGTGATCGCCCCCGTCGTATTCGGCCCACGGCGTGCAGGACAGCGTCGCCGCTGATCCGCACAACAGGGGCGTGGTGGGGCCATCGGCCCATACCGGGCCGGGAACCTGCGGGCGACCGGCGAAGTGCATGGCCGTATCGGTCTGCTCGGCACCAAGGATGTTCACGGCGAAGGGGGCGTCGCTCAGGTATTGGCATGCCTTCGACTTGCGGGTGAGTGTCACCTGGCACAGTGCGGGCTCGAGGGAGACGGCGGTGAACGCCGTCACCGTGGCGCCGTGGGGTGTCCCGTCGGTGTTCCGGCACGTGATGACCGTGACACCACTTGCGAACTGTCCGAAAATGTCCCGTAGTTTGCGTGCGTCCATCGGTGGCCACCTTCGCTCTCGTTCGACCTGTTCGGCCTGCCTGGTGAGTACGGGTCTCACGCTATGGCGGGGGTCACAAGCCGTCGATCCTCAGCGAAAGACTGATCCGCTCGGCGCAACGAACATCGGTCGGGACATGGACGACACCGGCGGGCCATGATCCGCCCCTCGACGTCCCCTCGGGTGGCCTCCGGCCGCCGGTGGTTTAGTCGGGTGCGTGCGGTGGGGGTGACGTCGCGTCGCTGGAGGCCAGGACCGCACGAAGAAATGGTGCAGAAACCGCGGGCCAGCCGGCATCCCAGTCCTGGCTCTCGTGCAGTTCCACCAGTGTGGCGACGAGCCGGGTCAGAGCCGGCCCCTCGTCGCACAGCGGCCGGATCAGCCCCAGGCGGGAGCACTGTGCGACGAGGGGGACCAGGGCGGCAAGGGCATCGTGTTCTCCCTGCACGCGGCGGGTGGTGACGACGTGCAGCAGGCTCGCGCGGAGTGTGGCCCGTGGGCGGTGCAACGCGGTGGCCCTGGCCAGCAGCTGCTCGGCCCGCCTGTGCGCGAGCGCGGCGTCGCCGGGGTCTCCGCTTGCCAGGAGCCGGCGAATGGCGGAGTCTTCGTTGAGCTCCGCGGTCACCTCGATGACACCGTTGACACCGTTGACGGGATGCGATGTCGGCGCCGCGGTATCGGGGAGGGCACTGGCCATCGTCATCGCCTGCGGATACTGGCCTGGGGCGATCCGCCACCGGGTGCGTTCGTTCTCGATCCGTGCCGCCAGCCGCGGCAGCGACAGCGCCGTGGCGATCTGGGTCCCCTCGTCCAAGCGATGCGCTGCCGCCGCGAGATCGCCGCGAAGGGCCTTGATCCGGGAGCCGGTGCCGAATGTGACAAGCATGAAATCGACGACCCCGCCCTCGGATCCGAGTTCGGAGCATTCGTCGAGAAGGCGTTCGGCGTCGTCGAGCAGGCCTTGCTCGTAGAGCGATTCGCCGAGCATCGTCCCGGCGAGCCGGGTTGTGTAGGAACGGTGCCCGCCCGACCGCCTGGCGAGATCGTAGGCCTTGCGGTAATAGTCTTCGGCCTCCTGCACATTCAGCAGCTCGCTCTCGGCGAGCCCGGACAAGCAGTATCCGTAGATCACGCTGAAGGGGCCGGACGTGCGCGCATGGAAGGGGGCGGCCCACTCTTGCCAGCGTTTGGCGGCCTCGAAGTCGAAGCGGTGAATGGCCTCGTAGGAGGCGACGTTGGCCGAGCCTGCCAACGCGAAGGGGCGGAGAGTCTTCTCTCGTGCCAGGCAGTCCGAGATCAACTCGGTCAGATCATCGATGCGGTCCCGGAACAGGTCCGCAGCTGCCTGGACAAGCGATGCTTCGGCACGCAGGGCCGCGGTGGCATTTCCCGACTCGGGTAGAGCTGCCAGCCCGACCCGAACGGAGTCGAGGGCGCTGTCGACGATGGTAGGTCGATGGTGGAGCAGGATGTGCGCCCAGGCCGCGGCGATCTGCAGATGCGGGCGGCGCTCGATCTGAGCCGGGAGCAGTTTCCCGATCAACCCGAGAACCGTCGCCATCTGGGAACGTTCGATCAGGGCGAATCCGCGAGAGTCGACGAGTTCGGCCGCCTGATCCGGATCCGCCGCAGCGAGTGACTGGTCGACGGCCTCACTGAGGAGTTCGTGCGCGGCGAACCAGCGTGAGGCGGTGCGATGAAGGTCAGCGATTCTGCTCGGCTGGTCGCGCTGGAGACGGCGACGGAGGAAGTCCGCGAAGAGGTGGTGGTACCGGAACCACTCGCGGTCGTCGTCGAGGGCGCGCAGGAACAGATCGCGTTCCTCGATCTGCTCGAGCAGGCCCTGACCGCCGGCGACGCCGGCCAGGGTTTCGGCGAGGTCAGCGCACAGGCGTTCGGTGACCGACGTGGCCAGCATGAAGTCGAGGATCTCGGGCTCGAGCGCGCTCAGGACGTTCTCGGCGAGATAGCCCGCGATCCCGCGGTGGCGGCCGGAGAGATGGGCGATGAACTCCGCCGGATCGTCACGTCCGCGCAAAGACAGGGTGGCCAGTTGCAGGGCGGCGACCCAGCCCTCGGTGGAGTCCCGCAGAGCGCTGATCGCGTCCCGATCGAGGGCCAGCCCGCCGACGTCGACCAGGAATTGCCGCGATTCCTCCTCGTCGAAGCGGAGCGCGGTGGAGTCGATCTCGACCAGCTCGTCTCGCACCCGCATCCGGCCGAGTGGCAGGCCCGACTGGCTGCGGCTGGTGACCATCACTTGGAGGTGATGGCACCCGTTGTCGAGCAGAAAGCTCATCGCGGCGATCGTGGCGGGATCGGTGACCAGGTGCCAGTCGTCGATGACGACGGTCAGGGGGTCTCTGCTGGTGTGGATCTCGTTGATCAGTGCGGTCAAGACGAACCGGTCGGATTCGTCGCCGTGATCGTCGAGGATCTGACCGAGTTCGGCCGCGAGGTCGGGGCGGACGACACGAATCGACTCGATGAGGTGGGACAGGAACCACACGACATTGTTGTCGTCGGCGTCGATGCTCAGCCAGGCCACCGCGACACCGTCGTCGGCCAGGGTGCGCCGCCACTGCGCTGCCAGGGTGCTCTTGCCGAAACCCGCGGGGGCGTGAATCAAGATCAGCCGGCGGCGGGCGGCATCGTGCAGGCGCTCGGCGAGCCGGCCGCGCTCCACGAGGGCCCGGGACGGAGTCGGTGGCCGATACTTCGTGGAGGCGCTGGGCGGCTGCCGCGGCGGCTCATCCACTTCAGCGCGCTGACCGAGTTCGGTGGGGGCGTAGTCGACCGTTCCCGTGTCGTGTCGTGGCGAAGGATCCGGGGCCGCCGGGTGCGAGTCCTGCGGCAGCGCCATCTCGTCCGCGGTCAAGCCGTGACTGGCTTCGATCGTGCGTAGCTGATGTCCGAACTCGGCCGCGGTTCCCGGTCGCCGGCCGGGATCGCGGGCCATCGCGGATTCGACCGCGGCACGGACATCGGCGGGGATACCGGCGGCGGGCAACCGCGGAGCCGACTCCGCGGCGATCCGCAAGAATTGGGCGACGATTTGCTCACCGGAGCGGCGTTCGAAGGCAGCGTGCCCGGTGAGCAGACAGAACAACGTAGCTCCGAGCCCGTAGACGTCGGAGGCCAGGGTAGGAGGATCGCCGGACAGCACCTCCGGTGCCGTGAAGGCCGGCGACCCGGTGATGGTGCCGGTGTCGGTTTCGAATCCGCCTGCGATCCGCGCGATCCCGAAGTCCGACAGCTGCGGTTCGCCGTAACTGGTCAGGAGAACGTTGCCCGGTTTGATATCACGATGAAGGATCCCCGCACGATGCGCGGTTTCGAGGGCGCCGGCGAGCTTCACCCCGATTCGCACAGCGGCGCTCCACTCGAGCGGGCCACGGCTCCGAAGCACCGCATCCAGGGAGCCGCGCGCGTGGTACTGCATGACGAGGAACTGCCGACCACTCGCGGTAGCCCCGATGCGCAACACATTGACGATGTTCGGATGGCCCGAGAGCTGCCCCATGGCACGTTGCTCGCGGAGGAACCGGGCGTAACCGTCCTCATCGAAGGTCGAGTTCAGCACCTTGACAGCCACTGTCCGGTCCAAGGACGGCTCTCGGCACCGGAAGACCACACCGAAACCTCCGTGCCCGATCTCGCTGACCTCCGCGAAACCATCGGCTTCGAGTTCAGCCTTGAGCACAGGAACAAGTCCGCGACCAGGCCCGGGGCCGTCCTCGTTCGTCATGGATACCACGCCCTCATCGGGCGAGGAACCTCGTGCATCCGGTCCATCCTGCGCCGCCACGATCCTTGCCCAGCCCGCTCATCACCTGCCGCTGTGCTGCGGCGACGGACACCCGAGCCGGTGGTGTCTCGACTCTCCCTCCGATGAGCCTACGCGCCGGAAATACCAGGTGGACCGAAGTTCGAACCGGGAAACACCGTGCCGTCGCCTTCACGGAAGCGCCGTGATCAGCGTGTCCACCTCCACCCGCGGGCCGGTGAAGAACGGCACCTCCTCGCGGACGTGCAGGCGGGCCTCGGTGGCGCGCAGGTCGCGCATGAGGTCGACGATGCGGTACAGCTCGGGCGCCTCGAACGCGAGGATCCACTCGTAATCGCCGAGTGCGAACGAGGGCACGGTGTTGGCGCGGACGTCCTTGTACGTGCGGGCCGCCATGCCGTGGTCGGCGAGCATCTTCCGGCGCTCGTCGGCGGGCAGCAGGTACCACTGGTAGGAGCGGACGAACGGGTACACGCAGATGTAGTTGCCCGGGTCCTCACCGGCCAGGAACGCCGGGATGTGGCTCTTGTTGAATTCGGCGGGACGGTGGCACGCGACGTTGCTCCACACGGGCTTGCTCGCACGGCCCAGTGCGGTGGTGCGGCGGAAGTCGGCGTAGTCGGCCTGCAGGGCCTCGATGCTCGCCGAGTGCGTCCAGATCATGAAGTCGGCGTCGGCACGCAGGCCGGCCACGTCGTACAGCCCGCGCACCACAACACCCTTCTCGGCCTGACCTTCGAAGAAGATCCGCGCCTGTTTGATCACAGTTTCCCGGTCGCCTGCGAGTACACCGGGTTCCACCTGGAACACCGAGAACATGAGGTAGCGGATTTGGGAGTTGAGCGCCTCGAAGTCAGGGCGCGGCAGAAGACTCATGGCCCTCCGGTCCGGGGGATGGGGAGGGGGCGCCGCCGCGGTCGATCGCGACCGAGCGGTGCGAGGAGATCGGCATCAGCATCCGTCCCTCCGATGGAACGGGAGATCAATCAGCTCGCCACCGACAGCATGGCGATCATGCGCAGTGCCGTCACCGGATGGGTCAGCAGGCCCTTCACGACCAGCTTGTGAGTCAAAATGTCGCGAAGAACGCCTAGTCCACGCCGGGTGAAGAAGCCGACAGGCAAGAGCCCGCCTGCCTTCATCTCCAGTTGGGAGACATCGAGGATCTGTCCTACCGTCGCCCATACGACGACGGCGGGGTTGTTCACGATGTCGTTGCAGACGGTGGCGTGATCGTCTCGAAAGATGATGGTCGCGGCGGCGTTGGTGTCCGTGCTGAACACCGCGACCGGCCGGCCGAACTTTCGGGCCAGGTCGACTCGTTCAGGATGATTCTGAAGGTTCTGTGCCAACAGGGTCGACAGGATGCTCGCGACGCCGTTCGCGTCGTCACCGTCGTAGAGGGACAGGGTGTACGTGGTGGGGTGAACCGTTGTCATCGTGGGCCTTCCAAGGCGCTGCTAACGAGAGGGTGCCCGCGCAGGTCGATGGAGCGCCGTCGACCTGCGCGGGCTGGAGGTGGTGTGTCAGACTGCCCACTCGGTCGGTACCCGACCCCAGGACAACAGGAAATTGTTGAGAGCTCCGGCGTTCTCGATCGCCGCGGTCATCGGGCCCTTGACGAACTTGAGTTCTCCTGCAATAAGCAGTTTTCCAGCTTCCTCGTCACCATCGGCGGCGCGCTGCCACGCTTCGAGCCCCCCGTTGAGGACGATCCACAGATCGTCTTCGTCGAACTTGCGGGGAGTCCAGGAGATGACCTCACCCTGGTTCCATTCGAGGTGAACTGTCAGGTCTTCACGGCCGGCGACCGCGAGTTCCATCCTGTTGGTGAACGCCGACGGGTCCTTGAACCCGCGGCAGACCGCCTCGTTCGCGTTGACCGCCTCGCGGGCGGCGTCACACCACTCCGGTGAAAAGAACTTCAACTTGTCAGTCATGAAACGAGATCTCCTTCGAATTGTCCTGTGCTGTAAAATTGTTGGGTCTGTGCTCACTGTGGGTGGTGCCGTGTCCACCCGACCATGGACACGGCACCTCTCCATACCCCACCGAACGGCCACCGGCACCCGGTCCGAGATACCTCAGGGCTTCGCTTGCCCCGGCGAACGCGAAGAGATATCGCGGCAAACCGGTCGGCGATAGTGCGGTGACGCCACCATGATTCGGTGGGAGTTTCACTGGGTGGCTTCGGCTCGCCTGATCAGACGCCTTGCAGGGTCCGTTCGCGGGGCGTGGTGCGGCTTTCGGCGTGCCGCGTCGCGGGAATTCCGAGGCCGCCGAGCACGATCAGAGCAATCCCGGGAACGATGAGCCACCACGTGAGCGTTGTCGTGGGTTGTGTCGCGGTGGGGATACTGGCCGCCGCCTGAAAGTTGTCGACGTTCTGTTCCATGCCCGCCACCAGGGCCTGGAACCGTGGGAGGATGTCGTTGAGCTGGCCCATGCCGGCGGCAACAGCGGGGAAGTTCTGGCCCATGAAACTCTGGAACTGGGTGGGGTCCATCCTCAGTGCTTCGGCGAGCGCGGGGGCGGTCTCGGCCTGAAGTTGGTCGGACATCTTTTGGATGACGTCCATGTCCGAGCGCACCGCGGCGACACCTTCGTCGGTGAAGATCGGGCCGAACGCCGCAGTGAGGTCGTCGACGGCCTGGGTTTTCGCCGGTACCGACAGGATCAGTGGTGCGATGACGAAGACCACTCCGGTGGCGACGGTGACCAGCAGGGCGACTCGGGAGAGTCCGCTCCGCGCGGGGTTGCGCCCGAGGACCAGTGCGCCGCCGGCCAGAACGAACAGGACGGCGCCGGGGACCAGGAAGAGATAGGGCACGGTGGTGCTCGGCAGGAAATTGGTCGGGATCTGATCGGCGCTGCGGAAGTTCGGGGCTTGGGTCTCGAGCCCGGTCACCAGGCCCTGGAACTTCGGGAGAATGGTGTCGAGTTGTCCGATCCCGCTTGCCACATCAGGAAAATTCTCGCTCATGAAGCCCTGGAACTGCTCTGGTGGCATTCCGAGCGCGTTCGGGAGGGCGGGCAGGGTTTCCGCCTGCAGCTGGTCGGCCATCGCCTGCACGGTGTTCATATCCGTTCGTGTCTGGATCAGTGCGTCCGGTTCGAAGCTGCCACGAAGATCACCGGTCAGGGTGTCCACGCTCTGCGCCTTGCTGAGCATTCCCGTCACGAGTGGGAAGAGGAACAGTACTGCACCTATCACTGCCACACTGGAGAGTGCGAAGGTCCTTCTTGCCGGCATTCCCGGTCTCCTTGGGGTTGGGGAAATCGCTGTATGCCGGAGATCCGGCATCGAAGGTGGTGACGGCTGCGGCGACCGCGGAGTGCGGGCACTGTCACCGGGGCATCGTGTGAGGTGGGACCGACGCCACACTGGTCCGTGCGGTGCGCACGCTTCGCATGTGTGGCCGATCATGGGGCCCGTCGAGCCGAGTCTCGTGGGCCGGCCGGTGCATGGGGTCGAGAACGCGAAAGGAAGGCAACCCACCGACGGGAATCCGAGCTCTGTGGCCCGGGTCGATTCAGCTGAGCGTCGCGGCGAAGTGCACGATCTGCACACCACCGGTCGCGAAGTTGGGCACGTCGGCGACCGCCGCCGCGCCCTCGGGGGAGGACAGCGCGGCCGCCATGGCTTCGGCGGAGTCGAAGTCCGCCTCGAAGACGGCAACGAAGGGTGACTCGCCCTCCGCCGCAGCAACGTCGATGCTGTGGCGGGTCGCACGCACGCCGGGCAGTTTCCGGGCGATCGGCAGGTGGGTGTGCTGGTAGTACTCCCGGAACTTCTCCGGATCGGTGGGCTGGCCATAGAGAACCATCAGGGTGTGCATCGGTGGGTCCTTCCGGGGGATACGTTGGTGCGGGTCATGGTTCGACCGCGTCGAGGACGAAGCTGTAGGCGGCACGGACGGTGCCCTCGGGGCCGGTCGTGACGTCGAGGACGAGTTCGGGGTCGATCCTGTCGCTGACCGAATCGGAGGCCGCGCCAGTGTCGAAGTAGAGTTGGGTGGTCACGGGGAAGTACCCGAGCTTGGTGACGGTGGCATGTATGGTCGCCGGTCGCCAGGGGTTCCATTTCGCCTTCGTGAACAGGGTGCCGACGGCTCCGTCCGCCGGTATGCGGTAGGGCGAGGGCAGGATGGTTTCGATTTCGAAGCACCCGTGGTCGTCGGTTGTCACGACACCGCGGAGGTTGCCTGCCGGGATGCCGGGCGTGAAGCTCGAATAGTGGCCGCTGTCGTCGGTCTGCCACATGTCGAGGTTCGCGTAGGCGATGGGGGAGCCGTCTGTGGCAGTCACGCATCCGGTGAGTATCAACGACGTCCCCGGCTCGTCCGCGCGCATCGGCAGCATGCACGGCGACGTCAGCTGCGGTTGCCCCGGAATGTAGTAGGGCCCTTCGGTGCTGCCCGGGGTTGCGCTGTGGTCTGCGTTCGCGCGTTCTGTGATGGTGCGCTCGACAAACAGGTCCAAAAGCAGTGGCCACTCTCCGTTGTCGCCCACCGAGATCAGCCAGGACTTGAGGGCGTGAAATTCGGCATCGGTCACGTCGTGTCGACGGAGAACGTCGACGATGGCGTCGGCGGCTGCTCGGGCAAGTTCCGAGATGCGCGCCGGCGATGGATTCGCGCGGATTGCGCGGAGGGCGCGCTCTCGAACGAGCTGTGTTGCCGTGTAGCTCGGTGTGGCCAAGGTCGTTGCGGCGCTCGTGTGAGCAGTCATTCCGGTTCTCACTGACAGACGATTGGTGATGGCGGCGGTGGCGCCGTGGGGTGGGTACGACCCACGGCACCACCTGCCGTCGTGTCACTCTCTGGTTCGGATATCGGGACTGGTACCGGGGTGGGCGTAGTGGGAAACTACGGTCGGTCCTCGGGGAGCGGGTTCTGACTCGCGTCCCACTCGACGCGGACATGGTCGGGACCGCGGAAGGAGGTGTTCGGTGAGTACGTCCATTCCTGATCCTCCACCAGACGCAGGTGCGGGAGACGCTTGGTGGTCTCCTCCAGCATCACCCGCATCTCCATGCGGGCCAGACCCTGGCCGAGGCACAGGTGCACACCCCAGCCGAAAGCCAGGTGCTCATCGGCGTTCTCACGGGTGATGTCGAAGGACTCCCCGTCCTCGAACTTCGCGTCGTCGTGGTTGGCCGATCCGGTCAGCATCATCACCCGTGAACCGGCCGGCAGGTCATAACCGCCGAGCCGGACCGGCCTCGTCGTGATCCGCCGCCAGGTCGGCACGGACGACTGGTAGCGCAGGATCTCGTGCACCGCGCCGGGGATCAGCGACGGGTCCGCGCAAATCGCGTCCCACTGATCACGGTTCTCGAGCAGTGACTTGATTCCGCTCGCCGCCGCATTGGTGGTCGTCTCGTGCGAGGCATAGAGGTGGCTCTGCATGATCGACGCGAGATAGGTCTTGTCCCACACCTCGTCGTTGCCGTCCTTCTGCCAGGCCTTGATGACATTGGACATGTAGTCCTCGCCCGGATTCTCGGCCAGCTTGTCGACGTGTTCACGCGCGTACTGAAGGTACGCGGCGTAGTCGCCGGCGAGGGCAACCTGCTGTTCGTCGGTGGGTCGCCCCCACAGCCACAGCGCGAACCGGGCCGCATACCCTCGGACACGCTCGACCTCGGCCTCCGGCACACCCATCAGGATGAACGCCGTCAGCGCCGGTACCGAGAAGGTCATGTCGCCGACCATGTCGGCCCGGCCGTTCTTGACGATCGTGTCCAGGCACTCGGAGACGAACCGGCGGGTGTAGGGCTCGAGTTCGGCGACCTTGTTGTCGTTGAGACCTTTGCGGAAGACCCTGCGCCGCTTGGGATGCAGGGGAGCATCCTCGTCGACGAGCATGGTCGAGGGCACGAAGTTGGCCTCGGCCAGCACATCCATCGCCGCCGGGCACGGCGGAGTGATCATCACGCCGGCCTCGCTCGCACTGTAGGACTCGGTGTCCTTGAAGATCTCGATGATGTCCTCATAGCGACTGACGATCCAGTAGTCGATCTCGGGACTGTAGAAGACCGGTTCCTGTTCGCGGACGGACTTGAAGACGGGGTACGGATCCTGCTGGTACTCCTCGTCGAACGGGTTGAACTCGGCCGCGAAGTGGCTGACCGGGCACTTGCCCGCGACGATATCTTCGGCATTCGGTGCCGGAGTGGTTTCGGTCATCGTGGATCCTCCTGGACGTTGGGTAGCGGCAGATCGGGCTGAACGCCGCACGATGTCGAGCAATGGGTCGGATGGCTACATGTCGAGGACGATCCGCGGTGAGCGTGCCCGCGAGCAGCAGATCATCATCACCTCGTTCTCCGCCTTCTCGTCGTCGTCGAGCACCGCGTCGCGGTGGTCGACCTCGCCCTCGAGTACGGTTGTCTCGCAGGAGCCGCACACTCCCTCGCCGCAACTGTTCGCGGCCTTGATCCCGCACTCGAGCAGGGCATCCAGAATTGTCTGGTCCGGACCGACGGTGAGGGTCTTCCCGGAGCGGGACAGCTCCACTTCGAACGCGGTCTCCACGTTCGGATCGAGCTCGACGACGGTGCCGGAGAAGTGCTCTACGTGCAGCCGCGCGGACACCCCGACGTCGGCACACCGCGCGGCAAGTGCGTCGAGGAGCCGTTCGGGGCCGCAGCTGTAGATGTGCACGTTCGGGCCGAGATCGTCGCCGATCAGGGCGTCCAGATCCAGGCGTGTTCCCTCGTCCGAGACGCACATCTGCACGCGGCTGTCGTCGGAAAGCTGTTCGAAGAACGCCATCTTCGGGCGTGAGCGTCCGGCGTACACCATGCGGTAGGCGATGTCGTTGTCCGCGGCGGCCTGCATCATCGGCAACAGCGGCGTGATGCCGATCCCTCCGGCGACGAAGAGATACTCTTCTGCCGGCTCGAGTGGGAAGTTGTTGCGCGGCAATGACGCTGTGAGTGTGCCGCCCTTCTTCACCTCGTCGTGGATGTGCTGTGACCCTCCGCGGCTGTTGGGATCTCGAAGGACGGCGACCTCGTAGCGGGAACTGTCGCCGGGCGTGTTGTGCAGCGAGTACTGCCGCACCAAGCCGTTCGCCAGGTGCAGATCGATGTGTGCGCCGGCCTCCCAGGTCGGGAGGGTACTTCCGGTGCCGTCGATCAAGCTCAGCGTGAGCACGTCGTCGCATTCCTTGCGGACTTCGTCCACCACCAGTGTGAGGGTGGTGTTCGGATCAGGGTTCTCGGGGGACATAACAGCCTCCATGGGGCGGGGAAGCGGGCGATCATCGGTCGATGAAGACACGGTTGGTCTGTCGGATCGCAACCGCCGGTCGCGAACATGCGGGCGGAGTGCGATCTCACAAACAAAGCTATGGTGTGGCCGAGCTCATAGCTATCCAGGACGCGTCGCGTCCTATCCGCTTTTCGACACACTGCTTCTGTGCCGGATTGCACGGGCGTCAGGTCGCGAAAGATTCAGCAGTGCAGTGGTGTTCGGGTCGCCTGCGTCTGCCGCACGCGGCTCGAAGACCCTGGGATCCATTTTCAGGGTCCCCGATGCGCCGTTCTTCCTTGACAAATATCTAGTGATGGGGCTCACAATGGCGTTTACGATCTGGGCCCGTCCGGGAGGTTCTTCGGGCGACAGGCGCAAGACAGTGGGAGGTTTGTACACCCTGATGGGCACATACAGCACTACCCGATTCACCGACTGGCACGAAGTGCACGAGGCTGTCGCCGCAGCGTATTTTCCGCACGAGATGAGGCCGCTGACGACCGGAGCTGCGTCTCGATCGGCCCTGAAGACGGCGACGATCGGATCGTGCCGGATCACCAGCATGCGACTCGGCGCCGAGGTGTCCGTCGCGACCGACCACCCCGGAGCCTACGGCGTCAACATTCCGGTCTCGGGACGGTTCGAGTCGGTAGTCGGGAAGACCGCGGTCCTGTCGCTGCCCGGCCAGGCGACCATCTGTCCGCCGGACACCCGAACCGTCATCCCGCACTGGAGTCCCTCATGCCGCCTCATCGGGTTCAAGGTTGAGAAGAGCTATCTGCAACATGAAATGGACCGCGTGCTGGGTCGCCCGGGAAAACTGCCGATGCAGATCGATCTCCGCAGCGGCCGGGGGGCGAGCTGGCTCAAGTTCGTCCACACCGTCTTCCATCAGGTCGCTGACGATGCCGGCCTCTGGCGTGACAGCCTCGTGCTGACCCAGCTCGCGGGCACCCTCACCACGGCATTTGTCCTCGCGGCCACGCCGGACGAAGAGGACAGTCATCGCGGCGCGCGCCCCCGCATCGTCAAAAGGGTCATCGACGCGATACATGCCGATCCGGCCCGCGCCTGGACACCCGGGGAGATGGCCGAACTGGCGGGAGTCAGTGTGCGCCGACTGCAGCAAGGCTTCCGGGAGTGCATGAATCAGACACCATTCGAATACTTGTTCGAAGTCCGTCTGGAGCGCGCGCACGCCGAACTTGTATCGGCCGGTCCGCCGGCCACCGTCGCAGACATCGCCTTTCGGTGCGGGATCACCCACACCGGACGGTTCGCCGCGGCGTACCGCGACCGGTACGGCAGCACCCCGTCGGAGACGTTGAAGCGCTGAGATCGGCCCCGGTGCGACGGCCTCGGGCGCGTCCGCGTGCGAGCGCCCTAGGGGCACGGTCGAGTGGCCCACTTTTCTAGCGCGATGCCCATTTGGCATAAAATGTGATGTGAGTCATACTCTGCGCACTCGGCGAGTGCGCGTCGCAGTGCCGGAAAGGTGAACAGACTTACGTGGCTGACCACTGGATGGGGCCGGAGAAGACCGCGTCGTCCGCGGCGGGACGCGGCGCCCCTCCGTGTACCTCGATCAATCTGCACAGCGAAGACGTCGAAGAAGCCGTCGCCGGTGTCGGCGAGGTCTTTCATCCCCACGAACTCACGCGGGTCGGTGCCGGCTCCGGATTTCACGCCGACCTGAAGGCGGTGGTTGCGGGATCCATGGTCTCCGGGCAGCTGCGCTACAACAACAACACGGACCTCTACTGCCCGGCCATCGACGGCTATCACGTGAACATCCCGATGTCGGGTCGGCTGCTCTCGGAATCGGGGGGCGAGGAGACCGCAGTCGAGCAGGGCAACGCGGTCGTTTACTCCACGGGCTCCGACGCTCGCGTCCTCACCCCGCGCACCAGCCAATTGCACGTCTTCGCGATGAAACTCGATCGCTCCACCATGCAGACCGCGATCCAGGATCTGCTCGATCGGCCCGTCTCGCGACCGGTTCAACTGCACGGCGGGCTGGATCTCACCACCGTCAACGGGCGTGCCTGGCGCCGCCTCGTGCTCGATACCTACCGCAGCCAAATCGAAGGGACGTTCATGGCGAATCCCCTTCTCGCGGCGCCTTTGACCTATTCGATCGCGGTGGGATTGCTCAATCTCACCGAACACCAGTACGCCGAGGAGCTCACCAGGCCGGCGATGCGTACCGCCCCGGCTCCGATCAACGAAGCCGTCGAGTACATCACCGCACACGCGGCGACGCCGTTGTCTCCTGAACTGATTGCCCGAGAAGTAGGTGTGGGCGTCCGCGCACTGCAGCGCGGTTTTCGCGAGTACCTGGACACCACCCCGATCGAGTTCATCCGGAACGCCCGGATGAAGCGAGCCCACGAGGACCTCATGGCGGCCGACGCGGAAACCGACACCGTGTCCGGCATTGCCAGTCGCTGGGGCTTCTACCACTACGGCCGATTCTCCCAGGAGTATCGACGAATCTATGGTGTCAGCCCGTCCCACACCCTGCGCTCAGCCTGACATCTGTCAGCGGAGTGTTCCGTCGGGAAGCCGCCGAACATCGGCGAGGCATTCGCTCGCACGTATTCGGAACCGAACTCATCGCACATGACAGTCCGCGATGCACCTCGCTCCGAAACCGGCGCTGTCGCAATACGTACAGCGTGTGACGCACACTGGATAGTGGCGCAGATCATATGCGCGTAAATTTGCAGATACCTCGCAGGATCTCGCCCCGGCCGTGAGCCCACCCGCGGTGCGAGGTGTGATCTTTCTGCCGAGTCAGGCGATTCGGCCACTACGTGCGACGCACACATTATTCGACCGAGTAGCAAGCAGGTCAGCTGATGAATCTACCCGTGGCGCACAGCGCGTCGTCGTCAGAGCCGATAGAGCAAGTCCAGCAACCGAACTGGGTGCAACAGTGCCGCATGGACAGTGAGCACCTCAATCGGCTGCAAGTCCTGACCTCGGATGAGTGCTGGATAGTCGACTTCGCGATACGGTGGGCGCCCTTCGGCGGATCCGGTCCGGGTGAATTGATGGTCAACCACGGCGTCACCCGGGATCGATTCATCGTCTTATTGCAGGCAGCGCTGGCATCGAAGCCGCAGGACCTGGCCATGATCAGGGCGCACAAGCGCAGGCTGAGCGCTGTACTCGTCGAAGCGTGGCGACCGGAGCGGCGCGAGGGTGGGTACCGGCCGCTAGGCCGTCAGCACGCCGGACGCCGGATGCCCTCCGCCCGGTAGATGTGGGATGACCGACACCTGAATGGTGCAGGTAACAGATGATGACTACCTCGGTGCCCTGGGCGCGGGTGGCGAATGGCGCCGCGAACCCACGAGCAGCCATCTGCGCTCCACCGCCTGTGCTCGTGGCCACGAATCTTCTCGAACAGCGATGTAGCGACCCGCTCAGGAGGCCGATCCGCGGTCGGCGTCTCGGCTGCCCACCACCATGCGCCCGGTCGTGGCGGCGAGGCCAGTTCGGACGCAGTTGGTTCGCACCTCGGCGCTCATCGGCGTTCTTTCGCTGTCCGAGCCCACCCGATCCGAGAGGCGCCCGATGAGTCGCACACCCGCCGCTGTCGGCGGTTTCCGGCGACCCCGCGGGATATGGTCGGCGCGGGGTGTTGCAGGCTGGCCGCTGCGCTGGAAGATGGCGGTCGTACTGACCGTTCCCCTCACGGTCGCGGCAGGACTCGGGTTTCTTCGCGTACAACAAAGCCTCACGGCGGCAGCGGACTTCACCACGGTCTCCGAAAGGGCGCAGATCCTCCCGCTTCTCGTCGAGCTGGACGGGCACGCGGCCGTTGTGATGGGAACGTTGGCGCTACGCACCATTTCGACATCGATGAGCGACAACCTCGACGCCTCAATTGTGGACGTGGAGAACGCGAATACCGCAAATACACTCGACGAGGGCGCAGCATCCGACGTTGCGACCGCCCTCTCCGGTGCGCGTGCCTTGAGCGCACAGGCCAAGCGGGGACCGACATCAACAGAGGCACTCACCGCGCAACTCGCGTCCATCAGATCTGCCCTGTCGAGCGCGGTGGGCGCGATCACCGCGCCGATCGCCGACCCCGAGGTGGTCGTCGAGACCGTGCGCCTCGAGGGTTTGTGGGCGGCCCAGAAGTTGGTTTCGGCCCAGGGCCTGTCAGTTGTCGCCTCGACGGCAATTCTCACCGGCGAATCGGGTGCGAATCTCGAAGCCGAGTCCGTCAACCTTCTGGCCAACCTCCGAACCGAGTCCGCGCTGCTCGACCAGGTCGAACAACGGTACCCGCCCGGTGACCCAACCATGACGACGCTCCGAAACGGTGTGAATGACCGCACCGCATTGCTGCCGGAGGTCGCTCACCGCGAGAGTGCCGACCGGGCACTGACCGATCTGAAGAACTCGCTGATCGCGAGCGTCGACGACTATTCCAACGCAATCGCCACGGCGTCCGCCGATCTGAAGGATGCAGTGGTAGCGAAGTCGGCGGCGTTGCGGACCCAGGCTTGGCGGGATACGGGGGTTGTCACTGCGTTGCTGCTCGCGGCGATTCTGCTCGCCGTGGTGGTGGCACGATCCCTGCTGCAGCCCCTGCGGAGACTGCGGCGTGGCGCTCTCCGAGTGGCTCACGCAGACCTGCCGGACGCGGTCGGACGACTCAAGTCCGGTGCGGACGCCTCCACCCTCGAATTCGATCCCATCGACGTGCACACCCACGAAGAGATCGGCCAACTTGCCCGTGCCATCGATGACATTCACAGCCAGGCACTGCTGCTCGCCAGCGAGCAGGCACAGCTGAGGCTGCAGATGAACAACGTCTTCGAAACCCTCGCCCGGCGCAGCAGATCGCTGATCGATCTGCAACTGGAGATGATCGAACAACTCGAGTTCGAAGAACGCGACCCCAAGCGCCTCGACAACCTCTTCCGCCTCGACCACCTCGCCACCCGGATGCGCCGAAACGGCGACAACCTGCTGATCCTGGCGGGCAATGACAATCGCCGCGGCCGTCCGGCGCCCATCCTGCTCGGTGACGCCATGCGCGCGGCCATTTCCGAGGTCGAGGACTATCAGCGTGTTCGGGTCTGCGCGATGCCGCCGGTGACATTGACCGGCGCCGCGGGAAGGGATCTCGTGCATGTTCTGGCCGAACTTCTCGACAACTCCCTGCACTTCTCCCCGCCCGACAGTGCTGTGACGACCACCTGCGCGCGCACCATCGACGGCGGTGTCGTCATCGAGATCGCAGACCGAGGAATCGGAATGGCGCCGTCCGACCTCCACGAACTCAACGACCGAGTCGCCTCGACACCCGAGGTCACCCCAGACACCGCGCGCCACATGGGTCTGTTCGTCGTCAGCGAACTCAGCAAACGGCACAACATCACCATCACCCTCCGTCCGACGCTCGACCTGCCGCGCAACGCGGGAGTTACCGTGTCGGTCCACATCTCCGGTGATGTGCTTACCTCTGAACACGAGGGTGTCCGGTCCAGCTCCGGCGGCCGACCCCAGACTGCTGGGCACTATGCCGCTCTCACCACACCGGGTTCCATCGCGCCAATTCCAACCATCCTCCCCTGGTCCCTGGTCAACAGGGGTTTGCTCGTCAACGGAGGCGCAACTTCGGGCTAATGAGTTCGATGATTCGGCGCCGGGCATCCTCCAGTTCCGTTGCCAAGCGCTCTTCCTCCATCGACCGTGCGGCGCGGTTTCTGCCCTACATGGTCGAGCTTCCCAGTCCCACAAGCATTCCGAGGCGGTCATGCGGTCCGCTGACAACTCCTACCGTACGGTCTCGACACCCCCGCCGCGGCAGTGTCCTCGCAGCGGAAACATGGAGCAGGTCCGTCGATCCATCGGACCGGCGGGTTCCGTAGTTTTCCCGGATGTTCGCCGATGAGATCTGGATCACTATGGATGCCAGCGAGTGAGCACGGCGAATGGATCGGAAGTTTTTCCGTAGGGCCGTGGTTCACCGTCGGCGACGTAGCCGAAGGCATTTACGAAGCAGACCTGAGTTCCATTGAACGCACTAACGACCGTACAAGTGTGATTTGCCGACGAGAAAGGAAAGCCGCATGACTGACGTGCAATGTGAACCCGCGCTTGCGGGGAGAAAGCCCAAGTGGGCCGACGCGGACATCGCTGAACTCGTAGACGAAAGGACCGGCCGGCTAGACCCGCGGATCTACACCGACGAGGCGCTGTACGAACAGGAACTGGAGCGGATCTTCGGTCGCTCGTGGTTGCTGATGGGCCACGAGACGCAGATTCCGAAGGCCGGCGACTTCATGACGAACTACATGGGCGAGGATCCCGTGATGGTCGTTCGTCAGAAGAACGGGGAGATCCGCGTCTTCCTCAACCAGTGTCGCCACCGCGGAATGCGGATCTGCCGCGCGGACGGGGGCAATGCCAAGTCATTCACCTGCAGCTATCACGGCTGGGCCTACGATACGGGCGGCAACTTGGTGAGTGTGCCTTTCGAGGAGCAGGCCTTCCCCGGGCTGAGGAAAGAAGATTGGGGCCCGCTACAGGCTCGCGTCGAGACCTACAAGGGCCTGATTTTCGCAAACTGGGACGCTGACGCCCCGGACCTGGACACCTATCTGGGTGAAGCGAAGTTCTACATGGACCACATGTTGGATCGAACCGAAGCGGGCACCGAAGCGATCCCGGGGATTCAGAAGTGGGTCATTCCCTGCAACTGGAAGTTCGCAGCGGAGCAATTCTGCAGCGACATGTACCACGCGGGCACCACATCCCATCTTTCCGGTATTCTCGCGGGCCTGCCTGATGGCGTGGATCTGTCGGAGCTCGCTCCCCCCACAGAAGGCATCCAGTACCGCGCAACCTGGGGCGGGCATGGTTCTGGCTTCTACATCGGCGATCCCAACCTGTTGCTCGCCATCATGGGGCCGAAGGTCACCGAGTACTGGACGCAGGGACCTGCCGCCGAGAAGGCTTCCGAGCGCCTGGGAAGCACAGAGCGTGGCCAGCAACTGATGGCGCAGCACATGACCATCTTCCCAACCTGTTCGTTCCTGCCAGGCATCAACACCATCCGAGCGTGGCACCCTCGCGGGCCGAACGAGATCGAGGTCTGGGCCTTCACCGTCGTCGATGCCGACGCACCCGAGGAGATGAAAGAGGAATACCGCCAGCAGACACTGCGAACCTTCTCGGCAGGTGGTGTCTTCGAGCAGGACGACGGCGAGAACTGGGTCGAGATCCAGCAGGTGCTGCGCGGACACAAGGCCCGCAGTCGGCCGTTCAACGCGGAGATGGGACTCGGTCAGACCGACTCGGACAATCCCGATTACCCCGGCACGATCAGCTACGTCTACAGCGAAGAAGCGGCGCGTGGGCTGTATACGCAATGGGTCCGGATGATGACTTCGCCGGACTGGGCTGCACTGGACGCCACCCGACCCGCAGTGTCCGAGTCGACCCACACGTGACCGCGGCGGGCGGCGAGCGGACCGCGGTGGAGCCATCGCCGGCTCTCCACCTGAACAGAACTCCCGACTGATTAGGAAGAATTATGATTGACGCCGAATCGCCAACCACGGCATTTCGAACAAAACCCGCACCAGTAGACCCCAGCCTGCAGCACGAGATCGAGCAGTTCTACTACTGGGAGGCGAAACTTCTCAATGACCGCCGCTTCCAAGAATGGTTCGATCTGTTGGCAGAAGATATTCATTACTTCATGCCGATCCGAACCACGCGGATCATGCGGGAAACTGCACAGGAGTATTCCGGTGCCCGTGAATACGCACATTTCGATGACAATGCGCAGATGATGCGAGGGCGCCTGCGCAAGATCACTTCAGATGTGAGCTGGTCGGAGAACCCTGCCTCGCGCACGCGGCATGTGATTTCCAACGTCATGATCGTCGACGGTGAGAAACCTGGTGAATACCACGTCTCGAGCGTCTTCATCGTGTACAGAAATCGGCTCGAGCGGCAGCTCGATATTTTCGCTGGGGAGCGGAAGGACATTCTGCGTCGGACTGGTAGCGAAGCGGGTTTCGAACTCGCGAAGCGAACGATCCTGATCGACCAGAGCACAATTCTCTCCAACAACCTCAGCTTCTTCTTCTAGGAGTGACGATGGCCCTCACAAAGATATGCAGCTCCGGCGATTTGGCGCCGGGTGAGATGCTTCGCTTCGAGGAAGGTCCAGAGCCGATTCTGGTCTGTAACGTGGGCGGAGAGTTCTTCGCGACTCAGGACACCTGCAGCCATGCCGATTGGGCACTCTCAGAGGGCTATCTCGAGGATGACGTCGTGGAGTGCACACTCCACTGGGCCAAGTTCTGCGTGCGCACCGGCAAGGCGAAGGCTCTCCCCGCCTGTGTTCCGTTGCGGACCTTTGTGGTCAAACTCGAGGGAGACGACGTTCTCGTGGACCTCGAGGGCGGAGTGACGACATGACTTCCGACATCGTGGTCATCGGGGGCGGGGTCGCTGGCGTGACTGCCGCACAGTCGCTGCGTTCGGAAGGCTATGACGGGCGCCTCGTGCTGATCGGTAAGGAGCGCGAACTCCCATATGACCGCACCGCGCTCTCCAAAGCGGTCCTGGCCGGGGATCTGGCCGATCCCCCGCTGCTGTTCCCGGCCGACTGGTACGACGAGTGGCAGATCGAAACGGTGCTCGACAGGACCGTCCTGCAGGTGGATGTCACCCGCAGAGAAGTCCTGCTCGACGGCGGCCCCTGGCTCAAAGTCGATCGTGTTCTCCTGGCGACCGGGGCCAGTGCGCGCGTTCCCTCCTTTTCCGGCTCCGACCTTCCCGGTGTCGCTACCCTACGAACGGCTGACGACGTCCACCGGATGCGCCGAGACTGGGAGCCAGGACAACGGCTCGTCGTCGTTGGCGGAGGCTTGATCGGCTGTGAGGTCGCCACCACCGCCCGGAAGCTCGGTCTCGAGGTCAGCATCCTGGAGGCCTCAGACGAGTTGCTGCAGCGCGTTCTGGGCCGCCGGATCGGCGGCTGGTGCCGGGCGCGCCTCATGGAACTCGGGATCTCGGTCGTGTTGAACACAGGAGTCGCCGAGTTCAAGGGGGTGGACCGGATCACCACTGTAATCGGCACCGACGGAAGATCTTTCGTGGCAGATCGTGCAATCGTGTGCGTCGGCGCGGAACCAGAGACGGCGATAGCCGAACAGTCCGGGCTTGCGTGCAACCGCGGCATCCTCGTGAACGATTCCGGCGGCACCGCCGCTGAGGGGGTCTTCGCTGCAGGCGACGTGGCATCGTGGCCGCTCCTGACGGGCGGGCGGCGGTCGCTCGAGACCTACATCAACAGTCAGAGAGAGGCGACCGCCGTTGCGTCGGCGATGTTAGGGAAAGCCGTTCATGGACCGCAACTCCCGCTGTCGTGGACCGAGATGGCCGGACATCGCATACAGATGATCGGCGACATCGAAGGTTCAGGGGAGTACGTCATGCGAGGCGATCCCGACGACGGCCCGGCCCTGCTCTTCAGGCTCAGCGACGGCAGAGTGACTGCGGCAGTTTCGGTGGATGCTCCGCGCGATTTCGCCATGGCGACGCGCCTTGTCGAGAGGGGTGCTCAGGTGGGCCGGGAGGTTCTCGGCGACACCAGCATGGAGTTGCGCGAACTGAATCGTGCGGCACGCGAGCGAGCCCTGATCGCGGAGTGATCACCGAGGACCGCTAGGGACGATCACTCATCCGCTCTGCCGGGCCACCGGTCCGGCGACGACGTGCACCCCACGGTGGCCGGCTCCGCTGGACCGAGCGCAGGTCGAAAGATGGGGTAGGAAGCCAACGCAGGCACCGCGATCGAGTCGCATCTCCCAAACCAGCGGTCGAGTCGGCTCGGGTCGCCGGGTAGCCAATCTCCTTCGGGCCGTCGAGCACGGCAACAACAGGAAAGCCATACCCGAGGTCCCTGGGTGATTTCACAACCTACGGCCGACGGCGCAAATCACACTCCAAGAAAGGTAAGAAATGAGCGTTCAGAGACTCGGTTACATGGGCTTCGAGGTTGCGGATGTGCCCGCGTGGCGCGCCTTCATGACGGAAAAACTGGGGGCCATGGAGGCCTCGAGCAGCGAGAATTCGGCGCGGTTCAGGGTTGACTCCCGCAGTTGGCGCCTGATGGTCGAAAAGGGCCCGTCGGATGACATCTCGCTCTCGGGCTACGAGGTCGATAGCGCGGACTCGCTACTCGCGATCAAGAAGCGTCTCGAAGCGCATGGCATCGAGGTGACAACAGAGAGCGGCGAGTTGGCGGCCGATCGCGGTGTCCTCGGACTGATTTCGTGCACGGACACGGCAAACACCCGGGTCGAGATCTACTATGGCGCGACGGAGCTGTTCGAGAAGCCGTTCATCTCGCCGACCGGGGTCTCGGGCTTCACAACCGGCGACCAGGGGTTCGGCCACTACGTGCTGGCTGTGCCGGATATAGATGCTGCCCTGGATTTCTATGTCAAGGGCCTGGGCTTCCATCTCTCCGACATCATCGACTGGAAGCTCAACGATGAACTGACGGTCAAACTCCACTTCCTGCACTGCAACGGTCGACACCACACCCTGGCGCTCGCCGGTCTCCCGGGAGCAAAGAAGACTCACCACTTCATGCTCGAGACCAAGCATATGGATGACGTGGGCCTTGCCTACGACAAGTTCGATGCGGACGGGACAGTGGTCATGACGCTTGGCCGCCACACCAATGACCACATGCTCTCATTCTACGGCGCGACCCCCTCCGGATTTGCCGTCGAATACGGCTGGGGCGCTCGCCAGGTCGAACCAGGCTGGTCCGTCGTGCGCTACGACAAGATCAGCATCTGGGGTCACAAATTCGTTGCCGAGCGCGACAGGCAAGTGAGCAGCAACGCAATCGAGGATGAATTGATTGACATCGATGCCACGCTGAGCGCCCCGGCGCAAGCGTAAGACGAACCGAACTCACAAGACGAAGAAAGGGATTCTGATGGGTTGGCTGGAAGACAACGTCATGATCGTCACCGGCGGAGGGTCGGGCCTAGGCCGGGCGCTGGTCGAGCGATTCCTGGGAGAGGGAGCCCGGGTGGGTGTCCTGGAGAAGTCGGCGGAGAAGGCTGAGAAGCTTGCCAACGACTTCGGCGAGGATGTCCTCGTGGTCGAAGGCGACGTGCGCAAGTACGACGACAATGCGCGCGTCGTCCAGGAAACGGTTCGCCAGTTCGGTCGCCTCGACACGTTCGTCGCGAACGCCGCGATCTGGGACTTCTCGACGAAGATGGTCGATATCCCGGTGGACCGACTGGACGCCCTCTTCGACGAAATGTTCCACATCAACGTCAAGGGCTACTTGCACGGTGCACGTGCGGCGGTCGAGGAGCTCGCCGCCACCGGAGGCTCGATCATCTACACCGTGTCGAACGCCGGCTTCTACCCCGGCGGCGGCGGCCCGCTCTACACCGCGTCGAAGCACGCGGTAGTCGGGCTGATCAAGGAACTGGCCTTCGAACTCGGCCCCAAGATCCGCGTCAACGGGGTGGCTCCGGGCGCAATGCCCACCGATCTGAGGGGACCTGGTTCGCTCGGAATGGGCGAAACCACCATCACCTCAGCGGTATCCCTCGGTGATCTGGTCAAACAGTGCACAGTGCTGCAGGAGCTGCCCGAGGCTGCGGACTACACCGGGCACTACGTTCTGCTGGCTTCGAAGGCGAACTCGAGGACGGCAACCGGCGCGATCATCAACTGTGACGGCGGGATGGGTGTGCGCGGCTTGGCCGAGACGGCCGGCGGAAACGACCTGTAAGACGCTGCCCTCGGACAGGAAGAAACAACAGCGAACGACACCAGGCCCACTTTCGGTACCCGACGCCCTCGCCGAAACACTCAACAATGACCACGTCTGGCTGAAGAAGGCCGACAAGATGACCTTCGGGATGACACATGTGTACACCGGGAAGCTAACCCTCGTCGTCCGCATGGACTTCGGCAGGGGCGTCATGTCCGACGTCGTCGAACATGCCAACGCGGACGACGCGCCACCCAGCGAATTCGTGCTCACCGGTGAACAGCGAGAACTGGCGGCGCATGCTGGTGACAGGCGAGCTCACCGTCAACATCGCGCTGGTCACCAAGCAGATCTCGGTGAAGGGGAAGATGGGACCCCTGCTGAAGAACATCCCGCAGTTCAATTACATCATCGTCAAGTTGAGCGAGCTCGGGCCCCGCGCATTGGATCAAGAGGCCACTTGACCTGGCTACCTTCCGAAGTCTCGGGTAGGTCCTTCCCGAACCTCCGGGATAGCAGTCGGTGACCACGGTGCCGGGATCCCCTCCGGGCCCACATTGTGGTTACCCAGCCGCTCATGGCGCGAGTCTGGTTTGTTGGGGAGACTGGACCGTGACAGCGAAGTCGCTGATCTAGGGAACAACATGGAAATCGACACCGTGAGGGTGCTGCGGCAGAGTCCGGGCATCACGACGACTCTGGCCCTGTCGGGCGAGACCCGTGAACGTGTGGTTGTCCGGCGGGTGGATCTATCGATGACGTTCCCATGGAGTTGGCACTGGCTCGAAGGTGAGCTGGAGGCCATGCGCAGGGCGAGGCTGCCACACGTCATCCCCACCCAGATTGCACACAAAGGACCCGACCACGTCGATCTCGTCCGCCCATTCATAGCTGGTCTCGACATTCGAGAATGGTCTGCGCAGGAGTCACCCCAATCGCTCGACGTCCAGCTCCAGCTGATGTGCAACCTGTTCTACGCACTGGCTCGTCTGCACCGAATGGGAATCGCTCACGGCGGGGTGAAGCCAGCGAATATCATGCTCGCGGAGGGCACCAATCAGCTCGTTCTCCTCGACGCCAGCGTGACGCGGACTCAATTGGCTGCCGTGACCCATCCCGTCGAGGGGCCGGAAGGTCGATATCTGCTTCCGGAAAGTCCCGGACTCGCACACCCGACGGCAGGCTTCACGGCCGACATCTTCGCAGCGGGGTGGGTACTCCTCGAGTCGACCGCGGAGGGAAATCGGACGGCCAGCGCGTTGCGTAGGGCGAACCCTCGCCGCGGTACCCACGCAGAGCTGTCACACCTGGTCGATATCGTCGGCCTCCCGGCTACGCTGCGCCCGATATTTCTCAAGCTGCTGAGCCCACGGGCAGCGATCCGCTACGAAAGCGCCGACGAGGTGCTCGCAGCGCTCGAGGCGGTGGTCGCGACCGGCGGTGGGGAGAGCGCTCTCGCGTCTGCTGTCGCGCCGCCCCGGCAGTGCGGATCGCTCGCCTACGTGGAGCCGCCGCTGGTAGGCAGGCATGACGAACTCGCCACCCTCACCGCATGTGCCGACGGCGCGAGCCGATCGTCCGGCGCGGTCACATGCCTGAGCGGTGAGTCAGGAGTCGGCAAGAGCCGCCTGCTCGACGCCGTCGCCACGCACGCCTCGACGGCCGGGGTGACCGTGATGCGTGCCGGCGCGTTCGACCACGCGGCGGCCCGTCCCCTCGGCCTGTTCGCCGGCCCTTTCCGCGACGTGGTCGCCTACTTGACCGCGCACCCGCGCGAGGCCGAGCGGGTGCGCGGAGAAATGGGTGAGCTGCTCCCGGCAGCACTCGAACAGATACCGGAGCTGACCGCAGCATTCGGGGATCCGCCCGCGGCGACGAACTCCGATGGCGGATTCGGCGATCGCGCGGTAGCCGCCGCCCCGACTGCCGTCGCTCGACTTCTTCGCTCCGTCTTCACCAAGGAACAGCCTGGGCTGATCGTGGTCGACGACTGTCAGTGGGCCGACGATCTCAGCTGGCAGGTGCTCGCCAAACTGGCTTCGACGATATCGATGGAGGAAACGCGATCCCAGTCGAACGTTTCGTTGATATTTTCGTGCCGAACGGAAGCTGTTGCGCAAGTGAGGGCCTGGGGACTCAGTGATATCGAGTTTCTGGATCTTCAGCCGTTGTCCGCGGCCGATACGGAGGAATTGATCCGGTCGATCGGTGACCGTATCCCCGACGAGGTCATTCCCTATGTCACGAAGTACTCCAAAGGCAATCCGCTCGAAACCATGCTAGTTTTCCAGGCACTCGTCGACTCGTCGGCGTTGACGCGCGAGTCGGGTCGATGGGTGGTGGACGAGAATGGGATGGCGTCACTCCCGCTGCCGTCGCAATCCCGGGATTCCGACGCCGCGGCTGGTCGGGACAGTGCCCAGATGGATGTGTTCGTCTCGGCGCGGCTGAGCCTATTGTCGACGGACACGCAGCAGGCGATACGTCAGGGCGCGGTCCTGGGACGCCGGTTCTCGTCCAGGCTTCTGTGCGAGGCACTGGAGGCGAGCCCGAAGGACGTCGATCAGCTCCTGCTGGAGGCAACCCAGCACGGAATTGTGCGCGGCATCGCGGACGGCGGCCACGCCGAGTTCGAATTCACGCACGATCGGCTCCGCGAAGCCGTGCTGAGAACCTTGACCGACGACGCCCGGCGCGAGCTGCATTTCCGGGCCGCAGGGGCACTCGAAGGCGTCCCTGCGGTTCGGGCCGACTACGACATCGCGTATCACTTCGACCGCTCCGGCAGAGCTGCATCTGCGGTGCCGTACGCCCTGCGTGCGGGCGAGGCGGGGCTGAGGCACAATGCGCTCGACGTCGCGGAGGGCAACTTCAAGATCGCTGAAGCCGGGCTGGCCCTGTGCGAGTCGGCCGACGACATCGCGAGATTCCGTGTTCACGAAGGACTCGGCACAGTCCACATGCTCCTCGGGAACTACGATCTGGCCGCGAAGGAACTGGTGTGGGCATACGAGCTGACCGGTGCGCGATCGGGACTCGACTCTTCACGGGTTGCCACTCTGCTCGGCGAACTCGCCTTCAAGACAGGACGATTCGATGATGCCGCGGAGTGGATGCGACAGAGCATGCACGACCTCGGGCTTCGCTTGCCCCGGAGTTCCATGCTCGCGGCCGTATTCGCGGTCGGCGAGGTGGGTCTCCTTACCCTTGGTTGGCTCTCTCGCCGAATCCGGCCGGGCCGAGCAATCGCCGGAACAGAGCGTGACCGCCTGGCCGCCCGAATCCACAACCGGCTGGTATACGAATGGTGGTTCGTCAGGTCACCGATCTGGCTGGTATTGGCCATCCTCCGTGGCGTGCGTTTCGCGAATGCCGCACGAAGCACGCGTGAGCGGGCACAGGCATACTCCACCGCTGCCGTGATTTCCGGTGTAGCACCCGTCCTTGCGCCGCTGGCGTTGCGCCTCGCCGACCGCTCGCTGCGACTGCGCCAGACGGCGGGCGAAGGCTGGGGCATCGCCCAGTCGCACCATTTCCGGGGATTCGTTCTCTACGCTGCCAACCGGTACGACGAGGCGATCGCGGCGTTCGACACCGCAATCGCCGCCTTCGACATTTTCGGTGATCGTTGGGAACAGGTAGCTGCGATGTGGCAAAAGGCGCTGTGTCTGGCTCGACAAGGGAAACTTCACGATGCGGGAGTGCTTGCGCGTGACACCTACTGGGAGGGCAAGCGCAGAGGCGATCGGATCGGCGCGGGTACCGCCCTCGCGATCTGGGTCTGGTGCCTGCCGGGTGACGTGAGCATGGAGACGCTCTCTCGTGAACTGCGGCAGACGAATTCGGGCGACCGCCACACGATGGCGATGTTGCATGCGGCGCGGGCCTGGCGACTTTTCCACGCGGAGCAGGACGTGCAGGCTGTGGACGCGTTTCGGCAGGCAGACGAGCTGATCCGCGGTTCGGGCATCAGGAATCATTTCCTCGCACCGATCCTGACCGCGCACCTGCAGGTCCTTCGCCTCTCGCACGACGCCGCACCTGCCTGGTGGACGGAGGAACACCGGCTCCAGGCCAAGGCCGCACGACGGCAGCTCACTCGTGCCCGGTGGTCGGCCATCGTCTTCTGGGGCGAGCGGCCCGCGGTTCTGCGGGAATGGGCGTTGATGTCGTTTTCGCGGGGACACAAGTGGCGCGGCCGCATGATCTTGGCCGCAGCATCTCGCAGCGCATTCCGATACTCGGCGCAAGGCGAACTCGCCGCATGCGCTCTGGTCGCTACACTGGTGGGGCTCACACCCCGACGAGGGCCGCTCAGCGCGCTGGCGCCGGTGACCGAACTGTGCCGACCGCTGGGTATCCGGGTGGATCGCGGGATCGTCGAGTCGGCGCACTCGCGAGACGCCCTCGTCGGCAGGGGCTCAGCCCGGCACCAGGCCCTGCTCGACGCTGTGAGCAGCATCGTCGCCTCCGAAGACATCGACGAGGTTCTCGACAAGCTCCGAGACGCAACTTTCGCGACGACCACCGCGCGCCGAGTCGAGATCTCGCGCCATACACCGGTGAGCGTCGATGCGATCAGAGTTCCGAACGCGTCTCCAGCGTCGATGCTCGGGGATTCGGGGGCGGCCGGTGAGGCCCGCGAAATGAAGTTGACGGAGCGCATCACCAAGCCGGTCGTCGGGAACGATGTCACCGAAACCGCGGTCGTCGCGGCCTTTCCCCTCGGTGAGAGCGAGCACCACGGGCCGACCATGGAGGTGCTGGCCGCGCTGGCAGGCGCCGTCATCGAGCGGGAAGGCCTTCGGCGAGCGTCCATGGAACGGATAGTGGAAGTGCAGGAGGCCGAGCGCGGGAGAATCGCACGTGATCTGCACGACGAGTTCGGCCACCTCTTCGCGGGCGTGATGGACGGACTCAGTGCTCTACAGAACTCCGAAGACGCCACCACACGCCAGACTGCGACCGATGTCCGCACGATCGTCCGCCAAGGGATACAGGTGGCCCGGACTGTCGCGTGGTCATTGCGGCCCTCGGGGCTCGACGATCTAGGGCTCACCGGCTGCATCGAGCAGTACGTGGAAGATTGCCGGCAGATGTACCCGATCCGCATCGAACTCACCGCAACGGGACAGCCGATATCCGTTCCGCCGGCGGTCACGACCGCAGTCTTTCGTATCGTGCAGGAAGCACTGACCAATATCGGCCGACACAGTCGCGCCGGGGAGGCGAGTGTCATGATCGTGTCCTCGGCAGACACCCTGCGGGCCGTGGTCGAGGACAACGGGACCGGATTCGACCTCGACCTGGTCGGACAGCGCAGGTCGCTGGGATTGATTGGAATGCGGGAACGGGCCCGGCTGGTAGGCGGACGGATGTCCGTCGAGTCCCGACCAGGACAAGGTACGACGATAATGGTGGAGGTGCCGATCAGACGATGATCAGCGTTGTGGTGTGTGACGACCATGGCATTATCCGGTCCGGGATCCGGAGGATCCTCGAGACCACGACGGACTTTCACCTGGTGGCGTCCGCACCGACCGGAGAACTTCTCCTGCAAGCAGTGCGAGACTTCGCGCCGGAACTGGTGGTGCTCGACATCCGACTGTCCGACTGCAACGGCCTCGACCTGTTGGAGCAGATTTCAGCCATCTCGCCCGAGACCCGTGTCGTGATGCTCAGCATGTACGGCGCCAAGGGATACGTCGACAAAGCGAAGACGCGGGGTGCGCGGGGATACATCACGAAGGAATGCCTGGACGAGGAGCTCGTGTCTGTCCTCTACACCGTGATGAAGGATGAAGGATTTGTCTCGTTTCGAGCAGACACCACCGAACCCGGCGGCTCCGAAAGCCTGCTCGAGGCCAATATCGACTCTCTTTCTTCAAGGGAGCTCGAGGTAATGAAGCTGATCGCCTCCGGCCTCACCAACACCGAGATCGCGGAGGAACTGACGGTCTCTCCGCGCACCGTCGAGAGCCACCGAGCCAGCATTCAACGTAAGCTGCTGATCCGCACCCGCGCCGAACTGGCCCGAGTAGCCAGGGACGCAGGTCTTTTGGACTAGGTCGTCCCGGACTGCCTGTGTCAATTCACGCCGCGCGTCGACCCTTCCCAATACGGCGCTCGGAGCTTGAACTTCTGGATCTTGCCCGTCGCGGTATGTGGAATCGAGTCACGAAACTCCACCGAAGTCGGCGCCTTGTAGCCCGCCAGGTGCTGCTTGCAGTGTGCGATGATCTCGGCCTCGGAGACTGTGGAGGGACCCGTGGTGACCACCAGCGCCTTGACGGTCTCGCCCCATTTCTCGTCCGGTACGCCGATCACCGCGACCTGGGTCACACCGGGATGGCTGAAGATGCATTCCTCCACCTCAATCGACGACACATTCTCGCCACCGGTGACGATCACATCCTTCTTTCGGTCGGAAATCGTCAGTTGGCCCTCGCCGTCGATCATCCCGCCGTCTCCCGTGTGGAACCAACCATCACGCAGCGCCTCGTCGGTCGCCTCGGGGTTGTTCCAGTATCCGTTCATCACGACGTTCGAACGCGCCAGAACTTCACCCGAGTTGGAGATATGAAGCCGTGCACCGAGGGCGGGAAGTCCGGCGCGGGTCAGTCTGTGCGCTCGTTCCTCAAGATCAAGACCGTCATCCGCAGGCAGCGACCGGTTGAAAGTCAGCAGCGGCGATGTTTCCGTGAGCCCGTAGATCTGCTGCAGTTCCCACCCCAACTCGCTGCTCAGGCGCGCGATGGTACGGCTGGGCGGAGGAGCGCCGGCGCACACCACCCGCACCCGATCGCGACCAGGAATCTCTCCCTGCCAGGACCGGGCAGCATCGAGCACCGCGTTCCACACCGCCGGAGCCCCGCACATCAACGTCACACCGTGTTCCTCCACCCGCCGGAGGATTTCGGTGCCGTCGACCTTGCGCAACACGATCTGCTTCGCGCCCAGTCCTGCCATCCCGAACGGCATCCCCCAACCGTTGCAGTGGAACATCGGCAACGTGTGCATGTACACATCGCGTTCCCACGCACGGGTGTGCATCGCGAGTGTGACGGCATTGACCCAAAGATTACGATGAGTCATCTCGACACCCTTCGGGCGCGCGGTGGTGCCGGAGGTGTAGTTGATTGTTGCCGTCGACTCCTCCGTGGGCGACGCCCAGGGGGCCGGCTCCGTATCGAAGCGCATCAGATCCGCGTCTGTGTGCTTCCCGAGTACGAACCGGTGCCGAACCTTGATACCCGACAACGCCTCTTCCAGCTCGGGATCGACAAGAAGCACTGACGCGCCGCAATCTCCGACGATGTAATCGACCTCCGCCGGAGACAGACGGAAATTGATCGGAACACAAATCCGGCCGCTCGCCGGCACCGCGTACAAGAGCTCGAGCAGTCGGGCCGAATTGTGGCTGACGACGGCGACCCGTTCGCCGACCCTGATGCCCAGACGGTCGAATCCTGCTTGCCAGGCACACACGCGGTGGGCGAGTTCCCGAAAAGTCACCTGCCCGACCGACTCGCCCGGTTGTTCCGGCTCGTCGATCACGGCCACGCTGTCAGGGAAACCGGCCGCTCCCCGCTCCAGAAAGTCTGTAACCGTAAATGGGATGTGCATCGGTCCACCTCCACGACAACGTCAACGTCACTGCCACACCGCGTGGCCACACCACACGGTATCGAGCGGCAGCCGAGTTAACTTCCGTAGTTTTCCCGGATGTTCGTGGGCGGCCGTGGATCGTTGAATGGTGGAACACGATCTGTCGCAGCACTGTTGAGCACGCACACGAAGCCGTGTCGAACAGCGGATCGACAGGAACCGGAGGTTGTGATGGTGCTGCCAAACCTCGTTGCGGCAGAAGAGGACACCTATAGCCGCGTGCTGTGCGATCAGCACGACGGAGTGTTGCGCGTGACGTTGAATCGGACCACTGCGCTCAATGCCATCAATGCGACCATGGCCAAGCGGCTACAGCAGCTGTGGTCGCTGGTTCGGGACGACGCGAGCATCCACTCGATCATCGTGTCCGCGGCTGGTGTCGAAGCATTCTGCATGGGGTTCGACGCAGGAGACCCGCCCCAGCCACTTTCCTGCGGCGGCAACGCCCTGGGATGGGAAGCTTTTGCCATCAGCCCGAAGGAATGCGGCGTCGACAAACACCTGATCGTGACCGTGAACGGGATCGCCTGTCGAGAATCATTCCGATTCTTGTGTGATGCCGATGTCGTCGTCGCGTCCAGCAACGCCTCCTTCTTCGAGCCGCCTCGTTTCACCCCTGCAGATGATGTGAGCAACAGGGAGGGTGGATTGCCGGCAGGACTTCGCACGATCTGCGCCACAAACCCGACCGTGCACAACCCTGTGACGGCATTACAAGCGCACCATGCGGGCCTGGTTCACGAAGTGGTCCCGCTGGCGTCGCTGCGAGGTACCGCCGAACGCCTTGCCCACAGGGCATGACCGTCGACTCCTGACCCCTTACTTCCCCAATGACTGCAATCTTCTACGGAAGACACCGCGCATGACTGTCACGACGATAGGGAGTTCCAGCCACACGATCGACGTAGACGGCATCACGACGCACTATCACGAAGCCGGATCCGGCGATCCCGTGTTGCTGTTGCACGGACCCTGGACCGGGGGTGTCAGCTTGGGCGAACTGGCAGCACACGATCCTGCCACTCGCCGCCAACCATCACGTTTTGGCCCCTGATGTTGTCGGGTCGGTGGCCCGTAGCTGACGGACAAGAACCGGGTGTCAGCGACACCTGGCGACCGACGATCCCGCATATCCGCGCGCTATCACGTTCTGTCCGTGCAGTTTGCAATCAATCCGGCCTACCGCCGGAACGTACTGAGAGGTCCACGTCATGCTCGACCGAATCTTCACAACCCTCCTCACTCTGGCTGGCGTCGCGGCCGACGGCAGGTACATCTCGCTCGTCGACAACGACATCGCCGGTACCGCAGACCTGGACGAGACGCCCACTGGTCGGTTGGCGCAGGCCGGACCGCAGAGCACGTTATCGGACAGATAGCGCCAGGCCTGTTTCCCGGTGCTCCGATTCGTGAAATATGCTGTACACCAGACTATTTAGGGCCCACCACGCGGTGATGAACTGCGCATTCGTCATGACCGGAGTGCTGATTGTCGTCGGAGCGATCGGGCGTGAGAGAGTTTGTTCCCATCGCCGACTACGCATTTCCTGGGGGGACGGCTTGACTGTCTCCGAGATCTGGGAATCCCGGGACGTCCACGACAAGCCTTCGACGAGGTGATCCGATCGAAGCTACCTCACGAGATCCCTCCGCCCGCCGTCTTCGAGTTGATCAACACGATCACCCGGTAGGGCGCGGAGCGCCCGACCGACCCACGAACTTTGGAGAAGTCGATGTCCATAGCTCTGACGCACGCTGCCGAGGTCCAGCAGTCCGGCGAGAACGGCCGCATCTCGATCGAACGCACCCACAAACGAATCCGGGTGTTCTTCGCAGGTCACGTGATCGCGGACACCACCCGCGCGGTGTACCTGTTTGAGAAGGGGCACCTGCCGGTCTACTACATCCCCCGCGACGACGTGCGCACCGACTTCCTCGAGCCCCTCGACGCCACCACGTGGTGCCCGTGGAAAGGCAAGGCCAGGTACTGGGATCTCGTCGTCGACGATCGGCGGGCCGAGCGGTCGGTGTGGGGTTACGACGAACCGCTGAAGGACTCCCTCGATCTCAGCTGGTATGTCGCTTTCTACTGGCACAAGATGGACGCCTGGTACGAGGAGGATCAGCAGGTGTTCGTGCACCCGCGCGACCCTTACGTCCGCGTCGACGTCCTGCCGTCCTCCCGGCACGTGGAGGTCTTCATCGGCGACACCCTCGTCGCCGACACCACCCGTCCACGCTTGCTGTTCGAGACCTCACTACCAGTTCGCTACTACATCCCTCGCATCGACGTCCGCTCCGAGTTCTTCACCGGCTCCGACGCCAAGACCTCCTGCCCGTACAAGGGCACGGCCTCGTACCTGTCGTTCACCGGATCGGACGACAGCGACCCCGTCGAGGACGCCGCCTGGTACTACCCGTTCACGACCGCGGAGGCTTCGGGCATCGGCGACCACGTGTCGTTCTACCCCGACAGCGCCAGGATCGTCGTCGACGGCGCCCCGGTGGAGGGCTGTCCGACGCCTCTGTGAACTTCGTACCTTGACCGGTGTCGCTGCGGCCGGTTCATGGTCGTTTGCTCTGGTTTCGGTCGGGTGGTGCGGGTTTCGTGATGTAGTCCTGGCCCGGCGTGATCCCGGAGGTTGCCCCGGGCGTCGTAGAAGTTGAGGTGGCGGTCCTCAGCTCGAGACCTGCCATGTGGTAAGTGTCGGGCGTTCCTCCAAGAATTCCGACAGCAGGGGGACCGCCGTGAAGAAGAATAGCCAGAACCAGACCGTGCCCGCGATCTCGGAGCGGGTGAGCGTGGCGATGGCCAAGATCGCCGAAACATGCACGAGGGCCGCCGTCGGCGGCCTGCAGGCGATGATGGACGCCGAGGTGACCGCCCCGGCCGGGCCGAGAGGCCGTCGCGACCGGCAGCGCACCGCGGGTGCGCCATGGCCGCGAACGCGGCTCGGTGACCCTCAGCGGGCGTCGGATGCCCGTGACCCGGCCGCGGGTGCGGGCCGCCGACAGCGCCGGGGAACGGCCCACCCCGTCGTACGAGCTGCTCACCTCCACCGAGATCCTGGGGAAGATGGCGATGGAGGAGATGCTCGCCGGGCTCTCGACCCGCCGCTACACAGCCGGTCTCGAACCGGTCGGACGGCGAGCCGCCGAGACATTCTCGGCGACAAGCAAGTCCGCCGTCTCACGCAGGTTCGTGAAGTTGACCGAAGCCGCCCTGACTGAGCTGCTCGCCGCGGACCTGTCCGGGCTGGATCTGGTAGCGTTGATGATCGACGGGGTCCACTACGCCGAGTCGTGCTGCATCGTCGCCCTGGGCATCGATATCGACGGGAACAAGCACCCGTTGCGCTGGTGGAGAGCTCGACGGAGAACGCGACGCTGGTCACCGACCTGCGTAAGGCGGTCGTTGACGTCCTCGATCACCCGGTGATCCAACATTGTCAGCTACACAAGATACGAGACGTGAAAAATCATCTGCCGCGACGACTTCGGAGCAGTGTCGGGCGGAATATGGCGGACACCAACCATGCCGATTCGGCGCTCGAGGCCGAGGCCGCGCTGCGCGCCCTGGCGAAGGAACTCGACCGTACCCATCTCGCGGCGGCCGCGAGCCTGCGCGAGGGACGCGACGGGACACTCACGGTGCTGCGATTGGGTGTGCCGCCCACTCTCGCCCGTACGCTGCGCTCGACCAATGCGACCGTCATGTATCGGAGTCACGAAGGTCAAGTAGAACTTTTCTCGACTCACCGTTCTCGACCGCTTCGTGAGCTAATGCGATGTCATCTAGCGGGAACGTGAGATGAGGCAGTGGGGTTAGTGCTTGCTCGGCAAGTGCGTCGGTGATGCTCTGCGCGGCGAGGGAGAGGGCTGAACGACTATGTGTATAAAGAAGGAAGAAGCGGAGCCCGAGACCTGCAGCCATGCACTCGCGGATAGGGATCGAGAGTTCGCGACCGTCGGTGGCATAGGTGGCGATGCTTGCACCAGGTGCCGCGACAGCTAGGTCGATGTTCCAGTTGTCCACGATGGCGACTTCTACAAAGATGTCCACGCCGTTGGTGAAGGCTGTGATCTGGTCGGCAACGTCGTCGTCGCGGTAATTTACGACGAAGTCTGCGCCTGCCTGTTGTGCGAGTTTAGCTTTGTCGGGCGTGCTCACTGTAGCGATGACAGTGGCACCCGCCCATCGCGCGAGTTCGATCGCGAAGTGGCCTACAGCGCCGGCGCCACCTGCAATCAAGACTTTCTTGTGCGTCACCGGTCCTGCATGCAGTAGGCACTCGTGGGCGGTCATGGCCGGAATTCCCAGACACGCACCCAGTTCGTCGGAAGCTGAGTCGGGCAACGCCACGGCTTGATTCGCGGGAACGAGGGTATATTCGGCGGCCGTACCCCATCTGCTGCCCAGCGCCGCAAGCCAAAGCCATACACGTTGGCCGATACGGCCTTCATGGACTCCTGGCCCCACTGCAACTATCCGACCGCACCCGTCCATATGAGGAATTTGGAAGTCGTCTATCGGGCGCGGAGTCTTGCCGCTGCGGGTCTTTACATCAGAGGGATTCACTGCGGAAAAGGAGACTCGAACGAGAACCTGCCCGGGACCCGGTTCAGGCTTCTCGCATTGGATGATGGAGAGAACATCGGAAGCCTCTCCGGACTTGTGGTACGTCGCTGCGCGCATCTGCATTTCTTAACTGCCGTTCGATCGGGTAGGGATAGAGCCCCGTGAAGTGGTGTAAATCGTTGTGCGCCGGGCACTGTGATGTTGGGGAGTATGCCGTAAGTGTGGTTGTTTCGTCCAGCACCATCGCCTGGACGGGTGCGTCAGCCCCGATGACTGTCGGCGCAGGCGGGCGGAGCCCGGCAGTGGATTCCTCGGACAGGTAGCGGCGTTGGGATACCTGTCACTCGTCGTGCGCCTCGATCAATACACACCTCGCCAGACGCAGCAGCGCTGCAGGGTCGGGGAAGATACCGACGACGTCGGTTCGACGTTTGACCTCTTTATTCAGGCGCTCGATGATTTGGTCGACCATATCTTGCGCCAGTACGCCTCCGGGAGGTCCGCGAACGCCGTGGTCTCCTCCTTTGCATTCATTTAACATCGCTGCCACCGTGGGGAATTGAGATTCCAACATCACTGCGACGGTAGCGACATGATCACGCACCAGCGGCCCCCGTCGGCTGGCTGAAAATGACGCGTACAGCGGCCGCGACCATCTCGGATTGACACTGTCACCGATTCGCGGAACCCGATTCGCGGAACCCGATTTACACCACCCCCATGGGACTCACCCTTGGAGTACTCGGTGGACTGACTTTGATGCGTCGGTATTCCCGTAGTTTTTACGGATGTCCGGGATTGGGACCAAGCCCACACTGGTCAAAACAGCGCCACTGCAAGCTCGGGAATTACGTCGGAGGGAAAGTTATGAGCACGGAAGTGCCCCCAGAGGATAATTCAATCGTCGCGAACGGTATCAGGACGAACTACCTCGAGGCTGGTAGCGGTCCTCCTGTCGTACTGATCCACGGGTCGGGTCCGGGGGTCACTGCCTATGCGAACTGGCGGCTCACGATCCCGGCACTCGCGGAACGGTTCCGCGTGCTTGCCCCCGATATGGTCGGGTTCGGTGGGACCGAACGGCCCCCTGGCGTGGTGTATGACCTCAAGACCTGGGCAGACCAGGTGGTGGGTTTCCTTGACGCGCACGGCATTGAGCGGGCGTCCCTGGTTGGCAACAGCTTCGGCGGGGCAATCGCGCTGCGGGTCGCCACGCAGCACCCGGAGCGTGTCGGGCGGCTGGCGCTCATGGGCAGTGCGGGTGTTTCCTTCCCGCTCACCGATGGCCTCGATGCGGCATGGGGTTACCAGCCATCGATTGAGAATATGCGTCGACTGCTCGACATCTTCGCGTACTCGCGCGAGCTCGTGACCGACGAGCTGGCCGAAGTGCGGTACCGCGCGAGCATTGAACCGGGCATTCAGGAGGCATTCTCCACGATGTTTCCCGAACCGCGGCAGAACGGCGTGGATGCACTGGTCACTCCCGAGGAGGACCTGGCACGCCTGCCTCATGAAACGCTCGTCATTCACGGCCGCGAGGACCGCGTCGTACCACTGTCGAGCTCCATTCGACTCATGGAAGTCATCCCCAAGGCCCAGCTACACGTCTTCGGCCGCTCTGGACACTGGACACAGATCGAATGGGCCGAGAAGTTCAACCAGCTACTCAACGACTTCCTCGCCAACTAGCCCAATATCGCATGCCTTGGGTTGCGTGTTCCCGTTCATTCCCGGCCCCCGGGGAGTGCGTGGGCTAGTCCGTGGATGGAACCCGGGCGTCGCTCGAACGACGGCTGACCACCGACCCCGAAATCGAGGACCTGCTCGTCGAGATGTCCCTCGTCCAAGGAGTGAGCGAGCTGTTCGCGGACGATGTCAGCCAGCTGGAGATGCGAATTTCCGAATGCCTGTCGCGGCCCGAGTCGCTTCGGCCCTTCGTGGTGTCCGCGGCAGCCAACGTCGCGTCGTATCAAGCGATCTACGCGTTCGACTTCGCGTCGGCGGGCCGGTGGCAGGAGTGGGCGCTGCCCTATTACCAGCGCACCACCGGCCCGTTCAGTGTGATGTATGGGTACTGCTTCGCCGGCATCGCCGCGATGGAGCAACTCGACGTCACCGCCGCAGAAGATTACTTCCGCAAGGCTCAGCAGCTCGCCCGCACGATCGCCGGCAATTCGTCCCATGCACAGCGGCTGGCCGGGGCCATCCTGGGCGATCTGCTCTACGAACAGGGCCATCTCGTCGAGGCGGAACGCCTCCTGGACGAGAGTCATAAACTCGGGTCCGAGGGTGGAGTCGTCGATTTCATGTTAGCCACGTACGGCACCGGGGCGCCGATCAAAGCCTTACGGGGTGATGTCGAGTCGGCCGAACAGCTACTGCGTGAGGGCGCTGAGATCGCGACCACCTTGTCTCTTGGACGGTTGGCCGCACGAATCGAGAACGAACGCGTCCGCGCCGGACTGATCGGGGAACGCTACCTCGGTGCACAGCGCCCTGCGGCGGATCGTGAGGACGGCGTCGTGATCATCACCGCGGGGTGGGAGACGGAATCGACGATCCGGTTGATCCTCGCGAAAGCCGACTCCGGGGCCGCCGATCCCCGACCCAACCTCGATCTCCCGCGCAACGATTCGCCGACAAGATGACTGACATCGATACCGATCCGTGCTTCAGCCGCCCCCCCGGCCATCGAGTTGGAGCACAAGCAGGACTTTTGAGAATTCATACAAGCCCAAGGGCTTACCAGCCGAGCACGAAGTTGGTCGCCGACAGCCGCGTACCCAAACCCTGCCGCAGGGTGCGCACCGCGACGGGCGAGACGAAACCTACTGATGGGGGCGTCCGGCCACTTCGACCCAGCATGCAACCGGTCGATTCCTCCGCTGCGACGCCGTACAGCCTGAACACTCCAGGACCACCGGTCACCTACGCATCCAGGGCGTCCGTATCGGCCTCACCGCGCTCGTCTGTCTGTGTGCCGAGTGTCAGATGACTTTCCGCGCGGTGAACACGACGCCGTCGAGGTAGTCGCCGGCCACGCCGTCATGGCTGCGTTCGGTGACGACGCGGTCCATCGCCGCCTGCAGTTGCTCGGGGGTACCGAACCGTAGGTGACGCAGCGCGGCATAGCGTTTCACCGGTTCGAGCTGTATGCGCAGCCGCGTCGAATAGCCGAGGGTGCCATAGGAGTTGGGGAGCCCCAGAACAGGTCCGAGTGTTCGCCGTCTGGGGTGGCGGTGATGATCTGGCCGTCGCCGGTCAGGACATCGATCTCTGAGCACCGACTCGTACGGCAGGCCGGCACCGGCGGCCCGCCCGCGCACCATCAAGCTGGCCATCGATGCGAAGCACGCCCACCCCGAGGAGCCGTGGACCGTCAGCGGGCTGGCGGAGCTTGTCGGTGTCACCGTGCACACCCTGCAGGACGATGCGCGGTACGTCGGTCTCTCGCCGATGACCTCTCTCCGAGACATCCGGCTCGAGCGCTCCCACGAGGACCTGATTCTGGCTGATCCGCGCCACGACGCGGTGCCGATGTGGCCTATCGCTGGGGTTTTCGGCACCTCGGCCGATTTGCCGTCGACTACCGAGGGCGGTACGGGCAGCCGCCGTCGACAACCTTGACCACGACGTAGTTGACGAAAAACCCTGTGCTCCGAAAGTTTCTGCGCTATCTGGACAATCCCTGCGCCGTGCGGACCGTCGCCACCGTGTGATGCACCTATCGTTGCAGGCGGGGGCCAGCACCTCTGGGACGCAGCTCCATCCCAGAGGCGCTGCCAATGGGAGGCTGAACCTTGCTGCTCCGATGTCACCGACGGACTCGATCGGCGAGTCCCGCGAACATAGGATGCACGTCGCGATACTGGCGCTGTTCGCCCGGCCGGACGGTGTAGAGGCGCCTGAGCCTCCTACCTGATGGAGATCGACGTCGAGCCGAGCGCGGTGCCCTTCCCGCCGCACGGCTTCTGTTGAATAAGGACCAGCCTGTGAGTTCTCTCTTTTCTTGCAACGATCTGCCCGCCGGCGAACAGTTCGATGCCTGGCGTGAGACGGTCTCCAACGCGTTCGTGCCACTGGACGCGAAGTCCTACACCGCCGGCACGTTCACGGGTGAACTTCTGACCGGAGTGGTCGGTTCGCTGCAGGTTTCCGAGGTCAGCGGAGGGGCTGTGGAGGTGTGCCGGATGCCGGATGCGATCCGGCGCTCGGACCCGGGCTACGTGAAGTTGGGGATGCAGATCCGCGGCTACTGTGTCTTGACCCAGGACGATCGGGAGGCAGCCCTGATTCCGGGGGATTTCAGCATCTACGACACCAGACGGCCGTACCAAGTCTCCTTCGAGGGGGACTTCGCGCAGTTGGTGGTGATGTTCCCCCACGAGTTGATCCATCTGCCGCCGGACGCCCTCAACGACATGACGGCCCGGAGAGTATCCGGTAGGCGCGGGATCGGCGGCCTGGTCTCGAAGCTCCTCGTCGGCATAGCCGAACAGCCGCGGGGCGTTGAAGAGCTGTCGGCAAACCAACAGTTGTCCAACGGGGTGCTCAACCTGCTCGCGGCGGCACTGTCCGAGCAACTCGGCTGCGAATCGAATGTGCCGCCCGAGACGAACCGGGCTGCTTTGCTTTTGCAGATCAAAGCCTTCATCGATGCCCGGCTTTACGACCCGGAGCTCAGTTCGCACCTCATCGCCCGCGCCCACAACATCTCGCCCCGCAATCTGCAGAAGATGTTCGAGGGCGAAGGGACCACCGCAACGGAGTGGATCCGCAGACGGCGTCTCGAACACTGTCGCCGCGATCTTGTCGACCCACGGCTTAGCGTGGATCCGTGGGGGTTGTAGCGAGCGTGACGGCGGGTGAATGACGAAAGATCCTCTTGCAGTGAGCGAATCGAGATTGCCGAGATCGCGATTGTCCACATGAGGAAAAGCGCTTTCAGTGCAGTCATCGCACACGCTCACGGCTGGGCCGCGGTGTCCGACGAACGCAATCTCGTGCCGGCGGCAGGGTGTGATCCACACCCATGTCGACCCCGCCTCCACGCGGGTGGCATCGGGAGCGGTGAACCCGGTGGGGAAACTCACCCTCGATCATCGGCGGGATGCTCACCGGAGCCGACAGCATCGACGATGTGGACCATCCGCGCAGGCGGCACCCCGATTCTCTTCGAGTAGGTGTACGCCCCTCGACGCCTAAGGATCTTCCTGCGCGAGTTCACCTACGGGCACACCCTGCAGCTCGGGGCGGTGCTGCGACGACACCTGATCGGCCTCGCACCCCGCTGCTGCCCGGCATCGAGGACCGGGCGTTCCTCGACATCGACTCGCTGCTGCGCCCGGTGTACGGGTGAGCTGGCCGGATTCGATTCGACACAGCTACGTGGCCAGGCGCAGGCGGAGGCGCTGCGGTGGACGGTCCGTTCCCCTCAACTTTCTTTGTGACTCCGGCGTCCCGAATGCGACGCCATGCTTGGACCCTCAGGGGCAGGACGGAATATAGGACTCGTCTTGCGTGATGACAGGCTGTCGACGGGTTCGATCGGTCGCCGCTGCGGAGGCTCGGGGTAGGCACCTCCGCAAACCTCGACTGTAACCGGCCCGTGTCGATGCACGGACGATCGGCTTTGGCCAGGCGGGACCGATTACCCCGAGGTCACCCGCATGAGTACACGCCAGGTTACCGACGAGGACACGTCGAGACCGGGCTGGCCGGTCAGGCGCGGTCGTCAGTCGAGGCCTCGGTGCGCGGCCGAAAGGCCACAGTCGCGGCCCCGAACTCAGGGGTCCCTACCCGCTACCCCGACGGCCAAGGCTTCCAGCTCGGCAATGGCCGCAGTCGCCGGGAAAGACTGGCGCAGCCGCGACTTGGTAGCAGCGAACGCGAACGGAGGGAAGGCAGCGAGTACCTCGGCGCGCCGCGTTGCGGCACCCACGACGTCATCCTCGACGACCTCATGGGCCAGGTGCAGCCGGACCGCTTCATCCGCCGGGACCATCCTGCCCGAATGGAACAGGTCCGTCGCGACGGTCCAGCCGGCCCGACGCTGCACCGTCAAGGTGGCCAGCAGGTCCGGCGGCAACCCGATCGTCAGGAAGCCCATCCCGAGCTTGGCCGAGCCGAGAAGGATCACCTCGTCGCAGAGCAGAGCCAGTGAGAAACCGGCACCGACCGCGGCACCGTTGACGGCAGCGACCGTCGGTTTGGGCATCTCGTGCAGTCGCGCGGCGACCTGTAGGAATCGGCGCTGCCGGACGATCGCACCGGGGACGTCGGCACCGGAGTTGGCGGCGATGTCGCCGCCCGCGCGGAACGCAGTGCCAGCGCCGGTCACCAGCACGGCCCGGCACCAGCTCGCCGCTGCGACCTGTCGGAGGGCATCGTCGAGGGCGTCGATGAGCGCGTCGTCGAGAGCATTGCGGCGGTCCGGCCGGTTGAGTACCACTCGGGCGAGCGCACCATTGCGCTCGACGAGCACGAGCCGCGTACTCACCGCGCAGAACCGAACGCGCCGCCGTGGGTATTCGTCATGTGTTCTCACACCTTTCGATCGCGCAGTAATCGTGCACTCGACGACCGATGGCAGCTCATGTGTCGTCCCGGCAGTCTTCACTCTGGGGATGGACGCGCGCGTCACGGATCAGAGGTCCAAGACGAGCAACCCTGACCGGGCCCGGCCTACGCAGATCATCATCGTGTTGCAGGACGCCCGCTCGGCGTCACTGAGGATCGAGTCGTGGTGCTCGGGCACCCCTTCGAGGACTTTGGTCTCGCACGCGCCGCAGAAACCTTCCTCGCAGGAGGACATCACGCCTGGCACCACATCCCGCACCACCTCAAGCAGGGTCCGGTTCGCGGGTACGCGGAGAACCACGCCGGAGCGGTGTAGCTCGACCTCGAAGGTACCGTCGCCCACCGGTTCGACCGGTGGCTGCTCGGCCAGCGAGGGCGCGGTGAACCGTTCGACGTGGAGCCGGTCGAGAGCGGAGCAGCGTGCGCATGCGGCCTCCACTGCTCGGATCATCGGTTCGGGTCCGCAGCAGTAGATGTGTGTGTCCGGCGGCGTCGCGGCGAGGATATCGTCGAGCGGAATGTGGCCGCGCTCGTCCTGGGGGACCAGCTCGACCTGACCGCTCGGTAGGTTCTGGAGTTCGTCGACGAACGCCATCGTGGAGCGTGTGCGCCCGCCGTAGACGAGTCGCCACGGGACGCCGCGTCGGCTGACCTCGCGGGCCATCGCGAGAATGGGCGTAATGCCGATGCCGCCGGCGAGGAACAGGTAGCGCGGAGCGGTGGACAGTGCGAAGTGGTTGCGCGGCCCCCGGATGCCCAGCGTGCACCCGAGGAGCGCGCTGTCGTGGATCTCCCGCGAGCCGCCCCGGCCGCGCGCCTCCCGGAGCACAGCGATCCGGTAGCCGGTGTCGTCCTGAGGGTCACCGCACAATGAGTACTGGCGTAGCAGTCCGGACGGCAGCAGGACATCGAGGTGCGCGCCGGGCGTCCAGTCCGGTAGGCGCTGTCCGTCCGGGTGCACCAGCCGCAGGGAAACGACCCCGTCGGACTCGGGTACCACACGATCGACCCGTAGCGGACAAATAACGTTGTCGCCGTTCATGACCCGTCTTTCTCGAGAAGGTCGCGGGCGTGGGCGATCAGTCCTCGGGTGACCACGGCCAGTCGGTGCTCCTCCGCGGCATCGGGGGGTCCGTAGGCGCCGGCCGCCGACCGCCCTGCTACGCCTTCGAAGGCCACGGCGCTGCGCCATGCCGCGTACGCGAGGTAGTAATCCAATCGTTGGACTTGCCGTCCACTGACCCGTACGTAGTGTGCGAGCAGGTCCTGACGACTGTGGAAACCGGGCAGGATGGTGGGCGGGTCCAGAAACGGCGTCACGGGGTCGTGGGCCTCGGTCCAGTAGTAGAGGAACACACCAAGGTCCACCATCGGGTCGCCGCGGGTGCATAACTCCCAGTCGAGGACCGCCTGCAGCGCACCCTGGTCGTCGACCAGCGCGTCGACCAGCCCCTCGCCGGCCTGCGCGCACGCCTTGCCCAGGAGCGCGGTCGTCGTTGCAACGCCGTCGCGCAGGACCAGTCCGGGCACCTCGTTCATCACGTAGAAGGCGACGTCATGGGCATCCGTGCCCAACCCCACCATCGAGGGGACCGGGACAGCAGTTCCGGCCAGGGCCGACATAACCCGGAACTCCCTGCCGACGTCGTGTGCAGTCGAGAGGACCGCGCCGAGAGGCGGACGGCGCACGACCCACCTGCGTCCGGCCTGATCGGTCAGGAAGAACGTCAGGTTTGACCGGCCACCGGTGATGACGACCTGCGCAGCAAGTGGACCGGTGACTGGCAGGCCGCGCGCCCGCAGCCACCTCTCGAGCGCCCACAGGTCCAATGCCTGCGAAGCCGCGGTGATCGTCATTGTGTCAGCTACCCCGCCTTCGGGAGTTCTCGTGCTCGCAGGACCGGGATTGTGAACGAGTCGACCGAAGAGCTCATGACGACCACCGTCGTGTCACTTTTAGTGTCATCTACCCGCCAACACGTCCACAGCCTCCGTTGGAAGATCACCTTCTCCGGACTGGACCGTGTCGAACACACTCTGGATCAGCCGCCAGGTCGCGGTGGGTTCCGAGAGCGGGTCGGCCGGGAGGAGCTGCTCGGGGTCCACCATCTGGGCCCATGAGAGGCGATCTTGTGGGTGTAGCAGCGCCAATTCGGCCTCGACTTGCATAAGGTCGACGGTCGGCGGATCACCGGAGAGCGTCCCGTCGGTCCAGGTGACGTGCACTCGACTACCGTTGCGGCCGCCGCGCACTGTGTAGGTCGTCATAACTGCTCCCTGCTCTGTTGAACCGTCAGCGCTGCACACCGACGGCTTGCCACACCTGCATCAGTGCCTCGTCGCCCTCGAGGTCGTCGCGCCATCCGTACGGCTTGGAGAAGACGAATACCTGCGGTTCGGGGTAGGCGTCCTCACCAGGTTCGAGAGAGGTGATCACCAGCGACTTCGCGCCCACTGCCACGGAGAAGAACTCGTGGTAACCGGACAGGCTCACGTCATACACCGTCATCTTGGGGTGCGGCCGGTGAATATCGACCGTCCACCCTCCCAACGTGCTCTTGTTCATCAGAGGAAGCGGCGATTCGCAGTGTCGGCCGGTACCGCGATGCCGAGCTTCTCCAGCATCGGACGGGTATCGACAATGTATTGCTGCCGGAGTTCCTCATTATTCTTCTGACGCAGCCCCCACTTGACGTAAACGTCGGAGAAGTCCGAGTCCGAGCGGCCGAACATGTCGAGCGCTGCCGGCCACCAGATTTTCACCTTCTCGTTGGCTTCGGCGAGGCCCTCCGGCGTCGCGACGATTCGGCGAAGGTTGTTCATGCCGAAGGTCGCATGGAACACCTCGTCCTTATGGAGGCGATCGGCGACCTCAAGTAACGGGGCGTAGGGCACGCCGTCCCAGGTTTCGCCGATGTAGCAGCCGACCCTGTCGCCGAGGGCGTTGAAGAAGGCCAGGTCACAGAAGGTGTCGATCGGCAGGTGGAACAGATACTGCTTGATCTTCCCGTCGACCGGACCCACCCCGAGGCCGTCCAGGATGCGTGCCGTGATGGCCCCATGCTCGACCTCCTGCTGCATCAGCTTGGCGTAGGTCACCTTGAGTCGCTGATCGGGAATGAGGGTCATTCCCTTGGCCCACAGCGTATTCAGCAGTTCGGTGTAGTTCGGGTTGGTGGAGTTCTCCAAGTGGTGCGTGAGCATGCGCGTCAGCAGCTCACGGAACTCCTGCGGGATCTCCGGGTCGCCCTCGGCGTAGATCTTTCGGCCCGGCAACTCCACTGTCGAAGCAGTCATAGCGGTCTCCTCACATCCGTGGTCCAGCGTGGTGCCCAGCGTGACACCCCAGCTGTTAAGGTGTCAACCGACTAGTCGAACAAAATAATTTGGATGGTGCGCACCACGCCCTTGAACAGGGCGTGTCGGCGCAGTTTCCGACCGCGTGCACCCGCGAAAAGCTCGTCGGTTGCGAAGCTGTGTAGCGCCTCGGCCCAGGTCTACGACCGCGGCCGGACCGGCACGGCCTTGTCCCGTTACCGTTTAGTTCAGGTGCTCCCGAGGCGTCGGCCTCGGGCCCAGTGCGGTATGACTTCTTGCCCCTGTCTCCGAATGATTCGGAGGTGGTGTCGCCGAATCTGGTGGCGTCGCTGGACCACTGATGGACTTCCGATCAACGTAAGAGTCAAGCCGCCGTCGGTCTGCATTGTCGGTGTAGGTGGGAAATGTCCTGATCTCGTCGTACGGTCTGGTTGTCAGCGTTCACGAAATTCCCCAGGTTGAGGGGTTGTCCGTCACGTAATTCCCACCTGTGGGGCGCGTCGGCTCGGGGTTCGGGCTGCTGCAGGTTCGCTCCTGCTGGGCCACCGACAAGGGCCCGGAAGGGGCCTGACTAACCATCTGGCGATCAACTCCCGCCAGACCATCTCGTCGAACTTCCCACCCTCGCCCAGCGTCAACCCGCCTCCAACGCCGGAGCCAGGCTCTTCAGGATCGTCTTTCGGTCGATCCTCATGGCCGTCGAGATCTGACACATGAGACCGGCCAGCATGCCAATGCCGGAACAACTCCATCAGATCGGTCATCATCCACGTTCTCCTTCCGAACACGACGGATCGCCCGCCGGCGCGACGGCGTTCCTGCGCGGCCCGACGCCTTCGACACCGAACGCACCGCCAGAGACGTCGCTGCGTGCAGCGATACCCCCTCTGCACGCCAACTACTTCCACCACACCAAGGAGTCGTAAGGACTATTCACGATTCCAGCCTGCTGGCTGCCCTGAGGACGTTGAACCCTCACCGGAATGCTCAACACCCTCGACGCCCGGCTGGCCCAGACCCGCGACGGGCAAGCGCGGGCACCTCGATTTCCTGCAGGTGCTCTGTGAGGCGAGATCGCCCGCCGCGAAACCGCGGCCCTCGCCCAGCGGCTGCGGCGGGCGAAGTTCGAACAACAGGCCACCTTCGAGGACTTCGACTTAACTGCGAACCCGAAGCTTCCCGCGGCGATGCTGCGGGACCTGGGCGCCCTCCGCTGGCTCGACGCCGGCGAATCGGTCATTCTCTACGGGCCGGATTCGGCAAAACCCATGTGGCACAGGCGCTTGGGCATCATGTCACCCGGCGCGGCGGGGACGTGCGGTTCGTCAAATGCGCCCGCATGCTCGCCGATCTCGCGGGCGGCCACGCCGACCGGACCATCGGCCAGCGCATGCGCGAATACCACCCGGCCGCTGCTGCTGACCCTCTGCGGGCCCTGGCCCGGGAGCGCCTTCGCCGAGCAGGCCGAACAGTACCTGCGCCTGCGTCGGTTGTTGGGACACCGGATCGATGACGCCGCCCGGCTCCTTCCCCGCTTCGTGGCCTACCTCGACGCGGCCGGAGCCTCGGCGATCACCGTCGAGGTGGCTCTCGCGTCGGGGCGCAAGTTAATCAGCTCTGGCGAGCCTCGGGATAAAGGACTTTAGCGAACGAGACCGTGTCGACCTGTACACGGGTCCTGAGGATCAGCTCGACGAAGTCGCCGGCCACCTGGGTCGCATCATCGTGGTCCGAATCGAACCACTTGTAGACCCAACTCGACATGCCCAAGATCGCTTGCGCCCCGAAGCGCGCATCGATTTTCGGAATCACACCTGCGCCGCTGGCGTGCTCGACGGCCGCGACGAAATGGCGGAAATACCGGCGCTCCTTGGTCTTGATCTGCACCTCGTAGTCGTCGTCGAGACGCGGTCGATTCTCGAAGAAGACCGAGAAGAGGCTCCGCTCCTCAGCGACGATGCGCACCTGATGCGCGATGAAGGCCGCCAGGCGCTCCGCTGGGTCGTCGATGGTGGCCAGCTCGTCGAGGCGCTCGAGCGCCAAGGAGATCGCGCGGTCGAAAATCAGGTAGAGCAGCTCCGCCTTGGAGTCGACGTAGTAGTACAGGCTGGGCTTGCGGAGGTCGAGCGCCGCAGCAACGTCGTCGAGCGACCCCGCCTCGTAGCCGCTGACGTGGAAGACCTGGGCCGCTGTCTCGATGATCTCGTCATGGCGGCGAACGTACTCCGGCGACGGTTCGGTAAACCGCGGCCTGCCCCGGGGCCTTTTCGGCTTTCGTCCTTCTCCGGGCACTGTCGCTCCTGTCAGCTTGGCATTAGACCTGCGACACTGAATCTACGTCACCCGCCGAGCGGGTGGAGCAATGATCTTCCCGGAGAATGATCTGCAAGGGGTCCGAATTCTGATCAAGACCGGCGTTGGCGCGCTGGCGGAACAATGACGACTCCTACGAAGACGCCGACTACATCACCCGGCACGCACTGCGGTGAGGTCGACGAGAACGGCCGGCGGCTGATCGTGCGCAACGGCTACCACCAGGCGCGCGAGGTGTTGACCTCCGCCGGGGCGGTAAGGGGGTCAAGGGCCCGCGGGTCAAACGACAGGCGCCTCGAGCCGGACACGGACGAGCTGAAGCGGTTCTCCTCGGCGATCCTGCCGGCCGGCCTGGGCACGTAAAGTCCACGCAGGTCAGCGAGGCGCTGCCGCCGCTGTATCTGCACGGACTCTCCACCAGCGACTTCGGGGCATTGGAGCAGTTCATCGGCACCGGGGCCGGATTGTCGGCCGCCTCGATCGCCCCGCTGACCGCACAGTGGCAGGACGAGGCCACCGCGCTCGGGAACGAGGATCTCAGTGCATCTGTGGCTGGATGGGTATCCACCTGAAAGTGCGCCTCGAGCAGGAGAAACTGTGCCGTGCTGGTGATGCTCGGGGTGCGGCCGGCGGCCGTAAGGAGCTCGTGGCGTTGACCGACGGCTACCGCGAGTCGATCGCGTGGGCGGATCTGCTGCGGGACTGCCACCGCCGTGGGATGCGGGCGCCGGTGCTGGCGGTCGGGGACGGAGCACTGGGATTCTGGCGGGGCTGCGGGAGGTGTTCCCCGACACCCGGGAGCAGCGCTGCTGGTTCCATGGTGACTGTAAGGAATTAATGTGTCGATGTCCGGTGACAGATAGATCGGCCTGGTGCCGCGCCGCTGACCTGGGTGGGCCTGATTCGATGGCAGACGATCAAGCTGTTGGTTGTCATCAAAGTTGACCTGCGACTCTGCCGGAAGGGGATCGCGCCAGTTAATCCGGCCCGGTGGCGGTTTCATCGGGGCGGCGCCGGGCGTTGGCAGCGTTGCTGATCGCTTCGGGATATGTCGCGGCGTCGATGAGGTCTTGGGCCAAACCATAGTGGCAAAGTCACCAAACGGGCCGCATTGAATGACAACGGGCCGTCCTGCGTGTCATGGGACAGTCGATTCGGTTGTGTCGTCCTCCTGTGGTGATATGGCGGCGAGGAGGGCGGCGGCGGTGCGGTAGCGGGTGGTTGCCGGCACCGGGGTGTAGCCGTCCTGTTCGAGCAGTGGCCGCACGTCGAGCAGGGCATTGCCGATGGTGCGCGGACTGACCTGGAACAGTTCGGCAAGGACGGCGCGGGTGCAGAGTTGGCGCAGGTGCAGGACGGTGGCCAGGACGCGTTCGGCATCGGTGATCTTCTGGAGGAAGATGCCGCCGCGGCCTCCGGGGATGCGTTCGCCGCCGCGGCTGGTGTAGCGGCGTCGTTCGACCAGGGCGGCTTGCCGGACGGCGAGGCGTTCGACGAGTTCGCCCAGTTGCCGGCGGCTCATGCCGGTCAGAGCCGGGTGCGACAATGTTTCGAGGAGCGGCCGATTCGGCGCGGTGTCGGGTGCCGGTCCGTCACGGGAGAAAGTCCGACAGGCTGGCGGCGGTGGTGAAGCGCAGTCCGGTGGTCGGGGTGATGTGGTGGCCGTGTTCGACGAGCAGCATCCGCGTTTCGGCGATGATTTCGCCGATGGAGTTCGGATTCACCCCGAGCAGTTCCGAGAGCACCCGCTGGGAGCAGAGCTGCCGCAGGTACACGATGGTGATCAGCAGGGCCGCGGCGTCCGACAGCAGCCGTCGCCCGCCGGCACCCGGGGCATTGCGGCGCCGGCCGCCGCGTTGGTGCCAGCGGCGTTGCTCGGCGCGCGCGGCCTGGGCTGGTGCCAGCCGTGCGGTGAGTTCGTTCAGTTCGGCGCTGGTCATTCGGGTCAGGCGCGGGTCGGCGAGCATTGCGACGGCCGTGGCACGCTCGCGTTCCCGGTCGCGGCCGGGAACCGGAGCGGCGTCGGCGTGGGTGGGTTCGATGGTGTAGTTCCATGTTCCGCACTGGGCGTGCGGGTGGATGGGTAACGCGCGCAACTCGTCTCGACCAATCGAGATCCCGATCGGGTAGTCGCCGGTGTCCAGCTCGGCGTCCACGCGCAGCCCGGTGCGGGTGCGGGTGGAGGCGATGGTCTTGACCACGACCTCGTGGCTGGTCAGCGGCCGTCCCCGCCAGTTCACGGTGATCTGGGAGAACAACCGGTGTTCGATTTTGTTCCACTGTGCGTCCAGAAGACGGAGGTTGGTCATGTAGGTGATTGATCGTCAGTCGTAAGCTCGTCGTCGCTTGCCGGTGCAAGTCCGGTCCGGGTAACTGCCAGGAGGCCCGGTAGCAGGCTGGCGGCATCGGGGGGAAACGCCCGGTGTCGAAGCCCAGCGTCAAAAGCCCTTCAAGGGGGAGCAACCGAGTGGTCCGTAGCATCAAGCGAAGCCTGCCGCGTCGTGAAAATCCCCATCGTGAGGTGGGACAAGGGAGAGCCGAGCCCGGAGTGTCAGGGCGAAGGCCATGGAAGCGGCGAAGAGCCTGGAATCGCAGTCGTGATGAACTCCCCGGCGTAAGGGGCGCGGAACGTTCGGATAGTGACGGCGGGAACTGGAGAGGCCCTCCCCGGCCCGGCGGCCTGCGCGCAGGTGCCGCTGGAAGCTGGGTGCCCTATAACCGATGACCTCGGGAAGTGGGTGCCGGCCGGGTGGGCGTCAGAGGCGGCCGTAGTACTGCTGGAGCCGAGCGGACAACATAACCGCCGGTGAGGGAAGGGCCGCTACTTCGTCGATGCGTAGAGATGTGGAGGAGGGGCCCGGTGAGTGCCCAGGTGGCTAGTCCCGCCGACGGGGGACGTTCTCCCTCGGATCCGGTCCGTGCCTTGCAGCATGCGCTCTACCGGGCGGCCAAGGTCGATCCCGGACGACGGTTCCACGCGCTGATGGACAAGGTCTCGCGCAGGGACGTCCTGTGGCGTGGGTGGGTCGCGGTGCGCCGCAACAACGGCGCGCCGGGTATCGACCGAATCACCCTGGAGGAGGTCGAGGAGTACGGGGTTGCCCGCCTCCTCGACGAACTGGCCGTGGAACTGAAGGAAGGCAGCTATCGTCCGCTCCCGGCGCGTCGGGTGTTCATCCCCAAGCCCGGCACGGTGGAGCAAAGGCCGCTGTCGATTCCTTCGGTGCGCGACCGGATCGTCCAGGCCGCGTGGAAACTGGTGGCGGAGCCGGTGTTCGAGGCGGATTTCCTTCCGTGCTCGTTCGGGTTCCGTCCCCGGCGTGGTGCCCATGACGCGCTGCAGGTGCTCATCGATGAGTCCTGGCGGGGGTGTCGGTGGGTGGTGGAGACGGACATCGCCAACTGTTTCGAGGCGATTCCGATCGAGAAGTTGATGCAGGCGGTCGAGGAACGTGTCTGCGACCAGCCGTTCCTGAAGCTGCTGCGCGTGATGTTGCGCGCGGGAGTGATGGAGGAGGGGCAGGTCCGTCGGCCGGTCACCGGAACCCCACAGGGCGGGGTTGCATCCGCCTTGCTCTGCAACGTCTACCTGCACCGGCTCGACCGGGCATGGGACGTGGACGAGCACGGGGTCCTGGTGCGTTATGCCGACGACGCGCTGGTGATGTGCAGGTCCCGGCGGCAGGCCGAGGCCGCGTTGACGCGGCTTCGGGAACTGCTGGCCGATCTCGGCTTGGAGCCGAAGGAGGCCAAGACCAGGATTGTGCACCTTCGGGTGGGAGGCGAGGGAGTGGACTTCCTCGGTTTCCATCATCGGTTGGTGAACGCGCCCGCTCGCCCCGGGCGGCGGCCGTTCCCCTTCCTCGCCCGCTGGCCCGCGGACAAGGCGGTGCGGCACGCACGGGAACGGATCCGGGAATTGACGGACCGCTCCCGATTGCTGCTGCCGACCGAGGTGGTGGTTCAGGACCTCAACTTGTTCCTGAACGGCTGGGCGGCGTACTTCAAGTACGGCAACTCAGCACACCGCTTCGGGGTGATCAGGGAGTACGTGCGGATGCGGATGGCGCTGTTCATCGGCAAACGTCACAAGCGCTCCCGCAGCTTCGGATGGCACGTGGTGGCGTATGCCTCCCCGGACCATCTGGGCCTGGTCAGCCTTTCTGGGAACGTCGTCGCCCCCAGGCCCTTCCGGGACTGGCGGGGGAAGCCGAATGCCGGTGGTGAACGACGTCGGTGAGCCGTGTGCGGGAGAACCGCATGCACGGAATCGAGGTGGCGGGGGCTGGAAACGGAACGCACGTACTGCGTCACCGCGCCAGTTCCCGACCCTATTCGAGGTGCCGGGCGGGAAATGGCAGACGGTGATCGCCAACCCGGTCTCGGTTGCCAGTGCGGCCAATTCCGCCTTCCACAACCGGTACCGGTAGCTGTTGGAGCCGCCGGCGTCGGCGGTGATCAGCAGCCGGGTCGCGTGCGGGTAGTCGGCGGCGCCGCGGGCCTGCCACCAGCGGCGGATGGAGGCGACCGCGAACGCGGCGGTGTCGTGGTCGACGCCGACATTGACCCAACCTGCGTCGGTGGTCAAGTCGTGGACGCCGTACGGGATGGCCCGTTCCGCATTCGGTCCGGTGAAGAAACTGTGATCGACCACCCGCACCGGATCGCCCTGCGGCCGCCACTCGCGCCGCGGGGTGGGCAGCTGGCCGAGTTATGTTCCTTCTTCTTCGAATCGACGCTGATCACCGGCTCGCCCGCGTCCTGGTGCGCCTTGACCTGCTCGTTGATGTAGCGGAACTGCACGTCCCGGTCCGGGTGCTGCTCGCCTTCCAAAGTCTTGGCGTTGGCCTGCAAGCTGAATCCATTGTCCCGCAACAATCGTCCCACAGTCGGTGCGGACACCGGATTGCCCTGCCGGGTCAGCTCCTCGGCCAGGTGTCGAAGCGACTTGGTCGTCCACCGCAACGGAGACTCCGGATCCCCACGCTCATCCGGCTCGACCAGCGCCAACAACGCAGGCACCAGCTGCGGATTCAGCGCGTCCGCACCCTTGCGGCCCCCACCCGGACGGCGGACTCGACCCGTCGGCGTCGGATGCTCGCCGGCCTCCAACTCGAATACGCCCCTGCGGACCGTGGTCTCGCTGACACCGACCGTCCGAGCCACCGCCCGCACCCCGCCATGCCCCAACGACCGGGCCTCCGCCGCCAAAGCCAAACGCCGCTGTCGCTCGTTCAGATGCGGCAGCAATACCTCGAACCGCTCCCGCAATCGCTCGTCGACCTCGCTCACGATCGCCCTACCGCATCAACCCGACTGGAACCACAAAACGACACTTTATTATCTTACAGTCACATGAGTAAGCCAATGTGTTTGCTGCACTGCCGAAGTCGGCGCATCCGGGCGCGTTGGCGGTGATGAAGGACATCGTGGGCGCCGAGGATATTGACAAGGCGCAGCGGGCGATCACCCGTTCGAACTGGACTACGGGGCGAAGTACCCGAAGGCGGTCGCGAAGATCGTCGACGACGCCGATGTGCTGCGAGTGCTTCCGCTACCCGGCGGAGCATTGGGTGCATCTGAGCACCACCAACCCCATCGAATCGACGTTGCGACCGTGCGTTTGCGGACGAAGGTGACGAAGGGCCCGCGTTCGCGGACAGCGGGTAAGGCGATGGCTTACAAGCTGATCGAGGCCGCTCGGGCCCGATGGCGGACGGTGAACGCACCACAGTTGGTGGCGTTGTTGCGGGCCGGCGCGCTGTTCCACAAGGGTAAGGTCCTCGAACGGCCCGTCGGCATCATCCCCGAACCGTCACCGGATGCGCCGGCGTCCGAGGTCGCCTGACTCCACCTCCTCCGCAGGAGTTGACTATCGCTCCTGCTCGTGACGACCTGCGGGCAGATGTCGTCGATCACTCGGGGACACCGCTCCATGTGTTCATATTCTCGACGAGACCACCCTCTCGGCCGGGGTTGCCAGCGTTCTGGCCGAGTACAACTAACGGGGCTTCGCCCCAGCCCGACGAGTCGTGTGGTGGTCACTGGGTCGGGGGCTCCGGCCGGTTGGGGTTGTGACCCTGGTCGACGACGTCGATCGGGTGTATGAACCGTCGTAGCGGTTGGTTGGCCTACTGGCCGCCCGACCCACCGGAGCCCACCATGACCGTAGCGCGCAGCGTCGCCGATGTCGTCACCGAACACGTGCTGTTCGAGGTCGAGTGCATCGACCGCATGTACCTCAACGTCTACGTGCCGGGCCTGCAGTACGCCAAGGGTCTGGTCGGCTACGTGCATCGGCAGCTGGGATTGCCGATCGCCTCCACCGCACCGTTGGCGCGGATCACCGACCGCTTCACCGCGGCGGAAGGACGGGCACTGCGCACCGAAACCACCATCAACAACACCCGCGATTTCGAGATCGGGAAACGACTGACACATCTGCCCGCACTCCGGGAGATCGGCTACACCGCCAACCGGCGCCTGCTGCGCGTCCAACAACTCAGCCACGACCCGATCACCGGCGCCGACGCCCTTGCCGCCATCACCGCCCCGGTCACCACCGCCACCGGTGCCCGCGTGTCGGGACTGCGGTTCGCTGACCAGCGCAGCCATGCACTGCTTTCCGCGGTGCTGATCTTCCGGCTGCACCCGAACGGCTTCACCAACAAGGACCTGCGCACCCTCACCGCCGAGCTGCGCGGACTCGACCCGGACACGGTGTCCGCCGGGCAGATGACCTATGACCTGCGCCGACTCAAAACCCGCAACCTCATCGCCCGCATCGAGGGCACCCACCGGTATCAGGTCACCGACCACGGACTCGACACCGCGAAGTTCCTCACCTGTGTCCACGATCGGGTCCTGCGCACCGGCCTCGCCGAACTTGCCACCCCGACAACCACTCCCGGCCGCCTGCGAGCGGCAGCGACCGCCTACCGCACCGCCGTCGATACCCTCACCGCCACAGCGCAACTCGCAGCCTGAAACATCAAGCAGTCGAACGTGACCCATACACCACAAACTTGACTCCAAAAACCGGCTACGCCTCTCCTAGTAGCGTGTCGCTGCTTAGTTCTGGCCTGTTTCGTTTAGGTTGGGGGCGGCAGACTTCCCCTTCCCCTCTGCCGGTCAGGACTGTTGTCATGCCTTCGCAGAAGAAGCGTCCGGTGACGTTGAGCTCGGCTGATCGTGAGTTCTTGGAACGGTTGACCACGACCGGGGTGCATCCGGCCTCGATGATCCGGCGGGCCCGGGTGTTGCTGGCGCTGGACACCTCGGTCGGGGTGGTGGATGAGAAGAAGGTGATCGCGGCACGGTTGGGGGTCTCGGGTGAGACGGTGCGGCTGGTGGCCAAGCGGTTTGCCGAGACCGGTCGGGACGTGGAGGCCACGATCGGTCGTAAGCAGCGTGACCTGCCACCGGTGCCGTCGCAGATCACGGGGGAGGTCGAGGCCAGGTTGATTGCGTTGGCCTGCTCGAAGCCGCCCGCGGGTCATGCGCGGTGGTCGCTGCGGTTGCTGGAGAAGCACGTCGCCCTGGTCGAGGACATCCCCGACCTGGACCACTCGACCATCGGCCGGATTTTAAAAAAACGAAACTTCGTCCTCACCTGAAGAAGTGCTGGACCATCCCACCAAAGGCGAACGCGGAGTTCGCAGCCCGGATGGAAGATGTCCTGTCGGTCTACGCCCGCCCCCACAACCCATCTCACCCGGTGGTGTGCATGGACGAGAAGCCCTACCAGCTCCTCGCTCACGTGCGTGACCCGATCCCTGCAGGCCCGGGGCGCGATCTGAAGGAAGACTCCGAGTATGTGCGGCACGGGACCTGTTCGATCTTCTGCTGGGTCGAGCCCCTGGCCGGCTGGCGGCGTGTCGATGCCCAGCCCCGGCGCACCAAGGTCGACTGGGCTCGGCAGGTCAAAGAGCTACTGTGCGTGGACTACCCGGCCGCGGAGACGGTGGTGCTGGTGATGGACAACCTCAATACCCACGGCATCGGATCGCTCTACGAGGCCTTCGAGCCGGCCGAGGCGTTCGCGCTCGCGCAGCGGCTCGAGATCCACCACACCCCCAAACACGGCTCGTGGCTCAACATCGCCGAGATCGAGCTCTCGGTGCTGACCCGCCAGTGCCTGGACCGGCGCATCGAGGACCTCGAGACACTCAACGCCGAACTCGCCGCCTGGCAACGACAGACCAACGCCGATCAACGCCAGGTCCAGTGGCACTTCACCACCGACGACGCCCGCATCAAACTTCGCCACCTATATCCCAACACTTAGCCGCGACGGTCTACTAGCCTTCTAGAGCACGGCCTTGCAGGGCCATCGAACCACGGCGTCAGGCAACCACCTGACCATTTTCAATTAATAGATTCCCGCTGCTGCGTGGCGGTGGTCGACGCACGGCCCCAGCGGGTGAAACTCGAGCGCCTGTAAGAAACGTCGACGCAAATGTTATTGACGACCGACGAGTAGGTAGATTACATTCTGTGCCATGAATCACATGACTGGCGGTGGAGGTGGTGCGGCAGCGTGCCCGGTGCCGACTCCGCGGGCGGCGTTCCCGGTGCGGACGTCGCGGTGAGTCCTTATCGGAATGTGTGATCGTCAGCGAGGTGGTCGTACGGAGAGCAGCGACCCGGTGCTTCGCTGACGGGCGCCGCAATTGTCTCCGCTGTTGCAGAGCACACCGGACTCTCGCAGACCCCAATTAAGCCTGCTGTCAGTAGTGAATATCTCAGCATCTCACCGCTTTGCGCGCGGTGCCGTCGACCAACATCCAATACATCACGAGGAGCGGCATGATCAGCTACACGTCTTTGTTTATCGGTGGCCAGTGGGTAGCGCCGTCCACAGCGGCGACCATCTCGGTCACCTCGGCGAGCACCGAGGAAGTCATCGGCGTCGTTCCTGAGGGTGCGCCCGCGGATGCGGACGCCGCGGTGGCTGCGGCGCGGCGGGCGTTCGACGACCCGACGGGGTGGGCTTCACTCGAGCCCTCGCGCCGCGCCGAGACTCTCGAAAAGTTGGCTGCCGCGATCGGTGAGAGTTCCGAAGACATCGTGCGGTTGGTCAGCGAGCAGAACGGTATGCCCATTTCCACCGCGCGCGCCGTTGAAGGCGGGTTCCCGGGGGCGCTTCTCCGCCTGTATGCGGGGATGGTCCGTGACCAGCAGCTCGAGGAGGAGCGCCCCGGTATGTTCGGTGGCCATGTCGTCGTTCGGCGTCAGCCGGTCGGTGTGGTTGCCGCGATCGTGCCGTGGAATTTTCCTCAGACGTTGCTCTTCTCGAAGCTTGCGCCGGCATTAGCGGCAGGGTGCACCGTCGTTATCAAGCCCTCTCCGGAGACCGTTCTCGATGTGTTCCGGCTCGCGGAGCTGCTGGAGCAGGCAGGTTTGCCCCACGGGGTGGTGAACATCGTCCCCGGTGGCCGTGAACTCGGGGCGTATCTCGTCGAGCATCCGGGCGTGGACAAGGTTGCGTTCACGGGTTCGACGCCTGCCGGGCGGAGCATCGCTGAGGCCTGTGGGCGCCTACTGCGCCCTGTCACTCTGGAGCTCGGTGGCAAGTCGGCCGCAATCGTGCTCGATGACGCCGAGTTGGTGAGCAGCGCTCAGGATCTGTTCGGTGCCACGTTGCTCAACAACGGCCAGACCTGCTTCGTCGGCACCCGCATTCTGGCGCCGCGGTCACGTTACGACGAGGTCGTGGATGTGTTCACCCAGATGGCGGCCAGTGCTGTTGTCGGTGATGCGCTGGACGAGGCGACCATGGTCGGTCCCATGGCCAGCAGCACGCATCGGGACCGTGTCGAGGGCTACATCGCCCAAGGCAAGTCGGAAGGCGCTCGTCTGACAACTGGTGGAGGTCGACCTGAACGCGATCGTGGCTGGTTCGTGCAACCGACCATCTTCGCCGATGTCGACAATTCCGCAACGATCGCCCGTGAGGAGATCTTCGGTCCGGTGTTGTCGATCATCCCGTACGGCGACATCGACGACGCGGTGCACATCGCGAATGACTCCGGTTACGGGCTAGGCGGGACCGTGTGGTCTCAGGATCTCGAGCACGCTGGAGCTGTCGCCCGACGAGTGCAGACCGGCACGGTCGGGATCAACCACTACATTCCCGATCCTGCTGCGCCGTTCGGTGGAGTCAAGGGGAGTGGCTTGGGTCGCGAGTTCGGACCCGAGGGCCTCGCCAATTATCAACAGCAGCAGTCCATTTACTTTCCACCTGTGTAGTTCATCACCTCTAGCCCACATCACATATTCAGCCCCACCCGTCGAGCCACCGCACAGAGGAGACAACGATGAAGACCCGCGCAGCCGTTCTGTGGGACCGCGAAAAGGATTGGACCGTGGCGTCGTCCCAGTTCCGCATAGGTTCGGACGCGGTCCGGCGGGAGCCGCCCGCCGGCCTGCGTGATGTAGCGGAGGTCGGGCAGATCCATTTCGTCGAACCCGATTCGGTCGAGGAGATCGAAGGTATAGGGCACGCCTGCGAAGGTGGTGGCGCGGTGGGCTCGGACGAGGTCCCAGAACCCGGGGTCGGTGACCGAGCGAGTCGTGAGGATCAGGGCGGCGCCGCGGACCAGGTGGCTGTGGATGACCGACAGCCCGTAGCAGTAGTGCATGGGCAGCGTCGTGACAGCACGGTCGGTGTCGCGGATGTCGAGGTATTCCGCGATCGACTCGGCGTTGGTCTGCACGTTGCGGTGTGAGAGGCGGACGAGTTTCGGTGATCCGGTGGATCCGGAGGTGCTCAGCAGCAGGGCGAGGTCGGGGTGCAGCAGGTGCGCGGAGCGCTCACGCTGCTCCTCGACCACCGTGCGCCCGTCGGCGCTGCGCACCACGACGTCGGGTCGGTACGCGGCGATCAGGCCGCCGAGGCTGTCGGGATTGTCGCCCGGTGCCAGCAGCACCGGATGCCCGGCGACCAGGGCCGCGAGGTAGGTGACGATCAGATCGATCTCATTGGCGCCGGCGACCAGCACCAGACGGCGGGTCCCGCCGAGCTGTGAGGCCTGCCGCTCGACGCGTTCTGCCAGGTCGCGGTAGGTGACCGTCTCGTCGGGTGTGATCAGTGCTGGTGCGTCACCGAATCCTTCCAGCTCACGCGCGAAGCGCACACCGGGGCGCTCTACACGGACGGACTGGCTAGGCACCGACCGAGTCTATAAGGCATGCCGTACCTAACTCGCCTGCTGGCACAACTACTGGGTAGAGAACCGTACCGTTGGCCGCGCAGTGGGGCGTGGATCCGCAACCGGTAGCCAGCACGGACCACACCACCTGAGGGCCAGGTCGCGACCTGGGATCAGTTGTCGCGGCAATCGAGACAGTGAGCAGGCTGTCAGCACGACCGATCGTGGCTTCATGACCACTCAGACTTCACCTACCGTGTGGTCGAAGTGGTCGAAGTGGTCGAAGTGGTCGAAGTGGTCGAAGCGTCTGGCTACCAGGGCGATACGGATGTCTCGGATCCTGCTCCGGTGTCGGTAAGTCGGGGAACCGGTCGGTGCCGAGTCCGTGTGAGGCGGCGTCTCGTGGGTCGGCGTCTCCTCGGTCGGTGGGGGTTCGGGGGTGATCTTTCAGCGGTCGAGGTGCTTGTGGCGCGCCTCCGTCGCATGGAAGATCCAATTCCCTGCGGCGGAAGATGTCCATCATGACGTCGAGCAAGGCCTCCTCAGTGTGCGTAGGGGACTGATGAACAGCCGGGGCTTGGCGTGGTCAGGGTGCGGGGCTGAACTTGTGCTCGACGTAGGCCGGGTTCTCGTCCGGTGTCCGGGTGACGGTTCGGCAAACAGGCGGCCTCCCAACGCCCGTCGTCGGCAGGCTGCCGAAAGTCCGTCAGGGGTGGTGTCAGCCTGGTGTGATTGCGGCCACATCAGTTGACTTCGGTTTCCCAAACATTTCTACTTGAGCGGCCCGCAAACAAAGGGCAGGCTTAGCTACATCCTGTGAGACGGCTGTGAGCGCATTTGAGAGGAGACCGTCGTGACCGGACCGGCACATCGCCTCCTCGAGGACGGCACCGGCTCCAGAAGCTGACAGGCTCCCACAGACAGGCGTCCGGGACAGCGTGCGCCACCCCCGCACCCGTTGACTCGTGCGGACTTTCGTTCGCGCCCTTCTCCCTCAGGACCGGTTTGCCATGCACACCCCCAGCACGTCCACCGACCCCAGCACTTCCGCCGACCCCACCGGGGCCGCTGACCGCACCGGTTCCGGCGTCGTCCGGAGGGTGCGGTGACGATCCCCGATCCCGGGGCCGAGTCGCCCATGCTGATGTCGCCGGTCACACCGCTCGCACCGCGCCAGGTTCGCGCCGACACCGTGTCGTGGGGTCCGGTGCACGCCGGGCGGGCACCCCGTGGCGGACGGAAGCGGCTGCTGCCGGTGCCACCGGGGGAACCCGAACGCCCTCTGGCGTTGCACGATTCCTGGGTCATCGTGCTCGCCGCCGCTCTCGTGGCCGCGGTGGCGCTCGCCGGGGTGCTGTGGATCTCCGTGCACGTCCGGGTGGATCCCGTGCTGCACACCGCGGCCCTCTTCGTGCACCTCGCGTCGCTGGTGCTCGGTTTCGGTGGGGTGCTGATCGCGGATTACCTGGTGCTGCTGTGGATCTGCGGCCGATCGACGCTCACCGAGGCGATCGGTGGCGCGGAGCGACTGCACCTGCCGATCTGGGCCGGCCTCGCCGGTCTCGTGGCCAGCGGCGCATTCCTCGAACCGAACCTGGCCTCCGCGCTCACCCGGACCAAGCTGGTCCTCGTGCTGGTCCTGACCGTCAACGGACTGCAGGCACTGATCCTGAGCCGACGAATCGCCCACAGCGACGGGGCGCACCTTCCGACCCGCCTGACGGTGTGGGGCGCGGCCACCGCACTGATCTCCCAACTGTGCTGGTGGGCAGCGGTGTGGATCGGCTTCTGGAACGCCGAGCACTGAACTTCCCGAACCACCCGAGAGAGGCATCCATCGATGAAGAACACCCGCACGACACTGTCGTGGGCCGCGCTGCTCTGGGCGGCGGCGGCGACGGCGACCGCGTGCACACCGGCCGCGACGTCGGAGACCGCACTCCACGCGCTGCCCGACAATCACTATGCCCGCACCACTCTCGTCGCGAACAGCCCCTCGTACGACGCGGCCACCACCGTCCCGGCGATGGTGAACGCGTGGGGAGTGGCGATCCGGCCGCAGGGGGAGGGCGGGCACTTCTGGGTCGGTGCCGGCGGGAACTCCTTCGAGTTCGTCGGCGACGTGACCGCCTCACCCGACCCCGCACTGCGCACACTGCATCAGGATGCGCTCCGCGAGGTCACCGTCCCCGGCGCGGACGCGGACACCTCCGACGCCGGCATCGGAAAGACCACCGGTGTGGTGTTCAATCCGGCTCCGCTGACCTCCGACAGCTTCGTCGTCACCGGCCAACCCGTCGACGTGGACGGCAACCAGGAGCTGCTCGGCGGATCGTCCCGATTCCTCTTCGCCACCGATTCCGGCCGCATCTCGGGCTGGACCGAGCAGGGCGCCGACGGGCGCATCGTCCGCCACGACGGCCCGGCGAAGGAGATGTACAACGGTGAGTCGGCGGGCATGAACTTCTTCGGGCTGGCCCTCGCACCCGGCCGCCACGACACCTTGTGGGCCGCCGACTTCGGGGCCGACCCGCAGATCCGTCAGTTCGACAAGACCTGGCAGCCGGTGCCCACACAGGGATTCGCCAATCCGTTCGCGACGGGCGATCTGCTCGACCCCGCCGACCCGGCCCGGGGCAAGCAGGCGCGGCCCGGCGACCCGGCTCCGTTCAACATCGTCACCGCGGGCGACCGGGTGTTCGTCACGTACGCGACGACCACGGCGGCCGAGAACGGCACCGGATTCGTTGCGGGCGAGGAAGACTCACTCGACGCCGAGCAGGAGACGGCGGCCGGGGACCGTCCCGGCCGCGGCAGGGTCGCCGAGTTCGACGCGGCGGGCCATCTGGTGCGGGTCCTCGGCGATCAGGGCCGGCTCAACGCTCCATGGGGTGTCGCCGTCGCACCCGCCGAGTTCGGCGCACTCGGCGGCACGATCCTCGTCGGCAACTTCGGCGGCGCCGGACGGATCGCCGCCTTCGACGACGTAACCGGCGCCTTCGTCGACTACGTCCGAGACGAATCCGGTGACATCGTCGCCGTCGAGGGCCTGTGGGGACTGCTGTTCGGCAACGGGGAGAGCCTGGGCGATCGCGACTCGCTCTACTTCACCGCCGGTCCCACCGGCGAGAAGGACGGCATCTTCGGCCGCCTGCGCACCGCCAACTGACAGGACGAGATCATGACACGGGGCCTCGGGCTGAGCATCGGGACCGCAGGCGCCGTTGCCGCGGTCGCCGGCGAGGACGGCGTCGACGCGGTGCTGACCCGCCGATCCACCCTGACGTTCGGCCCGCCGTCGACCGTGCGGCTGGGCAACCCACCGGACGGCGCCGGGGTGACGGCGGGCTTCACCGATCGGATCGGGGAGGCCGTCGCCGCCGGCGACGGATTCCGCTACACCGGACAGGATCTGGTCGCCGCCGCCGCGCACTGCCTGATCGCCGAGACCGCTACACCGGACGACACACCGATCGTGCTCACGCACCCGGCAGTCCACCCGGCCCGGGACGTGCACGCGCAGCGGACGGCACTGGACCGCGCGGGACTGGCCCGGGTCGGCCTGGTCGCCGAACCCGTCGCCGCAGTGGCCTGGCTCGAGTCCGAACACGGTCCGCTCGGCGACGGCCTCGCGCTGGTCTACGACCTCGGCGCCGACAGCCTGGACCTGACCGTGGTGGCGTTCGGCGTGGGGAGCGGGTCCGACCCGATCGTCGGTCGGCCACTGCGTTCGACGGAGTTCGGCGGGCGTTACCTCATCGGGGTACCGGAGGAGTCGGTGCAGGCTGCCCTGTCGGGGACCCTCGAATTGGTCGTGGACTGTCTGCACTTCGCCCACGTGAGCGCCGCGGACCTCGACGTCGTCGTGCTCACCGGCGGTGCAGGGACTCTTTCGGCGGTGGGGGAGTTGGTGTCCGGGGCGCTGGGCACCGCGATCGTGTGCGCACCCGACCCCGCGACCACCGCGGCGCGGGGTGCTGCGGTCCTGGCGGCGGCGTCGCACTGTGCGCCGATCGGGACGGCGACACGGTCGACGACGCCGGGACCTCGGAAGCGGTGGGCAGCCGTCGCGGCCGTCGCGGCTGCGGCCCTGCTCGCCGTCCCGCTGTTCGCCCGTGAATCCGCGCCGAACCCGGCCCCCTCCGACATCGCCGCGAGCCAACCCCTTTCGCGAGGCGGATTCGGTGTCGTCGAACAGGCCGAACGACCGCACATCCCGTCGCGCCGCGCTGCGGGGTGGACACCACCCACCGCGGCGGAGGCACCGCCGGAGCCCGTCGCCGTGGACTACATCGCGTATGTTCCCGTCGTCGAACCGGTTCTCGTGCGGGCCCCCGCCGCGGCCGCTCCCGTCGTCGTGGATGCTCCCACCGAATCCGTCAGCGCCTCTGTGACTTCGACATCGCTCGCTGCGCCCCTCGGTCGGACTCTGGTGTCGACGCCGTCGCCGTCGCCGACGTCGGCGAATCCGGCGACGTCGCCGACCGTCGACGCGACAGCGACACCGACATTCCTGTCTGAGACGGGTGAGCCGACCCCACTGCCCGAACCGACCCCATCGGACGAGACGCCGGACACCGACACCCCGGCCCCTCCGGACCCGGTGCCGACCGAACCCACTGGACCCGCACCCGCGTCTGGGGAGCCGGCGGAGCCGCACAGTCCTGACGGCGCTCGACGATGACGTCAGCGACCCCGACTCTGATACCTGTAATGCAGGCAGTACCAGCATTTGCCATGTTTCCCACCCGTCTCGCTTACCCGAGATGTAGGCGACCGGGCGTCGGAATCGCCGGACGGCCGCCCGGTCCCGCCAGCGAGCGGTCCGTGGTGAAGGGCTACGGGCGCGGTGTCTTCGCTACCGACCTGGGCAGTGGAGGCAGCCACTGTCTCCGCGGATCGAGTGCCAGTAGGGCCAAGGCCGATCTACTGCTCCCGAACACCCGTGCTCGTCACCGTGTCGGCGTTGCTCGCCGTCCGCACCGGTGAGTGGGGGTTGGCGCCGGAGCTGACGGAGGACGCCGCGGCCCGGATCGCCGGCGGGGTGTCCTCGTCGCGGGCCGAGGGAACCCGCCGCACCTACGCCTCCGCGTGGCGGTTCAGTACTTGGTTCATCGCGCACAGGCACACCGTGCTGCCGGCGCACCCGGTGACCGTGGCCGCCATCGGATACCGCCACCGCGCCACCGGACACCCCACCTGCACACTCACGAGCTGGTGCGCTCGGGAACCCCCCTCCATGCTGTCCGGGATCCGCCGCACCTACGCCACCGCGGGCGACCGCCCGCGCACCCCGCGGGCGCCGCTGCTGGTCGACGACATCGTCACCATCGTCACCGCCGCTCGGCAGGCTGTTACCGGCTGGGCGCCGAGGTCCACGGCCGGCGCGACACCGCTGTGTTGCTGATGGGTTTCGCCGGCGCGTTCCGCCGCAGCGAACTCGTCGCCCTGAACTGCGGCGACGTCAGCGTGCACCGGCTCGACGGAATCCACATTCGGCTACGCCGCTCGAAGACCGACCAGGAAGGCGCCGGCGCGATCAAAGCTTTGCCGTTCACCACCTCGCATGTCAGTTGCCCACCGTGCGCATACTTCCGGTGGGCTCAGGCGGTCGATCCGCAAGAACGGCAACCTCTCCGAGACCGCCCTGTCCGGGGCGTCGGTGCACGCGGCGATCCGCCGGCGCGCCCTGGCCGCCGGGTGCGGCGCGAACGTCGTCCCCAACTCGGCGGGCACTCCCACCGCGCGGGGTTCGTCACCCAGGCCGGTCATCTAGCCGCATTCTCCGACACGCTCGACGGTGGGATGAGATCCTCCCGGAACTGGCCGGGGGCGGCGCCGTGCCGTCACGATCTGAACCCGGCAGCGCCCGGGGTTGGCCGGCCCGCATTTTTCAGCCGTGAGTCAGTTTCGGGCTGCGATCATGGACTGCACGATGCGGCTACTTGTGGTCGAGGACGAGCGGCGCCTGGCCGCCGGGCTGCGCAAGGGGCTCGAGGCGGAAGGTTTTGCTGTCGATGTCGTGCACAACGGCACCGACGGCCTCTGGATGGCGCGCGAGAACCCGTTCGATGCGATCGTTCTCGACATCATGTTGCCCGGGGCGAACGGTTACCAGGTGTGCCGAACCTTGCGCAACGAGGGCAATTGGACCCCGATCCTGATGCTCACCGCCAAGGTCGGGATCTGGGACGAGGTGGAGGGCCTCGACACCGGCGCCGACGACTACCTGGCCAAGCCGTTCTCGTACGCGGTGCTGCTCGCCCGGCTGCGGGCGCTGCTGCGCCGGGGCGCGAGGCCGCGTCCCACCGTGCTCGAGGTCGGGGACCTGCGGTTGGATCCGTCGGCCCGCCGGGTGTGGCGCCGCGGGGAGCAGATCGATTTGACGACACGTGAGTTCGCGGTCCTGGAGTTCCTGCTGCGCCATCCCGGCGAGGTGCTGCCAAAGACGGACATCCTGGGCCACGTCTGGGACTTCGACTTCGACGGTGACCCGAACATCGTGGAGGTCTACGTGCGGCGGCTGCGCACCAAGCTGGGGCGGCCGACGGATCCGCCGGTGATCGAAACCGTTCGTGGAGCCGGATATCGGCTGGTCGCCCATGCTGACTGACCGCACGCCCGCCCGTATCCGCCGGGCACGTGCGCGCGTCGGCACGGTTCGGGCGGGCACCACGGCGGTGGCGACCGTGATCGTCGCGGTCGCACTGGTCGTGGGCGCCGCCGCGCTGATCGTGGCGCTGCGCGGCACGCTGATCGACGAGGTCGAGGAGACGGCCTGGGCGCAGGCACACGAGGTGGCGCGTCAACTCGAATCCGGTCGACCGCCGACATTGGAGGTCGCCGGCAGCGATGAGCAGCTGATTCAGGTGCTCGGCCCGGACGGCGAGGTGCTCGCCTCGAGCCGCAACGTCACCGGCGAAGCCGCGGTGGTGCGACTGGAGCCGGACGAGTCCGCGCGGGTCGTGACACCGCTCGACGACGACCCGTTCGTCGCGGTCGCGGCGGGTGCGCAGACCCCCGCCGGGCCGCGGACGGTGGTGGTGGCCAGGGCGTTGATCGGCGTCTTCGACACCACGAGCCTGATCACCAGGCTGCTGATCGTCGGACTGCCGATACTGCTGTTGGTGGTGGCGGGCACGACCTGGCTGACGGTGGGCAGAGCGCTCGCGCCGGTCGAGGCGATCCGGCGTGAGGTCGACGAGGTCTCGGCCGCACACCTGCACCACCGGGTACCGCAGCCCGGGACCGACGACGAGATCGGGCGATTGGCGGCGACCATGAACCGGATGCTGGCCCGCCTCGAGCGTGCCCGAAACAGTCAGCGGCGCTTCGTTTCCGACGCCTCGCACGAGCTGCGCTCACCGATCACCACGATCCGCCAGCACGCGGAGGTCGCGCTCGCGCATCCGGACCGAACCACCACCGAGGAGCTGGCCGAGGTGGTGCTCGCCGAGGACCTGCGGATGCAGCACCTCGTCGAGGACCTGCTGCTGCTGGCCCGCGCGGACGAACACGTCCGTCCGCCGAGTGCGCCGGTCGATGTCGACGACCTCGTCTTCGACGAGGCGCGCCGGCTTCGCGCGACCACCTCCCTGCGAGTCGACACGGCGGCCGTGACGGCGGCACGGGTGCACGGCGATGCCGAGGCACTCGGCATCGTCCTCCGCAACCTCGGAGCCAACGCCGCCCGGCACGCACAGAGCCGGATCGACTTCACGCTCGCCGAGCGGGGCAGCGGCGTGCTGTTGACGGTCGACGACGACGGACCGGGAATCCCGGAACCCGAACGGCGGCGGGTGCTCGAGCGGTTCGTCCGGCTCGATGCCGCGCGCTCCCGCGACACCGGCGGCAGCGGTCTGGGCCTGGCCATCGTCGACGAGATAGTCCGGGCACACGGCGGGTCGGTGTCGATTTCCGAATCGCCGCTCGGCGGCGTGCGCGTCGAGGTGATATTGCCCGCGGGCGATGGCTGAACATGTTTCGACGAGCGTTCAGGCTGCCGTCAGGTGGCCGGGGCCAGCCTTGATCGCACGAGGAGTTTCAGCGAAGGAAGTTATGCGATGAGGATCAAACACGTCCGACTTGCGGCGGCCGCCGTGGGCGTCGCGGTCGCGATCGGAACGGGTGTCGCGGTGGCCTCGAGTGGTGACCAGGAAACCCCCATCACCGGGGACGCCCTCACGAAGGCCAGCGCCGCCGCCCTGGCGCACACCGGTGGCGGAACCGTCACCGGCACCGAGATCGGCGACGAGGAGAGCCTCTACGAGGTGGAGGTGACCCTGCCCGACGGCAACCAGGTCGACGTCCAACTGGACCAGAACTTCACCGTCGTCGGCACCAAGACCGACGGGCCGGGCACCGACGACGGACACGGCGTACCCGACAACGACGGCAACTGAAAGGGCCCCGGGATGAACACCGGCCCCGTGCGCCGCCTCGTCGCGATGTCGCTCTGCGCGGTGATCGGTGTCGCCCCGGCCGCGTGCGGCAACGACTCCGCCCCCGCGGACTGCGCATCAGGGTCGTCGACGAATCCGGCGACCCGACCGACGACTGTCTGCCCCTCGCATCGGACACTGCGCGCGTCGACCTCGGCACACCGACCTTCGCCGCACCGACCTCGATCACGAACCGGCTGCATCCGACGAGCGCGCTCACGCAGGCGATCTACGGCGGTCAGGTGGGCGGCGAGCCGCTGCGCACCGAGGTGACCCGGCTGCCCGGGACCAAGACAATGGCGCGGCACGCCGGTCGAGACGGTGATCGTCCAGTACGTCGCCTACCTGGACGGGCGCATCCACGAGGTGGCGATCGACTGGTTCGCCCAGGCCGACGACGGGTCGGTGTGGTACTTCGGCGAGGACGTTGTCAACTTCGAGAACGGGAGCGTCGCCGACACCGAGGGGACCTGGATGGTCGGCGACCAGACACCGGCCGCGATGATCATGCCGGCGCAGCCGCGCGCCGGTGACGTGTACCGCCCGGAGAACGCCCCGAAGGTGGTGTTCGAGGAGGTCCGCGTCGAGAAGATCGACCAGGATGTCGCCGGCCCCAGCGGAAACATCGGCGGCGCCATAGAAGTCAGCGAGGTGCACATGGACGGGACACGGGAGGGAAAGGTCTTCGCCCCCGGATACGGCGAATTCTCCACCGGAAGCCCCGCTGGTGACCTCGATGCGGTGTCGCTGGCCTCGCCCACCGACACTCGGCCGGGTCCGGCTCCGCCGGAGTTCGGCGCGCTGTCAATCGCCGTCGGCGATGTTTTCGGGGCGGTCGCGGCCGCCGACTCCGAACGCGCGAGGCAGGCCGCCACGGCACTCGATCGGGCATGGGATTCGGTGCGTACCGTGGGCATTCCGCCTCAGACGGAGCTGCAGATGCAACGCGACATCGACACCCTCACCCGCGCCGTCGGCGATCGGGATTGGGGGTCCGCACAATCGGCTGCGCAGCGCGTCGCCCAGAACGAGCTCGACCTGCGGCTGCTGCACCAGCGGGTGATCGACGTCGACCTGGCCCGTCTCGCACTGTGGGCACGCCAGCTTCCGGTCGATGTCGCCGCCGCCGACACCGGTTCGGTCCGGGGTGATACGGCGGCGCTGGATCGGGTCTGGGAGCGCACCCGGCCCGGGGTCGAGGAAACCGAGGATGTGGACACCGCCCTCGAGCAGGTGCGGCAGGCGGCCGACCGCGAAGACCTCCCCGCGGTCGGCCGTACCGCGGCGAACCTCACGCAAGCGGTCGCGGGATTGCACACCAGGTAACGGCGAGCACATCGTGCGGGTGGTGGGCGCCGACTTAGACGCGAGAGAATCCCATGACCGCGGCGGCCGCGGCGGCGAGCAGTCCGAGTCGCCGATCGATCAGGAACAGTGCCGCGGCCATCGCGGCGACGGCGGCGTGATTGCTGGGGACGCTGTAGCCGGCGGCCGGTGGGCAGCGGTGAGGAATGACACCGAGAACAGTGTCATCCCGAGGCTGGAGTCGTCGACCATCGACGTATTGAGCAAGTGCGTGTTCCGGGCGAACGTGGTCACATCGGTGTACCAGGTGCCATCGATCTGCGATTCGTTGAATGTCGCTCTATGGCTGATCATTTCGTCACCATTTTTCGTCTGTCATCGGTGGTGGGGACCGGGTGCGGGTGGGGTCGGTCTGCTGGTGGCGGTTGTTGCGGCGCCGGCGGTCAGGGTGAGCGCGGCCAGGACTGCGAACCCGGCGGTGAGTGAGGCGGCCGCCGCGGCGCCCGCGACCAGGAGTGGCCCTCCGGCGTCGCCGAGCTCGCGGCCGACTTCCGCTGCGCCCATGGTCTGCCCCATCCGCTCCTGAGGGGTCGAACCCGCCAGCGACGCGAACGCCAGCGGTGTGATCAGCCCCGTTCCGGTGCCGATCGCGACGGCAGCAAGGAGCACTCCCGGTAGCCCGGGAAGCATCGCGCACCCCAGTCCGGCGGCGGTGAGCAGCAAACCGACTGCCGTCCCGGACCCCGCTGAGAGGTGGCCGGCATCGAGTGCCCGGCCGGCCCGGGGTTGCACCACGGCGGCGCAGGCTGCGAGAACCGACACCGCCGCCCCGGTCGCGATCGAGCCGAGCCCGGCGGCGGCACCGGTGACCGGAAGGAACCCCACCCCGACGGACAACGCCGCCGTCGCGACCGCCAGTGCGGCGGTGGGGCGTAGGAAACGTCGATCGGTTAGTCGGTGCGCCAAGTCCACGACCGTCTGACGGGTCCGCGGCAGAGGCGGAAGGGCGGGCACCACGCCCATCGCCCACCCGGCGACCGCGACCGCGAGCGCGGTCATCACCGCGAACAGCAGGGTGAGGCCACCGACCCATACCAGGGCCCCACCGAGCAGCGGACCGAGGGTGTAGCCGAGGCTCTTGTAGAACCCGTACGTTCCGAATGCTGTGCCGTGCTTGGCCGTCGGGGTCATCCGGGCGACCAGCGCACTGGCTGCCGGGGAGAACGCGGATGCGGCGCCGCCCTGCCCGAGCCGGGCCAACCACAACCCGTCCGAGTCGTCGACGATGACGAACACCGCCGAGGCGGCGGCGAATCCGATCAGCCCGCCGAGCAGGACCGGTCGGGCACCGATCCGGTCGGCGAGGGTCCCGAAAACGGGTTTGAGCAGCACCTCGGCGCCGTCGTACAGGGCCAGCAGGACGCCGAGGTAGAGCAGCGAGCTGCCCAGATCCTCGAGGTCGAAGGCGAGGTTCGCTGCGACGGCGTGCGCTCCGAACGCGGTGGTGAAGCCGGCCGCATACAGCGGCCACCTTCGCCACCGGACGTGTGTCTCCTCCGTATTGGAGTCCGTCACCGCCGGCCGCCCACATCGGATGGCGGCTCGGGGGCGTGCAGCGCGGCGATGACCCGCTCGGCGTAGTCCTCGAACCGCAGCGTGCAGCGCTGCAGCCTCGCTGTGGCCTCGTCGGCGTGGTGCGCGCCGAACACATCGCGGCCCTTCAGGTCGCGGTGCCACCGCCGCAGGCGCTCGAGGCTCTGTTCTTCTTCTTCGAGTTCGGCGAGGGTGAACTTCCGGATCCGGATCTCCTTGTCCAGTTCCGCTTCGTATTTTCCGCAGTCGGACAGGAATTCGGCCCAGTCGTCCTCCCGGGCGGCGGTGAACATCGCCTCGAATCGGGCGGCGTCTGCGGCGCTGGCACCGGTGGCGTGCAGGAAGATGATCTCGCCCGCCGCGCGCTCGACCAGTTCGGTGGTGCGCTCGATGCCGGCGGTGAAGGCGGGGACGTTCGGCACCGCCCAGGTTCCCTGACCCAACGAGAGGGCGCCGACCTTCCGCAGTTCCCGCCAGACCGCCACCCGGTGCCGCGACGGCTCCGCGGGCAGCTTGACCAGCGCTATCAGCCAGCGGGTCGGCTTCTCCTCTCCTTCGTCCACCAGGAGAATGTATCAGGCGTTACTTTTCAGCCTGTCAGGCGTGTTACTCGGATTGGGGACGGTTGATGGCGGCGCGCCACCACACTCACTTGGTAATACCGATCTGTGTTACATGGCGTATTCTTGGGGTATGGGTACGACGACTGTCCGGTTGGATGCGGAGATGGAGAAGGCGCTGGCCGTTCTCACCGCGGGGGGTGAGACGAAGTCGAGTGCGATTCGGGGTGCGATTCTCGATGCTGCACGGCGGCGTCAGGAGGCGAAGTTGCGTGCGGAGGCTGCCGCGTTGCGGGAGGACCCGGAGGATCGTGCGGAGGCTCAGCGGGTGTTGGGGGCGATGGAGTCGTTGCGTGCGTGGTGAGGTGTTCCGGATGAAGGCACCTCGGAACGCGCGTGGTCACGAGCAGCGGGGACAGCGGTATGCGGTGGTGGTGCAGAACGATCTCCTGCCGCTGTCGACGGTTCTTGTCGCTCCGACCTCGACGTCGGCGCGGACGGCGTCGTTTCGCCCGGAGGTGGTGGTCGACGGGACCAGCACGGTGGTGCTGGTGGAGCAGACCGCCGCGGTTGATCCGACCCGGTTAGGGGAGAGCGTGGGGTTTTTGAGTCGCGGCGAGCTGGACGCGGTGTCGGCCGCGTTGCGGGTGGTCCTGGCGGTCGACTGAGCGGGACTGCGAACTTGAGATGGGCGACCTGCTGTATTTTTTGGCGACGCGCTCGGCAGCACGGGGGCGTGGAGCTTCGCCTGTCCCTGCGGAGTGTGGTCGTGGTCGGTGAGCACGACCACACCCGATCCCTCCGGTCGGCGCGGATATCGGTTCGGCCCGTTTCTCTCACGGCCCGGATACCAGCGCCGGTGCCGAACGTGCCGTTCGGTGAGGTTCTTTGGTCGAGGTCGCGCGGGATGATGAGTTCAGGTCCGGGCGTGGCAGACGGTTCCAAGTGTGGGGCAGTCGGTGCGGATGCGGAGGAAGTACAGCACCGCTCCGGACCGCGGGATCGGCATGGGATCGGAGACCACGACAGCGGGCGGGTGAATCCATTCGTCTTCGGCGGAGACGAAGACGGTTAGTAGCTCCGGTGCGTCCTGTCCGAGTACGAGATCGCGGCCAGGCGTGCGCCTTGTGTGCGGATCACGCGGGCGCTCCTGCATCGATGACATGTCCGTCGTTGGGTGCTCTATTTTGGTGCGGCCATCGTTGCTAGGCGTTGATGCCGGCATCGCGGGAAAGCATGTGTGACCTGTGGGTATGACATGTTTCGGGTGGGGTGGACGAGGTCCCGGCAGCGTCCTGGATCGAGCTGTTCCTCTATGCCGATCCAACCAAACTGGTTGCATTCGAGTGGCATTTCGGTAGTGTATTGGTATGTATCCCGCAGGGAAGCGCTGATCCGCGTGACTCGGCGCGATACCGGGTAGGGCGGCCTTCACTTTAGGTGACAACGCTCGAACGGCAACGCTGCACAACTTCATCCCAGTACATCACCCAAGGCTCATTTGTTTGGCGGTCCAGGCCGCTGCTGCACCTGAGCCGACTTGAGAATGAAGGTGCTTCCATGTCCTCTGAACTGCTGACCGGCGGGCACATCGAAACCACCCGCATGAACATCCACGAGCTGACACGCCAGCTCAACAGCCATCTCGGGCCCACACTCGTTGCGACCCTCGCGGGCGTGCGAGATAGAAAACTCCCACACAAGTGGGCGAAGGAAGACGGGCCCGAACCGCGAGACGAAGCCCGCGCCAAACTGCTCGCCGCGCACCGAATCTGGCGTCTTGTCAGCGAAGCCGAGAACGACAGTGTCGCTCGAAGCTGGTTCATCGGCGCCAATCCGAGGCTCGAAGAAACCGCGCCGGTGATGATGTTGCGTGAGGGCAAGATCCAAGATGTTATTTTTGCCGCTCAGGCCTTTGTCGAGGGCACCGATGACTGAGTGAGAGGCGGCCGGTAGGTGGTCCAAGCGTTAGGTTCCGCGGCTCACACCCGCACTTGTGAGAAGACCGGACTAGCTCTTGTGGCCGCTACCGGCTCGCGTGCGTGGCGGATAGCGAAGACCTCCTACGGTCCGATGAACCCACCCCTGCGCGAGTTGGACGGTTCCCCCGAGTCCTGGGGACGCTACGACGTCGCGGGGCATCGGACGATCTATTGCGGAGCCCCGCGCGAGGCTGCATACGGGGAATCGATCGCCCAGTTCAGACCCGCGATCGAAGTGCCGCTGACCGATCTGTTCGACAATGACCCCTCCGACACTCGAAGCCTTGCCCAGGTGGTGGCGGAAGAATGGGCTGACCGCCAGCACATGCCGCAGGGAAAACTGGCGGCGGGCTGGCGGCAAGAGCGTTTGATTCACGAAGTGACGCTCCCGCGCCAGGGTTGGTTCGTTGATATGGAGCGTGCACGAAGCACCACCGCAGTTGCGGCCGTAATGCCCCAGGAGCTTCTGGACCGTGACGTCGAGCAACTCACGATCGGATATCTCCGAAGCGAAGACCGGATCTTGACCACCGGCATCGCCGGCTGGATCCACGCGCAGGTCCTCGATGACGGGTCTCTGCCTCATGGGATCTACTTCGGCTCGAAGCACGACCGCAAATGGGACTGTTGGGCAATCTGGCTACGCGCTATCGACGACGGCCACCCTGCACACAGTGAGCCGACGACCTGCCGTGAAGGCCAGATCATCGGTAAGCCGAGCGTCAACAGACCATTGGACTGCGTCGCACGCGACTTCAATATTCACTGCCATTAGGGCCGTTCGGTACTGCGGATGATTTTGTCGCGGTGGCGTTCCTGTCGGTGCAGGTCCCACCGAGGGCTGCGCGGGCGATCCTGGACACGAAGGCTGAGGCGCTGAATGCCCGGTGGGCCCGGATCGGGACCTGGAAACCGCCCTCAGGGCGCTGCCGGGGATCGGCCAGAGGAAGGCGACGAAGCTGATCGCCCGTAAACGCCCGTGGCTGTATCCGATTTGGGACTCGGTGGTCAGTGAGGTCCTGGGCACTGAGCGAGCGCATTTGAACCCGGTCCGGGAGGCGCTCCGGACCGACGACGGCGCGTTGCATCGCCGGTTGCTGTCGCTCCGCGGGGAGGCCGGCCTCCCCGAAGAGATCTCAGCTCTGTGGGTGTTCGATGTGATCGCGTGGATGGATGGCAAGGACCACGAGCCTGGGTGAGCGCTCTGACCTGGAGAGATGACACGTCTTGCTATTCGGGTTGTTCGAGGGTGTTGGTGATGCGGTCGTGGACCGGAGGTTTCGAGGTTCTGGCCGGCGGTGTGGGCGGCGGTGTGGGCGCGGGTGTATTCGTCGTTGCTGAGTCGGATGGGGATGCGGTGGGCGGGGCCTGGGGTGGGTTGCTGGGCGAGTTCGCGTCTGAGGTGCTCACGCATTTCGCTGATGGGCAGGGTTACAAGGTCGGTGAGGATCTTCAGCGCTGGTGGAGGCGGGGTCGTCGAGCAGGGCCAGGAGTAGGTGGTCGGTGCCGACTCCAGTTCTGGTGGTGGGTGCGGGCGGCGCCGGCGGCGAGGACGACCACGTGGCGGGCTTGATCGGAGAATCTCTCGAACACCATGACGCGCTCCCTCCCCAGGCGTCGCCGCGAGCGACGCGAACTACTGCTGAATTCCCTGCTGCCCATTCTGGGTGGTGTGCAGGTGGTTATGGGTGGGATCGACGCGACCTCGGCACCCGCGGGTGTAATGGTGCTGTGACCTGGTGTGATGACATGTCCCCGGTTTGTGATGTGGGGGCGCCGGCAACGTGTCGGGGGAGCTCCGGCGCCGGGTTGTCGGCGGGCGCGCGGGTGTCGGTTTCGTCCGTTTTCGAACCGTTTTTGAAAGTTGTTGATTGGCAATGTATTTGAGTAATCAATTGGGGAATAAGTGTTTACGTATGTTATGCACAAACGTCAGGTTGTAAGGTTCAGAATCGATTGTTGATCAACAAGTTTGGTTGTTTCGAGATTTTGTATTGTTTTGGGCTGCGTGGGGGTGGGTGGTATGCTGTGGGTATGACATGGAGCGGCGCGGGAAGGCGAGTGAGCGGCGGGTCGGGCTCACCCTCCCGCCTCCCCAGCGTCGTTGGGGTGTGGTGGGTACCGGATCGAACGGGACGATGAAAAGTGCAGGTGAGAACCTAATCTCGGAAACTCAGAGGAGCGAAGCGACTCGATCGACGGCAACGGGAATGGACCCACTGAGAGGCGCGCAGCGGCTCCCTGGCGGGGAGCGAAGCGACTCGCCCCCGTCTCCCGGTGCGGAGCACCGGGAGCAGCGCCGCGG